>JAHBWT010000062.1 GCA_019636815.1 Nitrospira sp.
CCAAAGATACGGGGCCGCAGCCGTGATGCCGAACGACTCGTCATTGAGCAACGCACTGGGAAAGCATACTACACCGGAGACCACTACCGAACCTTTATCCTCCTGAATTGACCAGATCGTCATCAAACGAGCACGCCATGGCTGCCAAACTCACACTACCGGCGCATCTGAACACTGCGACCCCTCCCTGGTCCTCTTTGCTCGTCGTCCCCGGTAGGTTCTCCATCACATCCGTGGTGAAAGCCCCGCCGGGATTTGCGTTACGTCTTATTCAGGGGAAGAAATGCGGAACCCCATCGAGCCTATTCGACGAATTTGCACGGGCGCTCGACTTTCCGGACTACTTCGGGCACAACTGGGACGCCCTGGAAGAATGCCTAGCCGATTTTGAATGGTTCCCAGCGAAAGGGTACATCCTGCTCATCACAGATGCACACGCCGTGCTCCCGGATGATGAAGACGAATATGAAACGCTGCTGGAAGTCCTCAGCGACGCCGGCGAAGCGTGGAGTAAGGGGCAGACGACCGACGGTCGACGGGCTCCATTTCATGGGGTGTTCGTCGTGACTGAAGAAGACAAATCGAAGCGAAAACGCTGGGAATTGGAGGAAGTCTCTTTCAACGAAAAGAAGACATCGCAGACGAGACCGGCTCGAAAACGTTCAGCCAAGACTTCCAAGAAGTGAAGACCGTCCAAGCTGTTGAGAATCGGTAGGAGCCCTATAGAAACCGATCCTCGGCCCACGAGCCACCCATCGAGCCCGTACTGCTGTCTCATGTTCGAGGCAGATACTATGAGTTTCCCGCAAATCATCCAGCGGTGCTTTTTCCCGGACGAATCCGTTCCGCCCCTCTCCACGACACCATGAACAGATGACCTTCATATCGGTCTCGCTTTCTTGAGTGCTGAACACAGCAAGAACTGCGCCTCCGTTCATTCGTACGGACCATGCAGATAACAAAGGAATGCTGGTTCTCCACCCCGAGGGCCGTGCCACTCAACTGTATCTATTTCGATAGAAGCATCCCTCTACCGACAATTTTTGCTCTCGGCAAGACGCCTACGTTGCGGTTCCTTTCCGGTCTGTTTCTTGACCGACTCTTGCCCTGCATGATAGGGTGCGCCCCCGTTATGAAAACATCCCGGTCCGCGAAACTCTTCACCGAAGCCCAACAACTCATACCTGGGGGCGTTAACAGTCCCGTCCGAGCCTTTCGTTCGGTGGGGGGGCAACCGCGCTTCATCGCGCGCGCGAAAGGATCGCGCCTCTATGATGTAGATAAGAACGTGTACATCGACTACGTGCTGTCCTGGGGGCCGATGATCCTCGGACATGCACATCCAGCTGTCATCGCATCGATCAAGAAAGCAGCCGGACAAGGGACGAGTTACGGCGCACCCACCGAGCTCGAGGTGTCACTGGCCAGAGAAATCCGCAACGCGTTCCCATCGATGGAAAAGCTCAGGCTTGTCAGTTCTGGAACGGAAGCGGTCATGAGCGCGATCCGGGTCGCCCGAGGGTTCACCAAGCGCACCGGGATCATGAAATTCGAGGGGTGCTACCACGGGCACAGTGATTACTTGCTGGCAAAAGCCGGATCGGGGTTGGCCACCTTAGGAATTCCGGATTCACCGGGCGTGCCGGATGATTTTGCGAAACATACCCTGACCGCACCCTACAATGATATTCGGACGGTTCAGCAACTCATCCAGTCAAACCGGCATCAACTCGCCTGCATTATTGTCGAACCGATCGCGGGTAATATGGGTGTCGTACCCCCTGCTCCTGAATTTCTCGCAGCCATCCGGCAACTCACCGCCGACCACAACATCTTGTTGATTTTCGATGAAGTCATCTCCGGATTCCGTGTGAGTTACGGCGGCGCACAGGCACTGTATGGCATCACGCCTGACCTGACGGTGCTGGGCAAGATTATCGGGGGAGGCTTACCAGTCGGGGCGTACGGCGGGCGGAAAGAGATCATGGATCTCATTGCTCCGGTCGGACCGGTCTATCAGGCCGGCACGCTTTCCGGAAACCCGCTGGCGGTCAGCGCGGGATTGGCCACACTCAAGCAGCTACGGATGAAGAGAGTCTATAAGAAACTGGAGGAACGGTCAGCAACCCTGGCGAAGGGCATCGGCGAGGCGGCCAAGAAAACCGGGGTTCCCGTGACGCAAACTCGAGTGGGGTCGATGCTGACGACGTTTTTTACATCCGGACCCGTCGTGGATTGGAATACGGCGAAACAATCTGATACCAAGCGATATGGCCAGTTCTTTCACCATATGCTGGCACAGGGCGTCTATCTTGCGCCTTCTCAATTCGAAGCGGCCTTTCTCTCCACCGCCCACAGCGTACAAGACATCGAGAAAACCATCCGAGCCGCACACGCTGCGTTCAAGAAACTCTAAAGACATCGCTGGAAACTCGGGTATCTGTATCTTATAAGATACGAATGGTATCTGTTCAGATACAGAGTTGTTCATCCAGAAGCCTCCTCCGCTTTACGAGAGACACTTCCCCACTTCTTTACTCGTCATCCTCGTCTTCCGTATCGAGCGCTTCTTGCCGCTTTTGTTCCTCCATCGCGTTGTGCAGTAACATGCGAATGAACATCGAGTAGAGCGACCCTTTTTCTAACGTTCCGCCCGGGGGGATGGCGATTTTCCCTTCTTTAATCATACGATCCATCCAGGCTTTCTGATCCGGGGCAATCAATACCGGAATTTCGATCAACCCCACTCGTCCCATCATATCCATGACATAATCCTCCGTAACACCACATCACTCCACATTGAATGCACCGTCGCATTGCAACATGCCGTTTTGAACATTGTCAATCGATCAGAATCTGGCATGACACCTGCGTACGCAACACCACCATGAAACCATATTTGCCCATCGTAACGTGGTCGCTCTTCGGATTGGGTGACATTCATCTCGTTCGTAGCGGTCGCCGATGCCGAGCAGCTGCCGAAATCCGATCTCGGCTCGACTCTGCAGCAGCAATGCGATCTCTGCTGGTATCCGTTACCACATGAAAGACAAGGTTCGAATCGCCTCCCCACATACAAACAGCCTCGACACAAACGTCCGCCTGATAGTCGACCCCAGCGGTACCCGAAAGGACGGTACAAACTGGAGTCTACCCACAAGCAGTCCCGGCTTTCCACTCTTCGATCCAAAGCAAGACAGGAAGTGAGACTGCTGAGTGATCTCCAAGTACATGCCGTCGATGGAGATACCATTCGGGTTGGGAGTGAGCGCATCAGAATCCGCGGCATCGACACACCCGAACTGAATGAGCTCAAAGGCCCGGTAGCCAAACAGCGGCTGGAAGAGCTCCTCCGCAGCGGGCCGATTCGCATCGTGCCACATGCCCGGGATGTGTACGACCGTCTCGTGGCCGACGTATTTGTGAACGGGCAGAATGTCGCGGAGATTCTTCGAAGCGAAGGTTTTTCAAAAGCAGGATAGCCGGTACCGGCGCTGTTCGTCACTGTGCTCGTTCGTAGTACGATCGAGCCCTCTCATACGGGAGCTGTCAGATGAAATCCATCATTCATAGCAAAGACATGACTGGGATTGAAGTCACAAACATCACCAAGCACGGACTCTGGCTGCTTACCAGAGACCACGAGCTCTTTATTTCCTTCAAAGAGTTTCCCCAGTTTCAAGACGCGTCCGTGTCGAAGATCATGAAGATTGAACAGCCCAATCCCAATGTTCTCCATTGGCCGGATCTCGGTATTGAGCTCGCAGTCGAATCCGTCCGATGCTTCCCGCTCGTATCAAAACAGTCGTTCTCAACACCACGTTCCGGTCGACAAGCAAAGACACGAACCGATCTCACAATCGGACAGCGATCGGCAAGTAGCCCTCATCGTAATGTCACTCAGAAAACGGAACACGAGATTTCTGAGGATTCCGCACGCTGTTAACACGATTCGTTTGTTGCGCACATGAATCTTTCACTTTGCATCGCACCAAGCGGGCTGTGTAATCCAAGAATGCTGAAGACACAGTTCAAGATCACTCCATAGGTTGTTAATGATGAGGGCAATCCTGGCGGTCAGCGCCCGCAGGGTAATGACGTACTGAAGGGTTCCCACCCAGCACACCATGTGGCATGCACATAGTGAGAGGAGGGCATTATGACTCAAGGTTTGGTAACGCTATATAGCGATCGACAATTAGCTGGTTGGAGCGTGCCTCTGGAGGAGGGTCGTACCCGATTTACTGGGGACTTCAACGACGCCGCTTCTTCGGTTCGTGTGTCGCCAGGCTACTGCGCAGTCTTGTACGAGCACGCCAACGAGTTCAGCGGCTACGGCGCTTCGGTCGATCTGCTCGAGGACTGCCCCGATCTTTCGGTGTACGGCTTCGACAAGAAGACTTCGTACGCGCACGTCTTTCGAGCCGAGCGCGACGGCTTCATCTGGGCGCGCGGGGCAATCCGCAATGGGCAGTTCGTGAGCGGGCATTGGGAGCGGAAACGTGCAAGCGGCGTATCGCCCAACACCAACGTGGCCGCCGTTGCACCTCCTGTTCCGCCGCGCACGGAGCCATTACCCTCTGACGGAGCAGAGATCGTCGTGCGCGATCACCGAGGCGAAGACCCCCGGGGACTTCCAGGCCATGGAGGCGGTGATCCGATCGTACGCGATCATCGTGAATCCAAGATCAAGCACGTCTTCGTGTTGATGCTGGAGAACCGCTCGTTCGATCACATGCTCGGGTTCTCGGGTATCACCGGGACCGATGCAGCGACGGGTCAGCCCACTTCGATCGACGGTCTGAACGGGTCAGAATCGAATTCCTACAACGGTGTCACCTACACTGTGCAGCGCGGTGCTCCGGACCGAGCTGCGATCGACCCGCCGCATGGGTTTTCGGGCGTGCTCGAACAGCTCTGCGGTGAGGGGGCCACGTACGTGGGCGGTCAGCCGTATCCGCCGATCAACAACTCGGGATACGTATCGATCTTCGCCAGGTCCCATCCGGAGCTGCCGGACGGAGCCATGCGGTGCTTCACACCGGACCAGGTACCGGTCACGACGGTTCTGGCTCGAGAGTTCGTCGTATGCGATCGCTGGTTCTCTTCCATGCCGGGGCCGACGGAGCCAAATCGTTTCTTCGTTCATGCCGGTACGGCCGGCTTCTTCGACAATGCTCCTACAAAAGCGGAATACGTCAAAGCCTTTTCGAGTCCGTGGTCCGGCATCGCTTTCGAGCAGGGAACGATCTTCGATCTGCTCGATGAAGCGGGCCTGAAGTGGCGGATCTACGGCTGTGACAGTTTCCCCAACGTCGCCCTGCTCAAAGGTGTCAGCCGAACGTTCGACATCGATGATTTCGACGAAGATTTTGCCGAGGACGTCGCCTCGCCTTCCTACAATGCGGCATACACCTTCATCGAACCCAGCTATGACGCGTTTTCTGAGTACGAGGCCGGCAACTCGCAACACCCTCTCGGCAGCGTCAAGGCGGGGGAGATGCTCATCAAGAAGACATACGAAGCTCTCCGCAGATCTCCGCTGTGGGGAAAGAGCATGCTCATCATCACTTATGATGAGCATGGCGGATTCTACGATCACGTCGCTCCGCCAGCGGCGCGCGCGACGGGCTCCAAAGGACGCAAGTTCGGATTTACTTTCGATCAGCTCGGTCCTCGAGTTCCCGCTATCGTCATCTCACCGCTGATTCCCAGAAACCTGATCGACCATCGCAACTACGAGCACTCGACGATCATCGCCACGGTGACAAGAATCTTCGGTCTGAGGGAACTCACGAGACGAACGGCGATGACTTCGGACCTGAAGCCTCTGGCCAGGCTCGATGAGCCTCGGACTGACGCGCCGATGACGCTGCCGGATCCGATGGGTGGGGCGATCGCCCGAGTCATCAAGACGCCATTCGAAGCATCTACGGCCAAAGAACCAGAGAAGGCCATCGACGACGATCCGACAGGAAGACTGGCAGCGACCGTCGCGTCGGCCCTTGTCCAGCACCTCGAAGTCACGCCGCCGAGTGAGCACGAAGCGATCAAAGCTCGCGTCGATGCCCTGCGAACGCGAGGAGAGGGAATGGATTACTTAAAGGAGGTCTATGTTCTCGTGAAAGCCGCCAGACAGCGGGCTGGTGTCCAGCGAAGCGCCAGAGTCCGAGTGCACCAATGATCAGCAAGCTTGTTGGTGTGGGGACAGCAGCGCAGGGAAACACAGGCTCAGGTCTAACATTCTAATATCGGCCAAACATTGTGCTTAAACGGAGTTCGGTCATAATACGGTTTTGTTTTTCAGTTTTCCGTGCGACACCCCATTAGTTGCCGATGGCACGTCGCGTGCGGCTTAGATTGCGGCGTGGACAAATGCACACGCTTGTTCGCGCGGCGAGTTCGAAACCGAGACTTGTGTTTTAATACTCACGCAACGCGTCACGCCATCGTAGATGGAGTCGAGCCTACTTGGAAGGTAAGCACATGCGCTGGCCATCCTTGCGCTCAAGCCACACTGGCACGCACCGCTCGGGCACGGAACATCGTCGTTGACATGCAGGTCGGACAGACGAATGACCTCTTCTTCGGCAATCCTTTCACCGCGGATAGGTACCGGTCGCTGCTCCAGAACTCGTACAGCATATTGGTGCAGAGGCGGGTGACAAACCCGACATCAGCAGCGTCCAGCGATGAGAGGCATAGTACTGGTACCTTCCGATCGACAGGAACGATGGTGCCCGGTGCAAACGGGAGCTGCTGTGCGACCGGCAGAGGCAAACATCCTGGTGATCGGGGGAAGATTAAAGGGGTCTGAAGAGGTCTGACCTCTTATGCATTTCCGGCCTAAGCATAGTTAGCCCAAATTAGGTAGGTAACTATGTCAGCACTTCATAGTTTGATGCTAGGAATCACGTTCCTTTGCTCGCCTCAGGTCCGCAGCAGTTTCCTACTCGACTTCCACCCCTCCGGCATAGTAACAGGGTCATACTCGGCCGGATGAAAGACGCCTGCACGTGCCTTCGGCGGCCGACCTATCACGGGAAGCTACAGCATGCACAAGACATCGTTCGTGTGGATCGGCTTGATGGCGGTTGCGGCCGGCCTCGCCTTTCTCATCTGGCGTTCGCTTCAACCGGCGTCACTCGGTGAGGGCTTTGCCAGCGGGAACGGGCGCATCGAGGCGGTGGAAATCGACGTCGCCGCGAAGACGCCTGGCCGCGTCAAATCCATTCTGGTCAACGAAGGGGATTTCGTCACCGCCGGGCAGGTCGTCGCCTACATGGACACCGAGGTGCTGGAGTCCCAACGCCGCGAAGCCGAAGCTCAGTTGCGACAGGCCGAGAGTGCCGTTGAGCGGGCTCGGAGTCAGGTCACCCAACGTGAGGCTGAACGGGCGGCGGCCTTGGCTGTCATCGCCCAGCGCCAGACTGAGCTGGCCATGGCACAAAAGCGCCTGGCCCGCTCCGAGCCCCTGGTCCCCGACCATGCGATAGCCCTTCTCGATCTGGACGAGACTCGCGCCGCCGTGGAAGGTGCGCGGGCGGCCGTCAGTGTGGCGCGCGCCCAGGCAGGGGCGGCGGACGCGGCGATCCTCACGGCCAAGTCTCAGGTCCTGGAAGCCCAGTCGGTGATCGAAGCCTGGCGGGCAACGATCCAACGGCTGCAGGTGGACATCGACGACAGTGCGTTGAAATCGCCACGGGACGGTCGCGTGCAATATCGTATCGCCCAGCCCAGCGAAGTGATCGCCGGCGGCGGCAAGGTGCTCAACCTGCTCGATTTAGGCGACGTGTACATGACCTTTTTCCTGCCCACGGCCGCCGCCGGCCGGCTGGTGATCGGATCGGACGTGCGCCTGGTGTTCGATGCCGCACCCCAGTACGTCATCCCGGCTAAGGTGTCCTTCGTCAGCGACGCCGCTCAATTCACTCCGAAAACGGTGGAGACCGCCAGCGAACGGGAGAAGCTCATGTTCCGGGTGAAGGCGCAGATCGATCCCGAACTCCTCAAGCAACATATCCGCAGCGTCAAGACCGGTTTGCCCGGCATGGCGTATGTCCGTCTGGATTCCAACCGCGAGTGGCCTGCCTCCTTGCATGTGAAGTTGCCGTCATGACCTCTCAACCGGTCGCACGCATCACGAACGTCAGTCTGCGCTACGGCAAGACCCTCGCCCTGGACGCCGTCGACTTTGAACTGCCGGCAGGCTGCATGGTGGGGTTGATCGGACCGGACGGCGTCGGCAAATCCAGCTTGCTTGCCTTGCTCGCAGGGGCTCGCGCAATCCAGACGGGGCGGATCGAGGTGCTCGGCGGCGACATGGCCGAGGCGCGGCATCGCGAGAAGATCCGGTCGCGCATCGCCTACATGCCGCAGGGGCTGGGCAAGAACCTCTATCCGACGTTGTCGGTGGTCGAGAACATCGACTTCTTCGGCCGACTCTTCGGGCAGGGCCTCGCAGAGCGAGCGCGCCGTATCGAGGAATTGCTCGACGACACCGGTCTGGCGCCATTCCGCGACCGGCCGGCCGGACAATTATCCGGCGGCATGAAGCAAAAACTCGGGTTGTGCTGCGCACTCATTCACGATCCGGATTGGCTGATTCTCGACGAGCCGACCACCGGCGTCGATCCGCTCTCGCGCCGCCGGTTCTGGAACCTGATCGACCGCATCCGCGCAAGCCGGCCCGGCCTCAGCGTATTGGTCGCGACGGCCTACATGGAGGAAGCCGCCCGCTTCGACTGGCTGGTGGCGATGGATGCGGGCCGCATCCTGGCCACCGGCTCCCCGCAGGAATTGCTCATACGCGCCGGCACCGACTCGCTGGAGAACGCGTTCATCGCATTACTGCCCGAGGAAAAGCGGCACGGGCATCGCGCGGTGGCGATTCCACCCCGCCGGGCGGAGGAAACTCACGACGTTGCAATTGAGGCCAATGGCCTGACGATGCGGTTCGGCGACTTCGTCGCGGTCGATCACGTGACGTTTCGCATCGAACGAGGCGAGATCTTCGGGTTTCTCGGCTCGAACGGCTGCGGTAAGACGACGACCATGAAGATGCTCACCGGCCTGCTGCCGGCGAGCGAGGGACAGGCGCGGCTGTTCGGCAGGCCGGTGGATTCGAACGACCTTGCCATCCGGCGACGGGTCGGTTACATGTCGCAATCCTTTTCACTCTATTCGGAACTGACGGTCCGCCAGAATCTCGCCCTGCACGCCCGCCTGTTCCACGTGCCTCCGGAAATGATCGAGGGCCGGATCGCCGAAATGGCCGCACGTTTCGATCTGGGAGAGGTGACCGATGCGTCGCCCGATGCCTTGCCGCTGGGCCAGCGCCAGCGCCTCTCGCTGGCCGTGGCGATGATCCACCAGCCGGACATGCTGATCCTTGATGAGCCCACCTCCGGCGTCGATCCGATCGCTCGCGACGCCTTCTGGCAGATCATGATCGATTTGGCGCGGCGAGAAAAAGTCACCATTTTCATCTCCACCCATTTCATGAACGAAGCCGAGCGCTGCGACCGGATCTCGCTGATGCATGCAGGCCGCGTGTTGGTCAGCGACACTCCGGCGGCTTTGATGGAGACGCGCCGCGTTTCGACCTTGGAAGAGGCGTTCATCGCCTATCTGGAAGAAGCCGTCGCCCAGGAGGACACTCCGGAGCCGTCGAGGCGTTCCGGAACGACAGCGGCTGGTCCTGTCACGGCCTCTGACGCTCACGGCCCACAGAAAAGATTCGATCTCCGCCGCCTGTTCAGCTACACCAAGGTGGAAACCCTCGGCCTGCGTCGTGACCCCATTCGGGCCACGCTGGCGCTGCTCGGCAGCCTCCTGTTGATGCTCGTCATGGGTTACGGCATCAGCATGGATGTCGAGGACCTCTCCTTCGCCGTACTGGACCGCGACCAGACCACCACCAGCCGCGACTACGTGCTCAACCTCGCCGGCTCAAAGTATTTCATCGAACAGTCCCCGCTCTCCGACTATGCCGAATTGGACCGGCGCATGCGCAGCGGAGAACTGAGCCTGGCGCTCGAAATTCCCGCCGGCTTCGCCCGCGACGTCAACCGGGGCAACCGGGTGGAAATCGGCGCCTGGATCGACGGCGCCATGCCCCAACG
Organism: Nitrospira sp.; assembly: GCA_019636815.1. Classification (GTDB taxonomy): domain Bacteria; phylum Nitrospirota; class Nitrospiria; order Nitrospirales; family Nitrospiraceae; genus Nitrospira_D. Next base: position 10,125 of record JAHBWT010000062.1, read on the forward strand.
CGCCGAAACCGTGCAAAGCTACGCGCGCGGCATGCATGCGCACTGGCTGGCCGATCAGGCGTCACGCCAGACCGGACAACCGCCGCCCGCCGGGCCGGTCACCATCGAAACCAGGTTCCGGTACAACCCCGATGTCAAGAGCCTGGTGTCGATGGTGCCAGCGATGATTCCGATTCTGTTGATGATGATTCCGGCGATGCTGACGGCGCTCTCCGTCGTGCGGGACAAAGAAATGGGCTCGATCATCAACTTCTACGTCACGCCGGTGACGAGGCTGGAGTTTCTGCTTGGCAAGCAGTTGCCCTACGTCTTCTTGGCCATGCTCAACTTCCTGCTGCTGACCGTGCTCGCGGTCGCCGTCTTCGACATCCCTCTGACCGGCAGCGTGATGGCCCTGACCGCCGGGGCGCTGCTCTATGTCATCGCCGCCACCGCCATGGGCTTCTTGATCTCGGCGTTCATGCGAAGCCAAGTCGCCGCGATCTTCGGTACGGCGGTGCTGACCGTCCTGCCAGCTACACAGTTTTCCGGCATGATGGACCCTGTCTCGTCGCTGGAAGGAGCGGGCGCCGTGATCGGCCGTATCTATCCGGCCACACATTTCCTCACTATCTCGCGCGGCACGTTCTCCAAGGCGCTGGGTTTCGCGGACTTGCAAGAGGCTTTCCTGTCGCTGCTCCTGGCGGTACCGGTGTTGCTGGGGCTGTGCGTGGTGCTCCTGAAAAAACAGGAGACCTGAATGCGCGCCGCCAATATTCTTCAGCTGGGGATCAAAGAGCTGCACAGTCTGGCCCGCGACCCGCGACTGTTGGTCTTGATCGTCTACTCGTTCTCCTTTGCGGTCTACGTCGGGGCGACGGCCATGCCGGAAACGCTCAACAAGGCCCCCATCGCCATCCACGACGAGGATCGGTCGCCGCTCTCCATGCGTCTCGTCAGTGCCTTTTATCCTCCGCACTTTATCGCTCCGGCGTTGATCGCGCCGGCCGACATGGATGCAGGGATGGACGCAGGCCTGTTCACCTTCGCGCTCAACATTCCACCTGAATTCCAACGCGACTTGTTGGCTGGACGGGTGCCGACGATCCAACTCAACGTCGATGCCACGCGCATGAACCAGGCCTTCGTCGGGAGCGGCTATATCCACACCATCATCGACGGCGAAGTGCGTGAGTTCGTCCAGCACTATCGCGGAAGCCCGGCGCCGCCGGTGGATTTGGCTCTCCGGACACGCTTCAATCCGACCATGACCCAGACCTGGTTCGGCGCGGTGATGCAGGTCATCAACAACGTCACGATGCTGTCCCTTGTGCTCACCGGCGCCGCGCTGATCCGTGAGCGTGAGCGGGGCACCATCGAACATCTGTTGGTCATGCCGGTGACGCCATTCGAGATCATGGTCAGCAAGGTGTGGCCGATGGGTCTCGTCGTGCTCGCCGCCTGCGCGTTTTCACTGCTGGTTATCGTGCGGGGGCTGCTGGCGATGCCCATCGAAGGCTCGCTCACCCTGTTTTTCGCAGGCGCCGCTCTGCACCTGTTCGCCACCACGTCCTTGGGCATTTTCATGGCGACTATTGCGCGCTCTATGCCGCAGTTTGGCCTGCTGCTGATACTGGTCCTGCTGCCCCTGCAGATGCTGTCCGGCGGCGCCACCCCGCGCGAGAGCATGCCCGAGTTCGTACAGACCATCATGCTGGCGGCGCCCACCACTCACTTCGTTTTACTCTCTCAGGCAATTTTGTACCGCGGCGCGGGCCCCGAGGTAGTGTGGCCGCAGTTCATCAGCCTGATGGTGATTGGCGCGTCCTTCTTCGCCATCGCATTGAGGCGGCTCCGTACGACCATCGGGTAGAGGCAGAGGGTATGGCCGCTGAATCAGGAGGAGTCCCACCTATGGCGGGCGATCTTGTCGCCATGCCACGCAGAAAGTTGCTGGTCTCCGCAGGTAATGAGCGGCACTGACGGCGCGTTTTACCTTCATCAGCGAGGGCAGTTTCGGGCAATGTTGTATCCTGCCTCTTCTGCTTCTTCCACGGTCGTGAAATGAACGGCGTTTTGGTCGGTAACCTTCCCGTAACCAGGACAATCCGGGCGATGGTACAAACGGCTCTTCCGGTGCCCGATGATCGAACTGGTCGTGCCGTCGGCTCGAGCGATTTTTGATGAGGATGCCGCCTTCCGTGGAGGCTCGAAGTCCGCCACTTCCGGCACCTGTTTCTTCTGAATCTTTCTGAACACCCACGGAGGAATGGGAATCCGGTCCCGCCAGAGGCCGCGCTTCTCAGCCTTCGCTTCATCTTCGAGGTCGCGGATGGACTTATCTTGCGAGTGCTTCCAATACCACCAAGCCAATCCCTGCTGGACCAGCAGTCTGTTGAGATTGGTTCCGTCCGGGAGCGTTACGTCTCCTATGATCCGGCCTCGGTCGTCCTTGCCGTGTTCGGCGACGAGGACTTCTTTCCCGAGAGCGGCCTCTTTCGTAAACTGCTTGGCCTTGCGACCGAACGCCTGCGTTTTCTCCGGAGCATCGACGCCGTGGAGCCTGACGAGTTCCTTCTGTCCCTCGTGTAGAATCACGAGCGTGTCCCCATCATCAACATTGGTGACCTTCCCGCTGAAGTCCGCCAAGGACCGCGATGGAGTGATCAGCGGGAAGGGGAGACTCAGACAAACCAAGAGGAATGATCGAACGACGGCCTGAGGTAGAACGAGCATGATGGGCGGGATAGTAACACAGTCTGCACGAGATCCGGCTCCGATCGGCCGTTAAAACACCGGCTGATCGAATCTTTCCGCCAGACTGACGGAAGGCGTCCGACTTTGGAGAAACTCGTATGGCCGCGAACGTGACGTTCTCTTCAGAGTTTAACATCGCCATGAAAGTGCGCCCTCGCCGGTTCGAGACGACCGTATGCTTCTATCGTGATGCTCGCGACGCCTCAAGACTCAAGAAGCTTTGTGGTTACTGATCCAAATCCGCCGTTACTGCTCAGAGGCCAAGAATTCCCGGCTCATCTTCGGTACAGGTCCAATTGGCTTCCGCAAAGATCAGCGGACTCTCCTGAAAGCCGAGAATTGGAGAAGACTTTCACATCGTCGTGCTTACGGCAGGGCGTCCTGGCGACATCTTCTTGGTATGCCTGTCACTGGCCTCGCTCCCTTCGGTCGCTCGATCCGCCGAAGATGAACGCCAGCGTCAGGTCGCAACTGGAAGAACAGTGGCACGAGTAAAGCTGACGGCAGTTAACCCGATGTTCGAGAAATATCAGCGCGCCGGTATGTTCCACGAGCGTACCCCTCTGTGAGAAACGCCTTGGGGAACGCGAGAGTTCGCTTTTTGATCCAGACCAGAACGGCCTGACGTTCTACCGTGATCTGTAAATACTCTTTGACGTTTCGCCAACAGCCTAATTCGTAATTGCAGCGGACTGTGTTAGGGTGTCGCTTGTGCGACCGCTGAATTACGGCGTTGGGCATTTCAATACAGGGGATTGCTGCATGGACCGTGACCAGTATTACATGAACATCGCTATCGCGGTGCGAAAGAAAGCTAACTGCCTTGGGCGTAAGGTCGGAGCGGTCATAGTCAAAGAAAATCGCATCATCTCCACCGGTTACAACGGTACCCCAGAGAGGATAAAGAATTGCACTGACGGTGGCTGCGTCCGTTGTCGAGATAGAGAAACGTACAAGGAGAGTGTTGGCTACGACGTATGCATCTGTGTGCACGCCGAGCAGAATGCTTTAATCACTGCTGCAAGATTTGGCAACGCGGTCGAGGGTTCCAATGTTTACTCGACACTCCGTCCCTGCTTTGACTGCACGAAGGCGGCATTACAGGCGAAAGTTGACGCCATCTACTACTTGCACGATTGGCAGCATCCCATTGGGAAGTTGCAAGAGCAATATGCATTGCTGCAGAGCACATTTCCCGATGGTGTCCACAAAGTGGACCTTGACGATCCAGAGGTTGGTTGGGCAAACGTGAGAGTGCCAACATCAACCTAACGTCTATCATGTATCATGACGATTCCATTGGCTGCGCTAAGTAGTGTCGCCAAACCATCCGATGCAGCGGCCGCATGGAAGCAGGTTGCGCCCGTTTCTTCGCAGATGCTGATCGGAAGCGTTCGGCAACATGAGGAGCTTTGACGGGCGACCGCTACGCTCATGGAAGCGCTGGACTTGAATTCGAAGGACCACAGCCATGAGCTCTCGCGGAGTCTCTCGGCCTCGACCGACAGAATCCGACAGATGAGCCGCAATCCCCGCCAGGTCAACACCAGCGATGAGACCTTCACCGCCGATCTCCTGGACCCCGTGAACAAAGACATAAGGGTCAGGCCTTGCCTCTTGTATCACAGCCTGTTTGCGATTCGGCTGACCGATAGCGTAATGCAGCCTCAGCAAATCCGCAACTTCTCTGGCTGTACCCGCAGCGATGGCCCGCGGGATAATCGCGGTATCTTGCTTGGCCTTGGTGAGCCTCTCGTCAAACAGCCTCGTGAGTTTCGGCCTGCTCAAATACCGTTGGCTTCGATGGATTTCCGCCATCTTCTCATACCTCTTCACATACCCTGTGAGTTTCTCTACAAAGTCTTCTTCGCCCAATAACACCTGGCTTGAATCCTCTCCCAGATCGATGACCTGTCGATCCCCTCTCTAACAAATTTACGGCGAGCCACGGGGGACATGTTGTGAGCCCAGCCGTCTCCTCATAGCTGCCCCACGTCGCATGACACTTCAGTCTCGGTCATGATAGTCATGACATCGGTTCAACCGGGCGAACCTGCGGGAGTGGAGACAAATTTTTGTCACGTACTTGGTGGTTGTTCGGCTTTGTCAGTGAAGGCACCAGTTCACGACGAGATGGATCTCCATCGGATGATCCAATTCGAGGTCGGTGTCTGAGTGACGGGCGATGTGACCCTGCCAGAAATCGGATTCCACTTCATTCTGGAATTCTGATGCCATCGCCGGTGCGCTTCAAACCCATTCGAAGGAGGAGTTGGTCATGAACGCCTTTTCCATACAAGAGTTGATCTCATGGATGATTTCGACCGGAGCGGAAAGCGCCAGAACGCTCGCCAACATCGCCTTGATCCTTGCGCTCGGCCTTGCCGCCATGCGGTTCTTGAGACTGGGCCTTGACCGCTTGGAGTCCTTTGTGATGAAGACCAGCAAAGCGACGGATGCGGATCCTGAGGCCGGCCGGAAGCGCATAGCGACCTTAACCGGCATCGTCCGGACCATCATGGTCACGATAATTTGGGGGGTGGTCATCATCGAAGTCTTGCAAAAGATGGGGCTGGATATCCGCCCGATTCTCGCCGGCGCCGGTATCGTCGGCCTGGCCGTCGGTTTCGGAGCACAGAATCTGGTCCGCGACCTGATCAGCGGGTTCTTTATCATCTTAGAGGATCAAATCAGACTGGGCGATGTGGCGATCATCAACGGTACCGGGGGGCTGGTAGAATCCATTACATTCCGGACCATCACGTTGCGCGATTTCTCAGGAGTTGTGCACGTCTTTCCCAACGGAACGATCACGACCCTCTCCAATATGACCAAGGAATGGTCGGCCTTCGTGTTGGACATGGGGATTGCGTACAAAGAGGACACCGATCGGGTAACCGAAGTCATGCGCCAGGTCGGCGAAGATCTGCGGCAAGATCCGGACTTTCGCGACAAGTTCGTGTCGCCGATTGAAATGATCGGAGTGGATAATTTTGCCGATTCTTCCGTTGTCATCCGCATTCGGATCAAGACCAAACCGCTTGAGCAATGGAACGTGGGCCGAGAGTATCGGCGTCGGCTGAAACAGGCCTTCGATGCCCGAGGTATCGAAATCCCGTTCCCGCGCCGGACCTTGTACATGGGAGATGCCGGCCGTCCCTTTCAAGTCCAGGTTCGGCAGGGTCACGCCCCGGCAGACGTCTAACGGACGATGTATGGTCTTGCCATCCAATGGCACATATATACCGATTGCCCCCGTCGGCAATACGGCTGAAACCGTCTCGTCGACTTCGATCGTGCGCGCACATGCAGGAGTACGCATGGGCAGGGCATAGTAGGGACAGGCATGCGTATGGACCTATTGATACGGCCTGCCTTGAAAGTACGCACGCGAATCATACCTGGCAGTGGAGCATGGTTCTTGATTTGGGTCGCATATATAGGGTCTGACCTTGAACAAATACCTCGCTCCCCCGGGATCGCAACGACGCGCGGTCATCCTCAGGGTAACGGATCTTCGTGCCGACGAGCGTAGCATCAACTACCATCACGTTAATTTCACATAAGTAACCTCCCACGGTTCATCGTGAATCCTTCCCTGCCGGCCTTGTTGAATTCCGCCTCAAACACGATTAGCATTCTTCTATGGATGGCGGCTGATGTCTGACTTCATGAAAGCTTCCTTATTGTTTCTTATGATCCTGAAGGCGTCGCTCATGGGTTGCGCGCTGGAACAGGAAATATCGCGTACGCCTCGGACGGCGGTTGAGCAAGTCCTGTTGACGCAGGCGGTTGAGCAGGCTCTGGTAAATCTCAAGGTCCAATTACCGGAAGGGGTCAATGTGGATGTCGATGCGACGGGGCTCGAGAGTGATCGGTCCCGGCTCCGCATGACGAATGCGGATCTCGGTGCGATCGATCGTCCATCACGCGATATTTTTTACGTTCGAGATATCGTGGCCGCTGAATTGGGGCGAAGAGGCTATCGCGTCTCCGCCCGTGATACGGAATCCCCTTACTTGGTTCGCGTGATGGCGGAATCATTCGGGACCATGCAAGGCAGTGTATTTTTTGGGATGCCGCCGGTTCAGAGCGTGTTGATCCCCTTCTCGCTCCCTGAACTTGTCGTCTATAAGCAGCAGAGCCAGAGCGGCTATGCGCGGCTGCATTTGGATGTCTACGACAATCGGACCGGCGAGTTTCTCGGTTCAAGTCCTAAACTGGTTGGACGAGCGTATTACAATCAGTATACGGTGCTGATTTTGATAACCTGGAACCGCACCGATGTGACGGCCCCACCGGTAGCGGGGCGATAAGCGAAAGGAGAACGTATACCATCATGAAAAATGTCGAGATGAATGTCGAAGGAACAATGCTGACGATTCGCGTGGATCTCTCGAAGGAGTTCGGTCCATCCTCAACAGGCAAGACGATCATTATCGCATCGACGGAAGGAAACGTGACCATTCCAAATCGGCACGAGAAAATCGGACTCAATGTCTATAGAAAGAAGGAGTAACAGGCTTCGGCCATTCGGCCTTATCGCTTGCACCCCCCGGCGGCTGTTCTCTTTTTCGACCGGCTCTTGACAGATCACAATCAACGCTCCAGGCCTTTGGATCCCGCTGCGGATCCCCAGAAACCCTAAAAGCCTGTGGATAGCGTTCCGAATGATTGCATTGAGACCGTACCTCATTGGCGCGGCATCAGGGTACCAGGGAACATGGATAGTAATGCGTGAAATGGTCCAGATGGATCACGCAAACCACTATTAGTTGTGGATCTATAATTATGGCGCTGATGCCTAAAAAATAGGCACTTTGATAAATGAACACGCATTGAGGCACCCTCGGTTCTGAAACGCGAGTTATGCACAGATTTATCAACAGAACGTGGGGACGGAATCATAGTCTTCTCTTCCGTTGACACTTTCCCTGCGTTTCTCCGACAATCTCCTGGCTTCGTTACGCGCCACGCGTGCATGATAGTGAACCGAGCGACTATCCGGTTCCGACGCCGGCACGAGCCTTACTCCTTGTTTCTGGTAAGGGAACAGCCAGATGACGTATTCGGTCGATAACTTGAGCTCCCTATGAAGATCCCTTCCATGGTGTTGTGCTTGGCCTATTCGTTGTTCGTCATCGCCTGCGCGCCACAGACGAAGAAGACAGCCGGCGACTCAAGCCAACCCATAAGGATAACCGCAAGCGGGTACTCCAAAGAGGGCTGTTTGCTGAACCTCAAGCTGGAGGCACGCGAGCGGAACATGCGGTTGAGCCCCAACGACGTGCAAGTAGACTCCAATCCCCTCATGTTCTTTTTTCCGTTCTTTGCTCGTGAAGGTTACCGGTGTTCGGGAGCCATCACCGAACGGGCGAAGCGAGTCTTCACCCGAGATTCGCTGTACCCCGTTGATTAATTGGTCTAGACCTGTGTACCACAAAATCGCTTACTCCATCGCGGTTGCAAAGTGAATCGAGAAGGATATACCATTTCACCATTCCTTACATTCGCGTGAGCATAGAGATGGAGGGCTGATGTTGCCGTTGAATCTTGATGCCTCAGCAAGTCTTTTGCTGTGAATTTGCTTGTGGCACGGTCACTCGACATTCTCTTTTGAGGAAATGAGGCCTACCATGAACTTACCAGCCCTCGCCCTTCTATCGACTGTCACCCTGTTTTCCGGAAATTCCGCGAGCATAGCCGCCGTCTTTCAAGCCATGGGCAACATCTCGACAGGCGATCAGGTCGCGCTCCACCTCTATCGTGTTCGCGATGATCCATCATCCCAAAAGAATGCTACATCCCCGACCCAGGCCACGAAGGGGGAAAAACACAAACAGTCGCTGTCCGACCAACCCCGGCAACAACCGAGAGCGAAGGAGAAGGACCTGACCGCCGACAAGCGTCGCGCTGGTACATTAGAAACGCAGCCCACTCAAAAAGAGCAGCCGAATAAAGTCGTCCGTGATCAAAGCAATTCACAGAACGAGACTTCCCAAGAACTGAGCGCTCTGCGGAGTAGTCTTCAGGAAGCCAAACAGCAAATCGACGAGCTGGAGCGACAGCTTGCCATCAGCAATCTTGAGCACGCGAAGCGACGAATAGGCGACCTCGAACAACGGCTCGGGGCAAAAGATCTAGAAATAGCCACGCTTCGGTCCGCTGTCGATGAAGATTCCAAGCTCAGGAGCGACTTGGCCGCTCAAACGGAGCAGTTAACGCAAGCCAACGCTCGGGTCACCGAGTTAGAGCAACAGCTGACGGGGAAAGAACAAGAACTCACAAAGATCAAGGATGACCTCCAACAAGTGACCCAAAAGATCGAGGAGCTGACCCCACAGCTCACGGCCCGTACCGAAGAGCTGACGCAGGCGAAACAATCGCTCGTGGACCTCGAACGCAAATTGTCCAAGCAAGAGGATGCCGCCCGTGCGCCAGAAGCCGACTCCGGCGACAGCAGCCCGTCTGCCGAGTTACCACCTGACCCGAATCTATCCGTGACCAACCTACTCCCACATAAACCCACTCGCACGGACCTACCCGATTCTTCGGGAGGTGAGCTCGCCAAGGTCAGTGAAACTCTTTCCAGCAAACTGGAGGATGAGATCAAGAAAGGCAGAGTGGCCTTGGAACAACGAAGAAACACTCTGACGCTCACGTTGGCAAGCGGGGAATTATTTGCGCCTGGTGAAGCCACCATAACCCCGGAAGGTACCTCGTTAATTGAACAGATCGGAACGATCTTGCAAAAATTCAGCTACCAAAGCATTGAAGTGGCGGGGCATACCGATAGTATACCGGTCCGAAATGACCCGCAAAGAACGTTTCGGGATAATGGCGAACTTTCCCAGGCGCGCGCCGAACATGCAAGCCAGGCATTGATCAACGGCGGGGTCGAAGGCGACCGAGTCAAGGCAGTCGGGTACGCCGATACCAGACCCATCGCAACCAATGAGACTCGGAAGGGCCGGAGCAAAAACCGCCGAGTCGAGATCGTGATTTCCTCATCCGTGCCGACCGGCCCCTCGGCCCGGGTAACGTCACAAAGTGGCAAGAAATCAGGCCAACCGATTTCGCTGAGTTCTCCTCATAGGCCATGACTCGATGAGGGAACTTCCCTTACCTCAACGGACCTACCGCCTTGGTACACAGGGGCGTCAAGAGAAGAGGAACGGCTGGCCCTCTTAGAATTGTGTCTGATACTGGTTCCAGACGAAGACTAAGGGGAACCTTAGGAAGGGATGGGGACATCCTCGACACACCAAGCTTCCTCACCCTTGGCCGGAATGTCCCCGCAAACTTGCCAACCCGGGATTAGAAATCGCCTGATTTCACGTAGGGGTGACTCCATAGCGTCACTTGGAGCAAGCAGGACTTTACCCATGCGGCATGCATTTTTTCGACGTCCTCTGCCGAGTGGCCTTTTTTGGTGAGAAACGGCTTTAATGTAAATGTCACCGGGAAGATGAGCGCAAAAAGGTCTCGAAATGGAACGTTTTCAGCCGATGCTGCAGCGCCGTCCGTCTTGTTCTTCTTCGTACGGTGATGGCGCAAGCCGATCTCATGCTGGTAGTTCAGCCAGTTCTGGTCGTACTCGGCGCGGGCCGTGTCGAGGATCCATTGACCGAACCGCTTACGTACTCCGCCCAGATAATCGCCAAGCGGCTTGCCGTCGCTCTTGCCCAGGAAAGACTTGAGCAGATGTGGCTGGGATCCGACGAATCCGTACCACACATCGAGGATTGCCTCGACTTGATCCTTCACCACGTCGTGCGACAGCCGCAAATATTTCACGTCCTCGTCGCCGAACAAGGCGCTCTTCTTCATCAGCTCGAAATCGGCGACCGTCACCGGAGACGTTGCCACTGCGGCGGTGCCGTAGGTGTAACCGGGAATTGATACGTGTTGGCTCATAACACAACCCCTTTCTTTGATTTTCGGATGCTACGCAGCTGGTGGGTTTCAAGTCAAGACACAAAACCACAATGCATCGTTTCAGCGAAACGATCGTCAGGCGCCATCGTCACGTTTTGTTTTATGGAGAGGGATTTCGGAAGACTGCGGCGCTGACTGAAGCGCCGCGACCATGGCTCGGTCCAGACGTGTGACTTTTCCGTTCCCGTCCGTCGCTGCCAATCGAGCCGAGCCTTTCACGACCACGCGTCCGCTCACCTTCTCGCGCACGACATGCGAAAATGTCAAGGCGGCTCGCGTCATGTCACATACTCCCGTCTCAACGACCAGTGTTTCTCCATATCGACCTGGGGAACAATAGTCCGCTTCAGCATGCACGACCACGAAGACGGTGCCCTGTTTCATCAAGGCGGTAACCGAATACCCTCGCATTTCCAGATACTCAGTACGGGCCCGCTCAAAATATTTCAGATAATTGGCGTAATAGACGACCCCGCCGCAGTCGGTATCTTCATAATATATTCGTATTTCCATAATTATATCAATTACTTAAAAGAACGATCGCGATACTTAAAACGAACTACAAACTTTTTAAAAAAAGTTCCCCTCTTAAAATGTGCCGAACCCCACGATATTACACTACTCTCTGTAAAACAATTGTGACGCAGTGCTCATTTCCTTCCATCGACGACCACAACAACCCTGCACTCGCCTCTGAACGATTCTAGGTCCGTTCACTTTTTGGGGAATGCTGGAGAATATATCCCTTGCTAGAATCTGCCACACTTCGGTAAGAATCATGATCCAGCAGTTAGGGAAACATGTGACAGCCAGACTAAGAAGACAGAATCGGAGGACCTGGTAACACTTACGCATTTATGTGATCCTCTTGGAGTTCGTCATAGTGCTGCCAGTCAATATTCTCAATGGATAAACCTCCCTTGGACGATATAGTGATACCGTCTAAGTCACCAAAATCAGCAAAGAGCCTAAAGTCTAATCTGACGGAATGCATTGCCTGTAAGCGCAAACTAGAAGTTGGATCTTCTTTGTGCTCACGTTGTGGAAGTTTTCAGGTCGCGTGGAAGAATCACCTGCGGTATTGGTCTACAACCGTTAGTCTTTTCGTGTTTGTGACCACAGCCCTGACATATCTCATCTCAACCGTACCTGAGGTATGGAGGATGTTTACCTGGAAGGATAGAGTCGAAGTGCTAGATGTAATATTTCCGGGGTTCATTGTTTTGAATAACATCGGTGATGGTGACGTGATTGTGCGCGAATTCTATTGGACTGGAACGGTGCAGGATACGGAACATGCTATGACTTCGAATGGAACAATTCCTATAAACAAAAAACTCTCTTTTGATCAAAAGGTGGAAACCATAGAATTGAAACGTGGCGAATTCGGTAAAAAAGAATTTCTAGGGAGATACATGAAAAAAACGGAAGTGCCACAAGAAAGACGCTTGAAATTGTGGCAATCAGCACGATCTTCTACCGATGAATGCTGGAACCTTAAAATCCAACTCCAAAAGTCAACAAGCATGCAAGAAACAGAAGTGGGTATTGGTACGGAAAGACAGTTCTGGTCTGTCCCTCTAGAGGGAACCATAAGTTATTATTCTGTTCACACAAAAGAGACCTTTCAAGAGAAGTTCCCGCTCCTCGGATTCGTCGTGAAGAACACAGAAAGCAAATGTTAGAAACACTCGCGGCAAAAATTGAATCGATGACATGCAACGGTTTTTTCAATGTCATAATTAATAAACAACTCCGCCGCAATCGGTATCTTCGTAGTAGATTTTGATTTCCATCAGAGGTGAACACGGCTGATTCGATGAACCATGATGACCCGCACGGAGTCAGGCCAGCCCCTCAGCCGTGAGAAACAGCGCCTAGAAACTGAGCACGGGAAACTTCGGGAGTGAGGACTCTGCGACCCCGGTGAGTCGGACGACCACATCGTACAACTGCTGCACTCGCTCCGCCTTAACGGGCTCGAAGCCATGTCCCAAGATCCCATGATTCGCGGCGTCCAACAGCGGCTTCATCTTCGGCCATTCCCTCAGAAACGCTTGCCCCAGTTGATCGCCTAACCCCGCCAACACTCGAAACTGTGCTTGGAGGGGAAGTTTGTATTTGCCGTCGATGTCTTCCAGATAGCAGGTCCGACAGATCTCCTGCAGTGCGTGAGGGAGCTGCTCCGGCGATACATCCCAGCTCTTGATTTTATGCGCCTTATGGAGTCGAACTTGCGCGAACCCCTCAAGAGCCCGAACGAGCGCGATCATGGCCGCTTCAGGGTCTCGCCTGCC
>JAHBWT010000063.1 GCA_019636815.1 Nitrospira sp.
GGAGCACCGGGTGCCCACCTCGATGATGCCTGCGCTCAAGAGGGTCTTGATGCGATCGGCGCCGCTCCCAAGGTTTCTACGACCAAGTGAGCAGGTGCACACGGTCTCTTATCGTCGGGAGCGCACTGTTTTTGAGTGTAGGGTGCAATAGTAACGCTCCCGAATCTGCCTCTGCAGAAATCGGTCCTGCGCGGCTTCGATTGACCATCGTCAGGATGGCGACCGATCCGTTCCTCCAGCGATTCAATCTCACCATGAAGGTCCAGGGAACGGAAGGATGTTCTTCTTCAACCGAGTTGTTTCCCGATACCGGCTACGCTGGGCGGAGGAATGTGTATCTGGCCGTCAAGGGTATGGTGTATGTGGTGGGACAGTACGACGCGCGAGTCATTGATTTCCTGACGTGCCGAACGAGTCTCTCAGAGTTTCGGCATCTTGATCGAGAGGTGATATTCCTCGGAAGCTTCGATCATGATGAGGAAAAGCGATGGAGGTATTTTTCATCCTCTCAGCGTCCTGAACTGCCGTTCGCAAAGCGCTAACCGGTACTGGCGGTTTTGCGGTCGCGACCGAAACCGTTCTGAGCCTGAATCTGGTGTCGTGCGCTCTCAAGCCATTCGGTCGATGAGAGCATAATGGATTATGCAACAAGCGATCACCGGGTATCACCAAGACGAATACGGAGATTGGGTGGCTGAGTTGGCCTGTGGCCATGGGCAGCACGTGCGGCATCAGCCGCCTTTTTTCAATCGCCCGTGGGTGGTCGGTGAGACCGGACGGAAAGAGCATCTCGGCACATATCTGAACTGCAAGAAGTGCGAGGAGCCGGCTGAGAATTGGCCTCCAGATCCACCACGGACACTTCCGTAGTCAGTCCTCTTCAAAACAGACCATACAGACCATCTCAGCGATGGAGATCCCTATCGGTCTGAGATCTGAATGGACGGTGGGGAATAAATATGTGTTGCATGAGAAGATCGTTCTTCTGCATTATCACGAAAAAAAGATCCGATGCGTGTGCGATAACTCACTCGCATCGCGATGGAGAGTCCGATTGGACCCCGTCCTAGTTTAGAGCCGTTCGGATCTCTTGACAGAGCCTGTTTATTTGCTGGAGAACCGTTGCCACATTCTACACGGTAGCTCTCTGGAAGAGAGCCGTTCATGCTGACTCAACGATACCAGGTCACCGTCCTATTTGGGCTGGTCGCCATTATTGGTTGCTACCTTCTGCTACCGTTGGGTGCGTCTTATCTTCTAGCAGAAAAGCTTCGGGACTTCGGATATACCCATGTGATCCTGCAATTGGGTTACCCCGGATGGAAACACATGCGCGTTCCGGTGATCTCATTCCAGGAAGATTTGGGTGAGGAGCGATTAGTCGTCTCGGTCATGAATACAGAGATTCAGTACAACCTGTCGCAGTTACTGCAGGGCCGAACGAGTCGGATTGTGCTTCGAGACGCGACAATCCAGGTGCTGAATACTCCGCCCACGAATCCATTCCGGGAGGATGAGGGATCTACGGAGGAGGTCGATAACGACCCGTCGCCATTGAGTCTCATCACTGCCGGTGATCTCTTGCGGAGCTTACCGATCCTTCCATTCGATGAGTTGCGGCTCGATCATCTCAGCCTCTTTCGTGAACAGGCGACGGGTCCGCTACGTAGGGTGACGATCGTCGGAAGCCTGACGTACAGTGGGCGAGAGTTAGGCGGTCATTTATCGTTTCGAGGCCTTGATACCGCCTCATATGGACTCGTCGTCGTGGGGAATTCGGACAGTACGTGGTCTGCGATCTTAGCGTCCCAACGGCCTCACGCTTCTCCGATCGTGGCATGGCAATCCCAAGCCCATCCGAGCGGTGAGCAGATTCAGATCAATGGGCGTCTTCAGGTCAACGTGCAGGAACTCGCTCCCTTTATCGCCCTTGTGGTTCCCATCGGCCCGGAACTGGAAAAGGTCACGGGTCACATAGCGATCGATTGGTCTGGAAAAGCCGACGCAGATACCACCCTCGGTTCTTTGGACCAGGATGCACAGACACATTTGGCAGGCAATATTCGAGGCAATGCCACGCTGCCGGGTCTCAAAGGCGTTGCAAAGGATATTGCGTTGGCGTACGAAGGGACGTTTGAGGGGAATGCCGCCCGGCTCGAATGGGTGATGAGTCCCGGCGTCCTGCTCACGGCGACCGTCAATCCGCAACCGCGTATCATCCCTGAAGTGATTCGGTTCATGCTTCCTCACGGTGATCAACCCATACAGATGGAAAACAAGCAACCTGTGCAAGGCACCTTATACTGGAAGGAAACCCCCGTACGAATGATCGTTCAGGGACCGTTGGATGTCAGCTACGGCCAGGCGACAGGTCCGGTGGTCGCACAATTCCAAACCACCCGTGCTGAAGGGGTCGGTCGTGAGTTGGTCCTGGTGGAAGGAGCCTATGATCTGGAGGGGGTCCTTCCAAAGGCCATCACGGAGATACTCTCGGCGAAAGAAGCGGTGGGTGGTGTTCGAGGCACCGTGAAGTTGAGCAGGACGCAAGTAGAGGGAGTGCTGTTGCCGGAATCTTCAGTGACCGTGAAGCAGATCGGAAAGGGGACGACGTACATTCCGGGTCTCATGCTACAGCTTTCGGAGCCGATGGCAGTCGAGTGCGATCTGAAGGCGCTCCACTGTAGCGGAGGACCAATGACTGCAACGGTTCAGGCACCGACCTTACGAATAGGAGGTCGGAACGTTCATACCACGCAAGGCCTCTTGCGCTTCGAACAAATGAAAACAAGAGGGTCTGAATGGCAGACACAAGGGACCTTCTCGGTCGATGGAGTGCGTCTGGATTCAAATTCTTGGGCTCTTTCTCCAAGTAAGTGGAATCTCGCGTTCGCTGCGGACCACGTCGGCATCAAGGCTGATCTGCGTGTCGATCTGCCGGCACGCGCCGAGGTCATCACGGCCAGGATGCAACAGCCGTTGCAGGGGAAGCAGGGAACACTGCATGGAATGGTCGGTCCGTTCACGTTCAACAGTGCTGAAGGTCGACTCAGCAAGTTCGTGATGGGGCTTCCTCCGTCTACCGATGTCGTTGACGGAACATTCAGCGTGACCGTTGATGCCTCCTGGTCCGGCGGCCTCGGCGGGTCAACGAGCGGAATGAACATGACTTCGGCCGTTGCGAAGATCGTGAGTCAAAAACTGTCAGGATATTACTCCGGCTATGTTGTGAAAGGGCTTAGCACTCGGATGGCTCTGCACATGGATGGACCTGATTCAGTCGCTATGGTTGAACCGGCTTCCATCTTCGCGACATCGATACGCAGCGGCGTTGATATCTCCAATCTGGGAGCGCGGTACCAGATTCGATGGCAGTTTCCCGATGAATTGCCCATCATCGACATAAAAGATTTTCAGTGTGATGTCCTCGGAGGCAAGATCACAACCCCTGGTCTTATGGCGGAGTTAAACAAGCCGCCTTTTTCGACGACCTTTTTCCTGCACAACCTCAATCTTGCAAGAATTCTCGGTGTGGAACAGCAGCGAGGGCTCCAGGGAACGGGAATACTGAATGGGACGATTCCTATGACATTCACATCCACCGGAGTCATCGTAAACGACGGGCTGGTCGAGGCGCAGCCTCCGGGGGGCGTGTTGCGGTACCTCTCCACATCAGCCTCATCAAAGGGTACATCGGAATCAGATCGTCACCTTCAGCTCGTCGAGCAGGCGCTGAACAACTTTCACTATTCGCTTTTACGAGTCGGAGTGCGGTACGAAGAGACGGGAATGTTGAATCTGAGCGCTCGGCTTGAAGGGAAGAATCCTGACTTGAAGAACACTCCGCCGATTCATTTTAATCTCAGTGTCCAGGAGCACATCCCCACGCTTCTGAAGAGTCTGCGTCTGGTAGAAGATATTCAAGGGTCTATCGAGAGAACGTATGGGCGATTATGACCATTATGAGGCTGAATATGCAGAGTAGAGGGATGCTGATCAGTGTCGGAATACTGCTGCGGGGAGCTCTACTCATCATCACTCTGGGGGCATGTGCTCCACGAGTCGAAGTGGCGCCGTCGGACAAACCGATTACGATCAATCTCAATGTGAAGATCGATCATGAGATTCGAATGAAAGTCGAGAAAGATCTCAGTGAAGTCATGTCGAAGGACAGCGGATTATTTTAGCTGGGGGAGGGAAAGATGGTGAGTGTAAGGTTGATCATCGCAATCTGTACTGCGATCATCTGGACGACGATGGCATCGTCGGTGTCCGCCCTGTCACTGGACGAGGCCAAAGCAAAGGGTTTAGTCGGAGAACGAACCAACGGCTATCTCGGCGCGGTGAGCACTTCCAATGCCGAAACCCAAGCATTGATAGCGGATGTCAATCAGAAACGTCGAGTGGCCTATGAGGACATCGCCAAGCGAAATGGAACGCCGCTGACCGCAGTCGAATCGCTGGCCGGAGAAAAGGCCATCCAGAACACCAAATCGGGTAATTTTGTCGAAAGTCCTGGTGGTGGGTGGGTCAAGAAATGACCGCTACCCATAGCGATCGTTTTTCCATGGGAGTGCGGTGTTGGAATACCCCCGGACTTCCCAAAATCCCTTTTCATCCCGATCGAAAAATGTAATCGCCTTCACCCACTTCGCCCCCTTCCAAGCATAACGTTTCGGAACGATCACACGTACGGGCCCGCCATGATCTCGGGAAAGGGGGTTACCGTTCCAGCTATGGGCGAGCAGCACATCGTCATCGTCACAGGCCTCAAGCGGTAGATTGGTCGTATAGTCATCATAGGACTGAAAGAGGACAAATCGAGCAAGCGACAGAGGGCGTACGACAGCAAGCAGATGCTTGAAACTCACGCCCTCCCAGTCGTTGTCGTATCGGCTCCAGGAGGTCACACAGTGAAAATCGGATCGGTTTTGAAACTGCGGCTGTGCCAGAAAGTGTTCCCATGTCCAGGTAAGAGGAGTCGCGACGAACCCTGAGACGGTCAGGCTCCAGTCGCTCAACGGAATGTCGGGTTTGAACCCGAGGTCCAAAACGGGAAAGTTCTCAACCAGATGCTGTCCCGGCGGCAACCGATCATCGCCCTCGTAAAACACCTCGCGTTCTTCCCCGCCTCGCCGAGCTTTTGCCCACTGCTCTTTGGTCCTTGTCAGCCGACTCTCTTCCATAGACCGGCCCTCCTGTAAGGAGCGTAGCCCGCATTGTAGCATCTTACAAGAGGATTCATGACGAAGAAGGTATATTGAGCAGTGGGTCAATGATGGCTTGAAAATCAGCAAGCGACCGTGCGCCGACCAAGGGCCGCCCGTTAATAAAGAACGTCGGGGTACTCGTCACGCCGAGTTTCAGCCCATCCTGTAGATCCTTCAGCACTTCCTCCCGGTAACGGTTTTCCTTCATACAAGCGTCAAATAGCGGTTGCCGGAGGTCTAGGCCTTCGGCAAGAGAGGACAAGTCCCATCCGGTCGCCGGTGCATATCGCGTGAACAGGGCATCATGATATTCCCAGAATCGGTCTTGCTCTGCGGCGCATTGCGCGGCTTCGGCGGCTGCCAACGCTTGCGGATGAGTCAGCCCTGGGAAATCACGATAGACCAGCTTCAACTTGCCTGGGTACCTATCCAGAAGCTCCTTGAGGATGGGTACGCTCCGTTTGCAATAGGGACATTCAAAGTCGGAAAACTCGACGATCGTCACCGGAGCGTGGGCTGTGCCGATCCAGGGATCGTCGTCTGGGCTGACATGCAGCACGGGTCGTTCTGGTTGGGAGAGATTCACATGGATCTCGGTCTTTCGGCGTAATTGAACGAGCAGTGCTTGGCGGATTCTGGATACTTCCTCGGGGGCCTGAAAGGAGGGTGACAGTGTCAGCTTCTGAGAAGGGCGCATGGCTCGGCGTACCGGGCCCGGTAGACCGGCCAGTTTGGCGACCTCTTCAGATTCACTCGCCCTCTCGATCAGTTCCGGAACCGTGACACCTCTTCTGGCCGCTTCAGCCGAGATGAGTTCTTCTTCGATGAGGCGCTGGATCGACTCATTCAGCAACTTCGCTCGCTGCTCCTCTATCTGATACAACTGAAGAGCGACACCCTGTTCAACCTCTGCCAGTGTCATTGATCGTGTCCCCACCGTGGCAACGACCCGTGCTTGTGTTTCCGGGACGGAGGGTTGCCGAGGAACGATGGAGCTGAAGGAGCCCGTCATGAACAGGAGTATGGACAGACCGGCGAGGCCGCCGACTATTCCAGCGATTGATGGAACCTTCATGACTCCCTCATGGATGACCCTCTGAAGGTAGCAATACATAGTCAGAAATCCGGCAATTCCTGAGAACCAGAGCCGAGAATGCAGCTGCTTGATTCCATGTATATCGCACACGGCAGGAGGGCAGAGTACTTCTCCCAAAGTACTAACCTGTCCGTATGCCGATCCCCCTCCCAGTTTGGTATGGGCAGAAGGCCGAATCTGTTCTAGTTTTAACCAACGAAGTTGCCGCGAACAGAAGGTCACTGAGGTGAAATATCCGTGCGGGACATACGCCGCACTGGAACGATACCGATGAACTGCAGAAGCGGCATTCTCAATGCATTTCAGAACAGAAACTATGGCGGAATCGAACGATATGTCCAGCGTTACAAAGGTAAAGAGGAGCCATACGCAGCCATATTGACAGGGTTGCCATGAGAGAGGGAGAGAAGAGCATGTCTCATCGGGAAGAAACGTTGATCGGGACCAGCCGGAGTTTTCTTCAGGTGAAAAGCAAGATTCCACTCCTAAGCAGGTCCAAATCGACGGTGTTGATCTCAGGAGAGACCGGAACGGGAAAGGAACTGTTTGCGCGGGCGATTCATTATTCGAGTGAGCGGAGCGGGAAGCCGTTCGTGCCCGTGAATTGCGCGGCCTTGCCGGATCATCTGGTGGAAAATGAGTTGTTCGGTCACAACAAAGGCGCGTTCACCGGCGCGCTCATCGAGAAACACGGACTGTTTCATGAGGCGGACGGCGGGACCCTGTTCCTCGATGAAATCAACAGTCTCAACATGGTGGCGCAAAGCAAACTCCTGCGCGTGCTGCAGGATCAGGAGTTCAGGCCGCTGGGCTCCACCAAGAGTCGAGCCGTCGATGTCAAGATCGTGGTTGCGACCAATACGGACTTGCGGTACTTGGTCGAAGCTCGCCAATTCCGGGAAGACTTGTTCTATCGCGTGAATGTGCTGTCCGTCGTGCTTCCTCCGCTGCGTGACCGGCAGGAAGATATCCCCGAATTGGCCAGGTATTTTGTCAAACGCGCTGCCGAGGAGTTTGGAAAGAGCGCCGTTCAATTGTCGCCCGACGCAATCAAGAAGCTGGTGAACTATGCCTGGCCGGGGAATGTGAGGGAGTTGCAAGGGGTGTTGCATCGCGCGGTCGCGCTGGCGATGGGTGAGGTGCTTGGAACCTCGGATCTCGATGTGCCTGATTATGGGGCGTCGGGATCGCCGTCGACCGTTATACCGGAAACAATGGTGGTTGACTTAGGCGGGTTTCAGACCATGAAAGCGAAGATGATCGACGAATTCGAGCGGACATATCTGAGTCGGATCCTCTCCGCACATCAGGGCAATATTTCGAAAGCGGCACGCGCCGCAAAAAAAGAGCGCCGCGCCTTTCAGCGGCTGTTGCATAAGCACGGTCTCGATCGTCGTCTTTTTTCCGCGGCCTAGGGATACTGCGGTGCAGCTCGTTGCCTGCTTATGGGCAGGAACCGGCCTCGGCCATATTAGACGCAGTTGTTCCCTTCGCAGCGTTGGGGACTGCTTGGCGGGCAATTCGAAGGTTCTCCGAGGCTTTTTCATAGTACTGCGGATTGAGCTCGATGGCCTTCTCGAAGCAGGCGACGGCTTTCTTGGGATTGCTGACACCGAGGAGCGCAACGCCGAGATTATTATAAGCACGTGATTCGTCCATCGCTTTCTTGAAGGTGTTGAGGGCATCGACATAGCGGCGGCGTTGCACATAGGCGATGCCAAGGTTGTTATGGAGCTTTGGAGAGTTCGAGCCGGCTGCGATGGCCTGTTCATAGGCATCGATGGCAGCATCGTAGTTCCCACTCAGCGCGTAGGCGAGGCCGAGATTGTTCAACACGTTCGGCTCTCGCGGCCGCATGGCGAGAGCCGTGTGATAGGAGACGATGGCATCAGCATGTTGCCTTCTCTGGTCGTATAAGAGGCCTTGTAAGTTATGAGCAAGCCAGCTGGATGGATTGAGCGTGACGGCTGTGGCCAAGGCTTTCTCGGCGTCCGCCAATTTGCCCTGCATGAGGTAGATTTGCCCGAGGCCTTCATGCGCCGGCGCAGACTCGGGTTCGCGGGTTCGGAGGTCCTGAAACTGAGTCAGGGCCTGATCGAGAAGGCCCTGCTGCAGAAACGTCTGCCCCAGCTTGAGGCGGGCTGAGTTGCGCGCGGGATCGGCTTTCAAGGCCTTGTCATAGTGTAGGCTTGCCAGCGGATAGTTCCGCGATTGCGCATCGAGATCGCCCTTGCGTTCATGCTCTTCAGCCGTCAACTCAGGGATTGAGGAGGTGGCCTCCGCAAGGCGTTCCTGCTGTTTTTTCTGCTCGTCTACCATCTTCCGATATTCAGCCATATCGAATGACGAGGTGGCCTGATCCTTGGCTCCCCAGCATCCGGTGAATGAAATGGCTCCAAGAGCAAGCCCCATCGCCAACAAGAACCTCAGATATTGAATCGATCTCACCACGTCAAACCCCTCTCGTGTGAACAGCGAATATGCATGGCCAGCATGCCGCGAGGCCGGAAATCGGTCAAACAAAACTCCGTTTCCTGATAACGAGCAGGGTCGCGGTGCCGGCAAAGTCGGCGTACTGCGGCGCCGAAGCCCTAGCTTTAGGCTGTTTGGCAACCCTGGCCTGAGGCGCTCTCACCGCAGTTCATAAATGACAAACAGTCTTGTGCTGAAAAAACACTTAGTTGGAGTGGTTGATGATCTGGCCGGTCATTTGCAATGTCGTCGCTCACGAGAAATCCGGCTTTGCTGCGAGACGACGCCAAATACACAAAGACAAAGGAGGTGAGGAGATGCTGGAAAGGCGTGAACGCCGCAGATCAAGGCCGGGCCAGGAATGATTGTGCAGAGTCGTTCATAGGGAACGGTTTCAAAACCAAACACAAAAGGAAAGGTATAGACCATGTTGAATGCAATTCGTCAGTTTGTGAAGGAAGAAGAGGGTCTTGCAGCGGCTGAATACGCAATGTTGCTGGCTTTGGTTGCGGTGGCTTTGATTGGGGCAATCACTGGCTTCAGAGAAGCCATTATAGCCGCTTTTGGTACCGCCACAGCAGCGCTTACTCCAGCCGGCGGCGGCTGATCGTAATCATGTGGGTGGGCTGGCCTGATCGTGAATCGGGTCAGCCCATCGTTGAAGCGAGAATGCGACACCGATAATAGAATGCCATGGGATAGAGAAGTCGTGGCACCGAATTCGGGGAGATAGGGAAGAAAAGGAAGAGCGACAATGGATCTGGGATTGGCCAGTGCCCTCATACTAGTTCTTACGATAGCGGGTGTCTTCGACATCCGTTCATCTCGTATCCCCAATTGGCTGACGTTTCCTGCAATGGGCTTTGCACTCGCCGGACATGCTTGGTTAGGCGGCATGGACGGGGCTCTATTCAGCCTGGCTGGTCTTGGAGCCGGCCTGGGACTCTTTCTCTTGCTGTATCTCACAGGAGGCATCGGGGCGGGGGATGTGAAATTGATGGCGGCGATCGGGGCATTCCTGGGCGTGTATGGGGTGCTGTCCAGCGCATGGCTTGCCATCATAGTCGGTGGAGTCTATGCCCTCGGTGCCATGAGCTACCAGTGGGGACTCGCTGCCACATCCAGAAAATTAATAGGTGTCACATACGGGGCGTTGGTGACCGGCGGAGCGACTGGAGTACAGGAATTACGACTGCCGTTCAAGTTGCGGTACGGGTTGGCGATCGCCGCGGGCACCCTACTTTTTCTCGGAGGGGTCCAACCCTTCGGGGGGGTAGGCATCACGCAGAACTCAGCTATGGTTGGTCAAGCAACGGAGAGGCCCATAAACGGAGAGCAAACCACAACTCGAATGGGCTCGATTGAAGAGGAGGGTGGGCAATGAAGCGGTATCGGCCTCTGGTGTTTTTCGGATTGGCGGTGGTGCTGGGCATCGTCACCAGCGTCCTCGTCTTCTCGTGGCTGCAGAGCGAGAAGAGCCGGTTGCTGGCGGCAACATTGCCCACGAGCAAGAACGTGCAGGTCTTGGTGGCAAATGCGGATATTCCATGGGGGACGAAACTGACTCCCGAGATGGTGTTGATGCAGGAGGTCCCGCCCGGCGCCATTCCCGAAGGGCACTTTACGACGATGGAGGCGATCAAGGACCGTGTGTTGCTGGCGGATGTGAAGCGAAACGAGATGGTCCTGGAATCCAAACTGGCGCCCATTGGGACGACGGGCGGGGGCGTTGCCGCCGTCACCGATGTGAACAAGCGGGCCATGTCGGTGAAAGTCGATGACGTGATTGGCGTCGCCGGCTTCATCAAACCGGCGGATCGCGTGGATGTCATGGTGACGATCGAGCCGGAGACCGGCAAGCACGGCAGCTCAATATCCAAGATGATCTTAGAAAATGTGAAGGTCTTGGCGGCCGGCACGCAGATGGAGCGGAAGGGGAAGGATGAAGAGCCGAAGCCGGTGCAGGTGATCACCGTCGAAGTCGATGTGGAAGAAGCGGAGAAGCTGGCGCTGGCTTCCACACAGGGTCGGTTGAGACTGGCCCTGCGCAATCCCTTGAACAGCGAGCGCGTGTTGACCAAAGGCGCCAACGTGGGAGCATTGCTCAGTTCCTTCCGGGAGAAGAAAGCTCAAGATGGCGCCGTCCGAGTCGAAGTCATTAAAGGCGATGTTCGCAAAGAAATTAAGTTCTAGGAGTCAGGGAGGCATGGCAATGCAGCTCACACAGCATCGATCACACGTTCATGGGCGATGGATAGTGGCTCTGGTCTGCAGCGGGTTGATTCTGACCGGTTCTATGGCCGCCATGGCCAAGAACGAGGATGTCCAGCTGGTCTCACTCTCAAAAGACCCTCAGCAGGTCAGCCTGGTGGTGGGAAAGTCGACCGTAGTCACCATGCCCGTGGCGATCAGGCGGGCCTCGCTGGCTGACCCGCAGATCGCCGATGCCATGGTGCTCAGTCCAAGGCAGATCTATGTGACAGGGAAGGGGTATGGCACGACCAATCTCACGCTCTGGGGGAAGGACGATCAGGTGCTGGCCATACTCGATCTCGATGTCGGTGTGGACCTGGTCCGGTTGAAGCAACAGTTGGCCGAATTGTTGCCGGATGAGTCGAACATTCGGCTGAGGGGAGCCCATGACCATGTGACGCTCTTTGGGACCGTATCCAGCGAAGCGCGTTTGAGTCAGGTATTGGCGGTGGCGGAAGCCTATGCTCCGAAGAGAGTCCTGAATTTTCTCAAAATCTATCCCGAACCGCCTGGGTCCAAAGGGCACCCGGATGTGCAAACCGTGACGGTCGAAGTGATCAAGGGGACGTCGGTGAACGCGGTGAAGTTTTAACTAGGGGAAGTTGGTAAGAAGGCTGGAGGAATGGCAATGACATTACGACATGCGATCACGATCATGGGCTGTGCTCTCACGATCTTGGCCTGGTCCCAGGCGTTCGGGCAAGACCCGGTTCCCGGTGCGGCGGAACAACGCGAGATCCAGAATCTTGAATTGACCGTGGGCAAGTCGAAAGTATTGGACCTGCCTGTGGCGATCAAGCGGGCTTCGCTGGCCAATCCGGAGGTGGCCGACACGATCGTGCTCTCGCCGACGCAGATCTATCTGACGGGCAAGACGACAGGGGTGACGAACCTGACGCTCTGGAACGAGAGCGGCAAGATGATGGGCATGTACGACGTGGTGATCGCTCCGGATGTGACGCGATTGAAGGAGAACCTGCATAAGACCATGCCGGAGGAAAGCGGTATCCTGGTCACCTCCGATCACGATCACATTACGCTCTCGGGCACCGCTTCGAATGCGAGCAATTTGAACCGCGCGTTGAGCATGGCCGAGGCCTACGCGCCGAAGAAGATCGTGAATGCCATGCAGGTGGGCGGCGTGCAGCAAATCATGTTGGAAGTCCGCGTCGCCGAAATGAACCGGGATTTGATCAAACGGTTGGGAATCAATTTTACGGGAATCGGTAATGATTACTTTGGAGTGTCGCTGTTGGCGAACTTAACGAGGCTCGTCAGTCTGAGTCATCCGATCGGGCAGACGGCAACCATAGCCACAGAGGCGACACAGGCGATCCAAGGCGCGTTTGGATTCAATGCCGGGAGCACGTCCTGGACGGGGTTTGTCGATGCGCTCAAGGAAGAAAATGTATTGAAAGTGCTGGCCAAGCCGACCTTGATGGCGCTGAACGGTCAGGAAGCCGCGTTTCTTGCCGGTGGCGAGTTTCCTATTCCCGTGCCCCAAGCCTTCGGGTTGGTGACCGTCCAGTTCAAGAAGTTCGGTGTCGGGTTGGTCTTTACACCCAATATCTTGAACAGCAAGCACATCAGTCTCAATGTGGCGCCGGAAGTATCAGAGCTGGATTTCACCAATGCCTTGCGACTGCAAGGATTCGTGGTGCCGGCTATTACCACGAGGCGTGCGGCGACAACGATTGAATTGGCCGACGGCCAGAGCTTCGCGATCGGGGGGTTGCTGCGTGACAACGTCAGGGAGTCGGTGAAAAAGGTTCCGTTCCTCGGCGAGGTGCCGATTCTCGGCGCCTTGTTCCGCAGCAGCTCATTCCAAAAGAGCGAGACGGAATTGGTGATCATCGTGACGCCGCATTTAGTCAAGCCACTCGATATGAACGCGCAGACCCTGCCCACGGACTACTTTGTGGAACCGAACGACTTTGAGTACTACTTGATGGGCTTTGCCGAAAAAAGCGGTCATGGCGGCAAGGCGGGGCAACGGTCGCCGGCGGCAGAGGTCTTGTCGAACCGGGTCAATACGGGCGGCGCGATGGAAGGTCGTGTCGGCCATATGATGCCGTAACCCATGTTTTACCGTTGTCCTTTGGAATGAAGAAGGAGAAAGCCATGATACGACTCATGTTGATCTTGACGGCGACAACCGGGTTAGCGATCGGAGCCTGTGCCCCGACGACGATCAGTCCGAACTGGGGAACGGCCTATCAGCAGATGCGGGCAGGCCAGATTCTGAATCCTACGGCGGGTGAAGACCTCGCGTCTGTCGAAGAGCAGGACGGGAAGGCGAATGTGACGGCCATGGAGACCTATCGCAAGACGTTTGAGAAACCAAACGCGGAATTCAGCAGCTCGATCGTGTCGAGCGGCGTGAAAACGAAATAACGGGTGGTGAGGCCGACATGATTATCGGCATGCGACGATTGA
Source organism: Nitrospira sp. (assembly GCA_019636815.1). Taxonomy (GTDB): domain Bacteria; phylum Nitrospirota; class Nitrospiria; order Nitrospirales; family Nitrospiraceae; genus Nitrospira_D. The sequence goes on from JAHBWT010000063.1 coordinate 13,465, forward strand.
ATGAGCGGGGAGTGGCGGCGGCGGAATTTGCACTGGTGTTGCCGGTGCTGCTCTTGTTTCTGTTTGGAACCATCGAATTCGGCATGCTCATGTATGGTCGAGAAATTGTCACGAATGCGGCCCGCGAGGGAGCAAGGGCCGGCATTGTGCAGGGACCTCCCAAAAGAACAGCAGGCGAAATTACCGCAATAGCCGACAACTATCTCACGGGAACCGGTGTCAATCCGGCAGATGTGACCTTTACACCATCCGGCGCCGGACTCTCCAATCCGAATACGCTGACCGTGACCGCGCAGTACTCGTACAACTTTCTGATTCCCTATATCCCGGCAGTCGTTGGAATTTCAAATCCCCTCATCATTACGACTCAGGTGGTGATGCTCCATGAATAATCGCATGAACACAAACAGGTCAGCCGGCCCGCTCGGGAATGAGCATGGCGCGGTGGCCGCAATGACGGCGATTTTTCTCCTGGTGTTGTTGGCCTTTGCAGCGGCGGCCATCGACATCGGTCATGCCCTCGTCGCGAGAAATGAATTGCAGAACACGGCGGACGCCGCGGCGCTGGCCGGGACTCGCGCGTTGGGTATCATCTACGAAGGCATGACACCGGCCGAACAACAGACCTATACATTGACCGGCGGGGACCAGGCGACAGTCGTGGCTGCCGTGCAAGACACCGCTCTGGCGAATTCAGCCGCCGGCGTTCCCATTGCCATCAATGCCGCGGATATCGCCATCGGGACGTGGAATCCTACGAGTAGGGTTCATACCCCGACCGTCAATCAACCTAAGGCTGTGCGAGTCTGGGCACGACGCGATGCGTCAGCCAATGGGCCGATCAGCACATTTCTTGCGAGTGTGGTTGGGTTGACAAGCATCAGCGTGAATGCCGTGGCGACCGCGGATATGACGGCGGTCGGTCAGACCGCGCCGGGCCAGTTGGACGTACCGTTTGGGATCTCAACGTATTACTTCACTCAGTTTGGGTGTGGGGATGCCATCAAGTTCTACCCCAATGATGGAACGCCGCAGGCCTGTGCCGCCTGGCATACGTTCGATCAGAGCCCGGCTAACGCCAACACATTACGGACGATCATCGATGGGTTCCGCACCGGCGCCTATCAATCACCGGGAACGACTCCGGGGGATTCCCTCAATTTCATTAACGGGAATGTGGCCAGCGCCTTTCCAAATCTGATCAACCTCTACAACGCTAAAAAGGATGCCAACGGCAATTGGGACGTATTTGTCCCTGTCTATCAATCGGATGCCTGCAGTCCTCCCAATGGTGCCCTCCCGATCGCGGGGTATACGGAGGCTCGGATTACGAATGTGCAAGGCTCTCCGAACCATCTGATCTCGGCGACCGTCCTGTGCAATATCTTCGAAGGCAATACCACCGGCGGCGGTCCTCCGTTCGGGCCGGTCCTGTCGACGATTCCCGGGCTCGTAGAATAGCTCTCACGTAGGAGTACATGTCGCATGGCTCGATTGATTGCAGTGTCGATCGATTGTCGAAACGAAGAGGTTCGGCGGACCTTTGAAGCCATCGCCTCACGGCGGCTTCACTATCTGGTTGCGAAAGGCCAAGGGACCGGCGCGGCCGATATGCTGCTGCTTGAGCTGGACGAATTTCGCCCTCAACACACCTTCGATCGCGTTCGCCAATTGCTGAGCGCGGCGCCGGACCTTGAAATCTTTCTGACCGCCTCGCGCATGGACCCCCAGTTGTTGTTGGAAGCGTTTCGAGTCGGAGTCAAGGAATTCTTGCCACAACCGCTCACGAAACAGGACGTCGAGGCGGCGCTTGCCCGCTTTGAAGAACGATTTGCCTCCAAGGCATCCGGATTGGAAATGCATGCCGGCAGGGTGGTCGCCGTATTTGGCGTCAGAGGCGGCGTCGGAGCAAGTACCGTCGCAACCAATTTGGCCGTCTCCATCCAACAGGCACAGCGACAGGAACCTGCGGCTTTGGTGGATCTGGACGTGCACGGAGGAGAGCTTGGTCTGTTTCTGGACCTGCCTGCCTCCCAGGGGCTCACACACCTCGCACAAGATATTTCACGACTGGACGAAACCATCCTGCGGAGTACGTTGGCGCGGCATTCATCCGGATTGCAATTCCTTTCCTCAGGTTGTGAGGCCTACGATGATGCGAAGTTGGCCCCTGGGAGCATGATGCGTATCCTGGCGATTCTCCGATCGATCCACCGCCATGTGGTGATCGATTGCGGCCACATCCTCGAACCGTCTGTCCGAGAAGCGCTGGACAGCGCCGATCAGATCATCGTGGTGACGACGCTGTCTCTTCCGGCGATCCGAAGGGCCAAGCGGTTATTGGACCTTCTTTCCGCGGCTCGCTATCCCGCCGACAAGATCGCACTGGTGGTCAACCGTTATGAAAAAGATCAACGGGATCTGCTGGAGGAGACCAAGACTCTGCTGAATCTCCGAATCGCCGGACTGATTCCAAACGACTATGAATCGGCCAGCGAGGCGATCAATCAGGGGAAACCGCTGACCGTCATGGCATCAAAAACGTCCATCGGGCAATGGTATCTGCGGGAGGTCGGCCGTTTCGTCGCCGAGCCTGTCGAGGGCGCCGCTTCCCCGAAGGGACCGGCGAAGAACCTGTCATTCTTGGGACGGTGTTTTTCAAACCTTAGGATGGATGTCGGGCGCAAACCATCGGCGGTGTGAAGACCGTTCGGTAAGATCGGGGTGAGACACACAGGGCCAGGAGATGAGGAGGCATCATGCTGTCGACGAGACCGATGAACGGAGCTGAACCGGGCACCGATTATCAGGAATTGAGAGATCGTCTGCATCAGCGCGTGATCGATCTGCTCGATATGAATGCCATCGGGAAAATGTCGCAGGAGGTTGTCAACGACCAGTTGAGCAAGCTGATCGACCAGCTCCTGCAACAAGAATCGGTGCCGCTGAATCAGCGGGAGCGGGATCAGATCACGCAGGATGTGCTCCATGAAGTGCTGGGATTGGGGCCGTTAGAGCCGCTTCTGTCGGATTCGACGGTCAACGATATCCTGGTCAATGGACACAACCAGGTCTTTGTCGAACGATTCGGACGGCTCGAGCTCACGCCGGTCCGGTTCAAGGACGACGCCCATCTGAAGAAGATCATCGAAAAGATCGTGTCCCGCGTCGGCCGTCGCATTGATGAGTCCGTGCCGATGGTGGACGCCCGCCTTGCCGACGGGTCGCGCGTGAACGCGATTATTCCCCCGTTGGCCATCGACGGCCCGTCGCTCTCGATCAGGAAATTCAGCAAGGACCCGCTGCAACTGCACCACTTGGTCGAGAAACGGTCGTTGACTCCGGAGATCGGCGATCTGATGAAAGCGATCGTTCAAGCCCGACTCAATGTGCTGATTTCCGGTGGAACCGGGACTGGAAAGACAACGATGTTGAACATCTTATCCGGGTTCATTCCGAACAATGAGCGGATCGTGACCGTCGAGGATGCGGCCGAGTTGCAGTTGCGTCAAGAGCATGTCGTCCGTCTGGAAACACGTCCCGCGAACATCGAAGGGAAGGGTGAGATCGCGCAACGGGAACTCGTGAAGAACGCCCTTCGTATGCGCCCGGACCGCATCATCGTCGGCGAGGTGCGCGGCGCCGAGAGTCTGGACATGTTGCAGGCCATGAACACCGGCCATGACGGATCGCTGACGACCGTCCACGCCAATTCGTGCCGGGACGCTCTCACGAGAATTGAAACGCTGGTCTCGATGACCGGCTTCAACCTGGCTCCCAAGTCGATGCGGCACTACATCTCATCCGCGTTGGATGTCATCATCCAGATTGCTCGGTTATCGGACGGGACAAGAAAGGTGATCAGTGTGCAGGAAGTGGTCGGCATGGAGGGGGATCTCATCACACTCCAGGAATTGTTCGTCTTCCAGCAAACCGGCCTTGATGAGCATCGAATGGTCAAAGGGCGTTTCAACGCAACCGGTGTCAGGCCGAAGTTTGCGGAACGGATGGCCGCCAAAGGCATCGCTCTTCCAGTCAACGTGTTTGATCCGACAAAGGTGTACGAATGTTAACGGCGCTGATTGGGCTCGGTATCTTCGGCACGATCCTCCTGCTCATGTATGCCTGCACGACGGCGTACCGTATGATGGCGCCACGGGGAACCGATCGCGCGATCGAACGGGTTCAGAGCTGGTCTTCGCCGATCGAGACTGCGCCATTCGACATCGTGCGCAAAGACTCGCTGAGCGAGATTCCCTGGTTCAACGACCTGCTCAAGAAGGCCAGAAAGCTGCAGGCGTTCAGGGTGCTTCATCAACGGGCGGACTGTCGGACCCCATTGGGTGTGTTCGTATTGGCAGCTGTGTTGCTGGCGCTGAGTGGATTGTTGCTGGCCTTGTCGATGAAGCAGACGTTCCTCCTTGCGCTACTGTTCGCAGCCCTGTTGGGTGCGATTCCATATGTGTATCTCCTGTGGAAAAAAAACCAGCGGCTTGCGATGTTCGAACGGCAGCTCCCCGAGGCGTTGGAACTCGTCTCGCGGGCGTTACGGGCCGGTCACGCCTTTTCGGTCGGTCTCAAGATGGTCGGGGAAGAGGCGGCCGATCCGATCGGGAAAGAGTTCAGGAGAGTGTTCGATGAGGTCTCGATGGGCGTGGCGCTGCCCCAGGCCCTTGAGAACATGACCCACCGGGTGGATAGCGTCGATTTGAAGTTTTTCATCACCTCGGTTTTGGTTCAGCGTGAGACCGGTGGAAATCTGGCGGAGATCATCGATTCGCTGGCCGGATTGATCCGGCAGCGGTTTGAGCTGCAGCTGCGGGTCAAGGCACTTTCCGCGGAGGGGCGGATGTCTGCCGTGGTCCTCTTGGGACTTCCCATCGTGGTTGGGCTCGCGCTTTTTAAAATGAATCCGGACTATATGGGCTTACTCTTTACCGATCCTGCCGGTCAAAACCTTACGACCGTGGGAAGCATCATGATGATTCTTGGCGCGCTGGTGATGAAACGGATGGTAACGATCAAGGTCTAAGGAGCGTCGCATGGAACTTCCTTTTCTTGCAGCGTTCGGCGCATTTCTCTCGGTCATGCTATTGAGCTCGGCCTTGTATGTGTACTTAGAACGACGAGAGGTCCTCGGGGTCTGGCGCCGCCGCGCCGAGGGTCACAAGGAAAGTCTTGCGGTCGATCCCTCCTCCGGAAACATCCTTGACGCGGCTCAAGCGCAATTGCAGGCTGTGCTCGAGTGGTTTGCAAAATGGAACCAGCCGTCCGATGCGGAGGAGGCAAACGCCACGCGCCGTCTTCTGGTCACAGCCGGTTATCGGAGTAGAAAGGCACCGATCTTCTTTGTCGGGGCCAAGCTTCTCTTGGCAGTCGCGCTGGTCATGCTGTTCGCGATGATTCCCGTGAAGCTCCTCGGCTTTCCTAGCATCACCACCCTGCTTTTTTATTATGTCTGTCTGGCGGCCTGCGGCTATTACGCTCCTCTGATATGGCTGAAGCGTGTGATCGCTATTCGCCAAGACGCACTGCAACGCGCCATTCCCGATGCGTTGGATCTCATGGTGGTCTGTGTGGAGGCTGGGCTGGGATTGGATCAAGCGATTGCGCGAGTGGGGCAGGAGGTCAGCCAAGCACACCCGGCTTTAGGGGATGAATTGAATATCTTGTCACAGGAACTGAGAACGGGGGTGCAGCGGCAGGCGGCACTGCGGAATCTTGCTCATCGGACTGATCTTGAGGAAGTCAGGAATCTGGTGGCCCTTCTCGTGCAGACGGACCGGTTCGGGACCAGCATCGGTCAGGCACTCAGGGTCCATGCTGATTCGATGCGGACGACACGCCGCCTCAAGGCGGAGGAGCTGGCGGCCAAGTTGCCGGTGAAACTCCTATTTCCTCTTGTGTGCTTTATTTTTCCAAGCATGTTTATCGTGACCATCGGGCCTGCCTGTATTAGGATGGCGCGAGTGCTATTCCCGGCGTTAGCTGGTCATTAACTCCCATGCCGGAAAGCACCGGTGCGGTGCTGGTTGGCTGGGTCCTATCGGTGAGGGATCGACAAAAGCTTCGACTCACTTGATGAGAAAGATTCTGCATGCGTTTTTTTCTCCTTGTGCTCGTCCTGTGTCCGGCAGCCCTGTATGCGGCGGAGGTTGAAACGCCATCAGCGCAGCAGGAACCCCGGCTCTACGATCACTACCTCGCCTTGAAACGCATGCAAGAAGGCCTTGCGGGTCGTTCCTTGGAAGAACAGGCTCGATTGCAGCCGCAGATCGAGCGAGCGGAGCGCCTGGCCTGTGAGCAAGTGCAACGCGAGCGGCAAGAACAGGTGCCGAAAGAGGACTATCGACGTCAGGGCGGCGACCAATTTCTCGTGTTTGCCCAGCAGTTGGAACAGTATTGCCAGACGTTGCCTTAGGTCGAGCGGAGAGAGGTTCCGTAATCCCACCATTCAGCTCCTCATGCAAACCTCATCACGATAGGGAAGCAGTAGAAGCCCGTTCATCCTGATACACGTTTCTCTTCCACGATCAAACCAATAAGCAGCCACGTTGACAGCCGGCGGAGAAGGTCCCATGATACGCCCGACCGTCATGACCACACGGGTTTCGAATCAGGCCGGAACCGGCAGCTCGAATACAGGCAAGATTCTCATTGCCGTTGCGATGGCTCTTGCCATCGGTGCGTTCTTCTACCTCGATTTTGGGCGATTCTTATCGCTAGCTGCGCTGAAGGAACATCGCGACAGTTTGTTGGCCTTCACAGAAGCGAACTTTACTGCGGCGGTGGGGATCTTCATCATTACCTACGTCATCGTGGCGGGCTTGTCACTTCCGGGAGCCGTCATTCTGACTTTGGCCGGAGGGTTCTTGTTCGGCGCCGTTTTCGCAACGTTGTGCGTGAACATTGGGGCGACCACCGGCGCTACCTTGGCGTTCCTGGCCGCACGCTATTTGTTGCGGGATACGGTCGAGCAGAAGTTCGGAAAGTGGCTTGGACCATTCCAGGAGGGATTCGCCAAGAATGCCTTCAGTTATCTCTTGACCTTGCGACTCATCCCGCTCTTTCCCTTCTTCGTGGTCAATCTTGTGTCGGGTCTTACCCGCGTGAACGTCGGGACCTACATTGCGGCCACGGCGATCGGAATTATTCCAGGTTCCTTCGTCTACGCCTACGCCGGACGGCAACTGGGTACGATCAATTCATTGAAAGAGATTGCGTCTCCCAATGTCATCGGCGCCTTTGTCCTCTTGGGACTCTTGGCGTTGGTACCGGTGGTGTACAAGAAGTTTGCAACGAAACCAAGGTGATGAAGACCTTATCAATGGACGATACGTCGCACAGGATGCCAGACGATGATCACGCAACCCCCTCGCACAGGTCATCGGAATGAGTGGGCTCGATCAGTCTTTGATCCTTCCCAACGACGAGTACAATCAACAGCTCGTCGCCAATGTGCATCCAGCCGGCTGGGTCAATCCAGAGCCGACCGGCCGCTACAACATGGTGGTGGTTGGAGCGGGAACTGCCGGGCTGATCACGGCTGTCGTGGCCGCAAGCCTAGGAGCCAAGGTGGCCTTGATCGAAAAACACCTGATGGGTGGGGACTGTCTCAATGTAGGATGCGTGCCGTCCAAAGGCGTCATCCGAGCCGCCAGAGCCTGGGCCGACTTGCGGAAGGCCGCAGAGTTCGGCCTCCAGATTCCTGCCGGTGTGAAGTACGACTTTGGCGCGGTGATGGCGCGCATGCGAAAACTGAGAGCCCGCATCAGCCGGAACGATTCCGCTCAGCGGTATATGAAACTTGGCGTCGATGTCTATATCGGCAGCGGGCGGCTTCTGGGTGCGGACGCGATCCAAGTGGAAGGTCCGGCCGGCAATCGGGTTCTCACCTTTGCGAAAGCCGCTGTCTGTACGGGGGCAAGGGCGGCAGTCCCTGCGACGCCAGGCCTTCAAGAAGCCGGCTATCTGACGAACGAGAGTGTTTTTTCCCTCACTCAGCTCCCACAACGGCTGGGAGTCATTGGGGCGGGGCCGGTCGGCTGTGAACTGGCGCAGGCCTTTGCGCGGTTTGGGAGCCAAGTCTATTTGATCGAAACGGCGCACGGCATCATGCCTAATGAGGACCGAGATGCCGCGGAGATCGTCGCCCAACAGATGCTTCGTGATGGAGTCACACTCCTCTGTTGCGGGAAGAATCTGAGGGTAGAGCAGGGGGGAGGAGGCAAACGGCTGATCGTTGATTCGCATGGCCAACGGCATGGAGTCATCGTCGACGAAATTCTCGTTGGTGTCGGTCGAGCACCGAATGTGGAGAGGATCGGTTTAGAGGCCGCCGGTGTCGCATACGAGAAGAACGGAATCACGGTGAATCCTCGATTGCAGACGACCAACCCGAAAATCTTCGCAGCCGGCGATGTTTGCTCACGCTACAAGTTTACGCATGCCGCCGATGCGATGGCGCAGATCGTCATCCAGAACGCCTTGTTTCCCCATCCTTTCGGGCTGGGGTACGCGAGTGTCGACTCACTGATCATGCCTTGGTGTACCTTCACCGAGCCGGAAGTCGCGCATGTCGGGATGTACGAGAAAGATGCAAAAGAGAAGGGCCTCGAGGTTGAAACCTATACCTATAAGCTCGACGAAGTAGATCGGGCGATCCTGGATGGAGAAGAGGGAGGGTTTGCGCGGGTTCACATTCAAAAGGGCACGGACAAGATCCTTGGGGCGACGATCGTCGCGAACCATGCCGGCGATCTGATCGGTGAATTTTCAGTCGCGATGAAGGCGGGGGCAGGAGCCAAGACGATTGCCGGGACGATTCATCCCTATCCCACACAGGCTGAAGTGAACAAGAAAGTGGTCAATCTTTGGCGGAAAGCGCACTTCACGCAGAGAACGAAGGACGTGCTGCTGAAGTTGTTTGCCTGGATGCGACGCTAGACGGTGCCTATGCCCGATCTTCCTGTGAAACCGGTTCGGGCTGTGCTGGGTGGATGCGCCGTGATGCTCCTTGCCGCGGTACTTCCCCTATGGGCTCGGGCCGATGCCGTCGTGGAAGTGGCGAAATTTTCCCGCGCGACGGTCGGACAATCAGTTCCTGATGGGTGGAAACCGCTTACGTTTAAGAAGATTCCCGCCCAGACGAAATATGAAGTGATCAACGACGGCGATGTCAC
>JAHBWT010000064.1 GCA_019636815.1 Nitrospira sp.
ATGGGCAGCGCGTGTACTCCATACGACAAGTCGCAGCTTTGTCCTCTTTCCTGTGATGTGGTTTCCTTGGCACGTATGAGACGAGACCCGGCGGTGATACTGGGAGATCACCGCCGGACTCGCCGGTCAAGGCCGGAGCCTCACAAGGAGATGAGCTGCTGGATAGGGCGGTCCAGCCTGACCCCGGCCTGGGACATGCCGTCCCGGCACAGCAAATTCCATGCTGCCACCGGCATCCTGAAGCCCTGAGTTCATCTAACGACACAATCATGTGAAAAATCAGCCTGTTTCATGTGACCTCGTGTGGGTCAAGCTGGCTGTCTTCAACCTACCTGATCAAATCGCTGAATCTGAATTGATCCAGTGAATCCAATCCGATTCATGCTGCAGATCCACCTTAAGATCCACCTTCATTTCCTAATATCCCTTGCTCGAAACGGGAGCCATACATGACTCCCGCTTGGACGATCTCTTATGGGCCGAAGGAGTTGTAGAGCTGGGCTCCTTCAATCGCCAGATCCTGCTTGCTGCGTGGTACGCCGATCTTCACCGTGCCGCTGTACCCAGCGCCGTGGTCAGAAGCAGATCGCCGCTCTCAGCCACCTTGATGTCGGACGTTCCCTCAAAGGCCAACATGATCTGGTTTGGATCGGCGCCCGGCGCAACAATGAAGTCGTATTCCAGTTTGCCCTGATTGCCGTAATACGCGAGGTCGATGCTGGGATAGACTTCTTCATACTGCACCTTGGCATAGGTGGGAATCTTCGTGCGCCACTTTGCCGGATCGTTGCCGATGAAATAGTTCACAATGCCGGGCAGCTGCTCCAGGCCATCGATGGCCGGCGAGGGGTTCGCCCCCTCGAGCTTCATCCGGACGACGGCCTGTTTGATGAGAGTCGGATCCGGCAAGACTGTAGGATCGGTCATGGCCAGCAGATCTTTCGTGGCCGGTGCTTCCCGGTGCTGCAATAGCATCACCGAATCTCTCTCCTCATTACAGCCGGCGAGATGCCGTGAACCGCAGGCGCCATGGCCGCTTGGTTCATTCGTACGGTTAACTCGTGCAGCTGCATTGCCAGTTTCATTCCAGAAATCCTCGTTCGATCCCTCACAAGCATTACAAATCGTCATGGGTGTTCTCTGAACACGCGAACTGCGGCCAGTGCGCTCGCAATCGTGATGGAGAGAGGTCACGAGACACTTCCTGAATCGATAGAAATCTAATCGAGGAACAGAAAAGGCACTGCTATAGAGGGAATGTATTCAAATAGATTCGGTATCTAATTTGATTCACCTGATCGGAAAACGATGACATTCGGTCATGAGGCAAGCGACACGAATGCCATGAGAAGGCACAAGGTCAAAAACATGCAAAACAAGGGTTGTCCGTTCACCTACACCTAGACTCCACATTTTGACTCAGTGTACATTCCCCTCCTTCATCTCCTCAAAATAGAAATCTATAGGCTGTAGGGAGCTGAGGGAAAATGGTGGGAGTACGCACTGAAACATGCCGCGACAGGTGATCCGTACATGCTTAAGATGGGCGACAATTATTGTAATGGTGATCTGGTGGTGCTGTGATCCATTGCACGCTGGAGCTGAGATATCCTTCACCATTCCTCGCACATCCTCAGCAACGGAAAAGCAGACTCAGGAGGAAATGCTGTATCTGAAAGAGGAAACTGTCAGCATTGCCAGCCGGTACGAGCAACCGATATCTCAAGCCCCCTCTGACGTCTACGTGATCACCGACGAAGACATCCGTAACTCAGGAGCCACCGACATTCCGACTCTGCTGCGGCAAGTTCCAGGCGTGGAGGTCATGCAAACCAACGCGGTGGACTTCAATGTCAGCGTACGCGGAAACAACCAGTTGCTCGCCAATAAGCTCCTCGTCCTTGTCGACGGCCGGTCTATCTACATTGATCAATCCGGACAAGTCTTATGGAAATTTCTCCCCGTCGCGCTGACTGAAATCAAGCGGATCGAAGTCCTCAAGGGGCCGGCATCGGCTGTCTACGGCTTCAATGCTTTCGATGGGGTGGTCAATATCATCACGAAATCTCCGGAAGAGATGAAAGGAATGACACTGCAAATGGCGGGCGGTGGACTTGGCACCCTATTGGCTAATGTCGTCCAGGCAGGAACAGCAGGAAACTGGGGATATCGTCTATCAGGAGGACACGAGCAAAGTCAGCGGTGGTCAAACCAAAGCGCACCAGCACTCAATAATCAACGAATCGGTGGCATGGCAGAATATCAGCTGTCACAGGATGGAAGAATACGTGCCGAAGCCGGCATCGGTCGGTCGAACCCCTATAACGGGTTCGTATCAGATGTCGGTATCGCAGACACCCATAACTCCCAGGCCCATGCCCTGCTCAGTTATGAACAGAGCGGCCTGCTCATCCGCGGTTGGTGGAATGGTCTCTTTTTCAACACTACTGAAGTCCTAGTTCCTCCCCTAGCTCCGCTACTCACACTAACCGACCGATTTGGGCGAACAGGCGGGGAGGCTTCATTCAACACGTATGACTTCGAAACGCGCTATCGATTCAACCCATTTGAGACTCTTAAGTTGAACATTGGAATCAACTTTCGACATATCGTTGCTTCATGGAACCTTCTCAGTGCCCGGACAGCCGAGAATCGCCTCGGACTCTATGCTCAAGGGGACTGGCGGGTGCTACCCTCACTGGAAGTGAGCGCCGGACTCCGCTACGACCTCGATACCTTTGACGCGCCTACTCTGTCTCCCCGGGGTGCGGTGATTTACCATATGAATGCGAACCATGCGTTCCGGCTATCGAGCTCTCTCGCCTATCGTCCACCGACAACCTTCGATGTCGGCGTACACAGTATCAATTCTTTGACACTTCCAGGACTACCGCCCATGACAAACGTCACGTTAGGATCAAGTAATGTGACGCCCGAACAAATTATTTCCTATGAAGTTGGATATCAAGGATGGTGGTGGAATCACCGTCTACGAACCAGAGTGAGCGGATTTTTTAACAATATTTCTGACCTCATCATCTTTCGCAACCCAACGAGCAATCCATTAAGCCCAGCCATCCCCATCAACGGAAACTCAGCCGATCTATATGGAGGGGAAGCCGGCATGGAAGTCTTGATGACTTCCTGGTGCTCAGGATTTGCCAACTATGCCTACCAGGAAGTTACCAATACCTCCAGTGGATCAAGCGAACGAGGGTTTCCGCACCACAAGGTCAATGCCGGACTCCGGGCGACATGGTATCCGTTCACCGGAGAGGTCCTCTACCATCATGTGGGGGTGGCATCTTATCCCTTGTCAGAACCATTCACGAATCTCGCGCCCTTCTTTCCCCTCGGAACCGTTCTTCCTCAAGAACGTGTCCCCAGTTACAATTTGTTGAATATACGACTTGGTTATCTCATCTGGCGACAACAGGCCTCTGATTATGTGCGCGAGGCCGAAGTGGCAGTTTCCGTGTTCAACGCTTTGAATGATCGGCACCGCGAGCATCCGTTAGGCGACTTACTCGGCACTCGAGTGATGGGGTGGCTCACAGTGAAGCTTTGATCCACTAGTTTTATGGTGAGAACGCGATCACGGGTAACGTCGGCACAGAATATCAACGGCTGATGCTCTTGGGATGCGGTATTTCGAGCTGGCTACATTCGCTCACACAGCCCCATCACTGGCTTTAGTTTCGATCCTGCGTTCGCTGACAATGATGTGCATGTGGCCACAGTAGGAATGGGGTTTCTTTGCCATGCCGGGGGAAATTCATTGGCCTTATTTCTTGCACCGACAGTGAGACGAGCATCTTGAAGAAATCCGCGATCGGTCTGGATATCGCCCTTCGTCTTCGATGCCCGCACGGTGGTTGGCAGTCTTAACCCGACCGTGAATGGCACCTACCACACCACCAATCACGCCGGCAGTGCGACGTTCCGCCTGATCTACTAGAACACCGTTTCGAGAAAGAACTGCCGATCAGAAGAATGTCAGACTGGCGTAGGTGACGGTCGAGTTGTATTGATCGGTGATACCGCGGTCGTAGCGGAGAACCTGCCCTTTTTCCGCTTGGATCAACCGCAGCAGACTATAGATGGGCGAGAAGCCGGAGATGCGGCGCTGGTCCTGTTCTTTTTGAATGAATTGAGCAAATGCTTCCGGCTGAAGTTCTTCCACGTGCTTGAGCATCTCCAGATCCCGCTGCATGGAACGGTGGAACGAAAAATCGGTGGGCGGCGCACTATCGCCGTAGCGCAGGCCGAGATGAGCCAACTCCCCTGCCGCGATGACACACACGGTCTTTCCGGACGAGACAAGCGTGTCTTGAAGAGCCGTGAGAAACCGATCGACTGAGGTTCGAACGGTCGAATCGTTCAGGCTCATCGCAGAGAAAGACGATAGAATTGGGACAATCGAAAAGGGCTTGCCGACCGTGGTCTGCAGAAACGGCAACTGAAACTCAATGGCATGTTCCGATTGATGAGCAATATCTTCCTCGAAATATTCCGGCACAAGCCCCTTCAACCGATCCAAGATCGTTCGATCGGCCTTCACGACTCCCAACGGCGTCTCAAAATCTTTGTCGGTGACCGCAAAGAAATTCTCCAGGCCCGCATGGGCAGTCCCGACAATCGCATAGACATCCGGCTGTTCACATTCTTGGAGTTCCTTATAGCCCCAGGCGTACACCGGGCCGGCCTGCTTGAGATCATAGGTCGGCGCGACGAGTCCTTTGATCAACTTCCCTCGATTCTCGGATGGTTTGAAATCCGGTCCTTCACCCGATGAAAAGAATCCGTCGAGTTGCCTCTTCAACTTGGCGCCATCCGCCTCGTAGCTCCGTCCGGCAAACGCGGCGGGCCGCTTCGACTGCTGTCGATATTCGAGCCGAACCTGTTGCCGAGCGGACTCGGTTCGCTCTCCTTCCAGAAAGAGCTTTTGTTCCAAATCCGCCACCAATTGCTCCACTTTGCTCGGCAACAGAAACTCACCGAACTGTTTCAGGTACAGCGCGCCGATGTCCGGAATGGAATGTTCTCCATCGAAATGTTGCACGATGAAGAAAAAATTCAGCGGGAGGACCAGCTTCTCTTTGCTCAGACCGCTGGGATCCCAGAGGACGACTAGCTGATCCTCTCCTTGTTTGATGGGGGAAAATTGCAGATTTCGCAAGACCGGATACTGAGTGGGATCTTTTGCGGCGTGGATTGTCATAATGATTGGTCTGTCTCGTCTGTTTGGTTTATGCGGTCTGTCTGGTAAGGACAAGAGCTACAGACTGATGCAGTCTATCCGGACTATGGACCATTTCGTCAAGAGGCTGAGATTGAGGAACCCGATTCACCAGAAAGACGAGATAGCCAGACAGACTTACAGACCTATTGTTCTTTTTGACCACCAGTGCGCGACCTTCGGCTGAGGACAATGAGCGCGCCGACCGTCGCTATCAGCAACCAAATGGTCGGTCGACCGTACGAGGCATCGGAGTATTCGATCAAGTCGGTCAACCGCCCGATCAACAGCGACATGCGTGCCATAACCGTATAGCCGAAGGCCGCTCCGAACGAAATCATCAAGAATATGATGCCGGTTCGCGCCACTGCTTTTCCCACCCCGGTATGCTCGATCGAGAAGAAAAAGTAGAAGAGGACGGAGCTCACCCCAAGCAGGATGATGATCGCATTCAGATTGCTGGCGGGATTGAGGAGATTCATGGAAAAGGTGACGCCATCCGATCCTGCGAGCGACAAGAGCGGTCGAATGGTGTCCTCGACCTGCTTCAGAATGAACGAGGAAATGGTTCGAGGGATCGCCAACCCCGCCCCCATACCGACGATGAAGGCGAACGCATAGCGCGACATCCAGGCCGCCTTCGGCACATACCTGGTCAGCATGAGCATCCCGATGGCGACGGGAATCAGGAGGCTGATTTCTCCCTGTTCAACGATCGGCTTGACGACCAAGTGGACGAGGACTGTATCGTAGGCCTTGACGATCGTATATCCGACCGAGACACCCACATAGAGATGTTCCGCCAGCTTGAAGAGCGGGTTGTCTTTATACAAGAACGAGAAGATCAATAGGGTCAACCCGGTCGCCACCCACGCCCCGAATACCGTTGCATCCATCTCGTTCCCCTACGCCTTACCCAATCTGACCATGCGACCGGGCGGCCCGCCTGAGTGACAGATAAAACACGTTGCAGATGATCACCAGCACGATGATCGCAATATGCGTTGCCGACTGTGCATCCATGCCGGCCACCGCCTGGCCTTTCTGGTCGATCAGGCTTTCGTATTCCGCCGCGCCGCGGAGTCCGCCGATGAGTCCATTGATCTGCCCGCTCCGCAACAGAGGATACAATCCCGGAGCCATGACGCCTGTGCACCCCCCGCCCAGCTCGAACTTATACTTATCTTTCCCGAAGACGTACCACTCTTCCACACCCGGCCGTCCGGCTCCCAAGCTGACCATGTAGCCGACATCCTTCAGGCTGCGGACTCCGCTGAGAACCGGCAACTCCTTGGTGCGCCTTCCACCATAATCGCTTGGAAAGGCCGAAGAGAGGTCCTGCCCCATGTTGATGATCACCGCACTCCCGCCGGGACTCCATCCAAGAAAGGCGTAGTCCGTTCCGTATTCCTTCCCCATTTCTTTGGCAACCTGCGTCACGATCTGATCGGCCATGCCGGTTCCGGACACCCAGAGCGTCATCGTGACCACCCGAAGATTTTTGCTGAAGGCATGGCGCAGGAGCGCGATCGCTTGCGGATAGAGTTCCGGCTTGGACGCCGGATCGAAATCGATCGACATGAGAAAGACCGACCGCTCGGGCAAGGACTCGATGTGATCGTAGACGCCGCGCACTTCCGACGAAATCTTGATCGGCAAACCGACCGGATAGAGCAAGGGCAGGAGCGTGCAGAGACCGATCATCACAAAAATAATCCGTCGGTCGATCTTGAGCATGCGTTCAGCAAAACTCATGATCCGTCCCTCGTGAAACGTATCTCGTGAAGCGCATTTCGTATGAAACGTATTTCGTGTGACGTGTTGTCTCGCGAGAGACGAGATACGAACGACGAGATACGTCTTTTGAGAGACGAACGCCGCTTCACGTTATTCCTTTCCTCCGCCAAGATACGACCGTTCCACGCCGAAGATGATCTTGAAGGACAACGCAATGGCGCCCAGGCTGACACCGATCAGAATGGCCCGGCGCACGGACGCGTTGAGGACATTCAAAATCCATGAAGACACGTCGCCGCTCAGGGGAATTAGATACTCGCCCAGCGGGACACGTCCCATCATCACGATCACCGCCGCGACCAACAACACCGCCGCTTCACGGCTTCTGGCTCTGAACGAGCGATAGGCTGCCGATGCGATAAAGAAGGCCAGGATGGCGAACATCGTCCCTTGCAACGGCACCATCATGAAGTTGTAGACCCAGCCGAACGCCGTCATGACCCCCTCGATGCTCTCTTTGCCGTCGGCCCAAAGCCCGACCGCAATCGTGCCCAGCATCCCGGCATACAACACGAGGCTATAGCCCCACCCGGCTTCTTGACGTCTGATCTTCACCGCATGCTGGTGAAACAGGCTGGTCACGCCCAAGATCAAGGCAAACCCTCCGATGATCTGGAGCCACTTCGTCGCCGAGGTGAGCATCTGCTCAGAGGCCGGATGCGGCACATAGTACTGGCCCGCGAACAGGAGACCGGTGATCATGGTGATCAGAATGGGAAGTTGTCGACGCAGAAAGATCATTTCAGGTCCCTGAAGAGATCGAGCACAATCTGCGGCCATTGTGCGCCGGTGACGGCTCCAACCGTCGCCAAGACTGTTCCGACGGCGATCGCACTCAAGATCACCGCCTTTCCGATATCCTGGCCGCGCAGCGTGCCGACTTGAACCGGCTCCCTGGACAGATAGGCGCTCGCGGCATACAGCTCTTCTCCGATCAACGTGTAATCACAGGTGGTCACGAAGAACGGTAATTGGTGGTCTGCGTCCGTTCCTGCGATTTGGATGGCGCCGGTGCTCGCGCCGGTTTCAGTGAGCAAGAGCGACTCGGCAAAGTAATGGCCCATGAAGAAGTTCGCGGCCGGTTTCTTCCGCAGCATGATGCCGTCCACCGCCGCCGTGTAACTGAACTGGTCGGACGTGATAAAAAAGTTCGCGTCTTCCTTGAAGAGATCAGGCTTCCCCGCTTCTAAATAGGCTTGTTTAGTAATTTCCTGGCACACCGCCATCGTGATCGGCTCGCGGTGAGGCACGATCAGCTCCGTCTCGTACAGAGCGGCCCGTTTCGCGACCTTCCCCAAGATGACCGCGGCGGCGATCGTCGAAGGATCGTGCAAGTCGTGCGCGCCGGTGAGGTACAGAATCGGCTTCCCCAATTCGGTCGAGCGTCCGATCGCTTCATCGACTGCATCAAGGCCTGGTATGCGACGGAGGAAAATATCGTTCCGCTTCGCGTGACCGATCGCGTAGAAGATCAGGCCGCCGAACGAGACCGCGATGATGAAGTTGTTGAGTTGGTTCCAGTTGAACCAATTCGGCGATGGCGTGACGACCATGACTGGACTGAACATCCGTTGGTCGCCGTGCACGGTTGCCACAGCCACCGCATAAGACGTACCATCGGTGACTTCGACGCCTTTCCCGCTTCGGACGACGACATGATGCCAGGCCTTGTCGACTTCTCTTGTCCACCAGGCGGTTTTTGCGTCTTTCACGTAATGGGTGTTTGATGGGAATTCCGCCACGATCATGAGGGTAGCCGGATCAGTAGCGGATGCATCACCGATCAAGACCTGATACCGGACATCCGGACTATCCCATGCTTGGGGTGCCCACTGTACAGTGAGGCTTCCTCCTCCATCATTCGGCGTATCGAACACCTGAACGTCTTGGGGAGCCGCCACTCCGGATTGTACTACGCCGACGGAGAACAGCCAGGCAGAGAATCCCAGTATCCAGGCCGCTCGATATGCGCTCCGCTTGACCTCTATCATGCCCCTTCGATCACCTCGATATTCGTCCGCGGAATGACGACTTTGTTCCCATCTGAAAACGTGACTTCCAACACCCGCACCTCGCTCTCCGTGGGAATCTTGGTCAGTTCGGATGGAAGAGCCGACACTGCGCCGATTCGCCCGAACATGGGATCACGTATGATACGGACCGGATCGCCAAGCCTGATTCCCTCGCGGTGTGACCGAGCCTCGTCCTTTGCCCGTGCATCCGCCTGCGGAACAATGATTTCAGGACGAATCACGCCGGCCCTGATCTGTGTCGCGCCGGAGAGCGAGGCTTGGCGACCGGCATGAGCGGAGAGCAGGGTGAAGGTTTTCGTCGCCATGGGAATCGTCCCGAACCCTTCGGTCAAGATCAACGTAAACCCCACCTGTTCTGTCCCCGTGATGGCGACGCCAAGGTCGTAGCCCAATAAGGCACGCAGGTCTTCATCGTGGATCCCGCCAACCACGAGGCCGGCCACACCGACCGCTTTGGCCTGCTTCATGGCGTCGGCGGAAAGAAACGAACCTCCGACCACGACTTTACCTTTCATGGCAGACGTGAGATGGCTCGGTGTCAACGGCTCATCAGGCGCCTTCACGGCCATCACAATCTCGCCCGACGTTTCTCCGCCGATGCCAAAGATGCCTTGCACCAGGCTGCAGGCCGTTTCAACCACCACACCTTGCTGCGGAATCGTGTCGACGATGGCACCATCCACATAGGCCGGCAGCTCGAGCACGCGAGGAGGTTCGCGCAGCAGGACTTGCCCGGTTACCGTGGACACCGATTCGATCGTCCCCGCGACCGGCGAAGGAATCTCCGTCTTGAACCATTTGATCAGCGGCTTATTCTCGGCGAGGATCTCGTCCTTTTCGACACGCTCGCCTTCCTTCTTTGTCAGATATTCTTTGATTTCGCCGGGTGCCACGCTGAGCTGATTGGCGAGATTGACCGGAAAAACTTTCCCCGGCAACTCCGCCCGCGCTACGACATGATCCGAACGGACCGCATCACCGACCTTCACCAATAACTTCCCCGGTAGAGGCAACATACGTCGACGATGGATGACCGTCCGATCCGTGACAGTGAGGCCTGGCGTATAACTGTGAGCCATAAACTGGTGCAGGTTTAGGTTAAGGTTGAGCAGAACGAATCAAGCATCTTGGCTCTCAACCTTAGCCTCAACCTTAATCTGTTTTCGGATACAACCCAACTGCCTTGAACCATTTCGCGAGCGCCGCGACACGAGCCTGTTGCTCGGTCGGAAGTTTCAACGGTCGGCCACGACCATCGAGCAAGAGCCCGACGACTCCTCCCTGAACTTCTTTTGTCACAGCCACACCAGCGCCCGCCCCCATATTGACCCCCTTGGCAGGCTGAACCTTGATCGTGACCCGTTGGCTGGAATCCAACGGATGGAGGCGCAGCTCTCCGAACTTTAGTTGTTCTTTAGTCGTCTTCCCGTCGGGCCAGGTCATTTCATAGTCGGCACAGACCGCTCCGTCCCTTCCCTGCCCGATCGGTGCGACACAGGTCCCCAGATAGATCATACAATCCCGCACAAACACATCGGTCGCCGCTTGTTCATTGATGGTGGACAACACTCCGAGATGCGGCATCATGAAGATGCTGTCGACCGACAATCTGGTGCAACCCATCGGTTCATAGGCATCGACCATCATCAGCATCGATTGGATACGGCGCGGCGCATGCGAAAGGATGCCGCCGCTTCCGACGATCAAATCCAGTTTCAACATATCGATGAGCGTTCCACCAGAAACCTGCTGCTCAAAGACGTCGGAGATCGTTCGTTCCTGCTGTACACCTTTGAGTCCCGTCGCCAGCGACTTGTGGTGAATGAGGGCCAACCGGAGAGCTTCCCGCGCAATCGCCTGTTCGATCTGCAATTCATCGAGCGTTTGCGGAATGGTGGTGGGCCGGATCATCTTATTCTTGATTCGGTTGCGCAGCGTCTGCTCATCGATCGTAAAGGGCACCCAACGCATGATGTTGGCCAGTCCCGCTTCGGCGAGAACATTCGACACACTGTAGGACATGCCGAGATTGGCGCTGACCGTTCGGTTGAACACACCGCCGAAGACGGAAAACACGTCCGTTGTCGCCCCGCCGATATCCACACCGATCAGGTTCAAATGTTCCCGTTTCGCGATCGTCTCCATGATCAACCCGACCGCGGCAGGCGTCGGCATGATGGGCGCCCCGGCTATGTCGATGAGTTTCTTATAACCCGGCGCCTGTTGCATGACATGTTCAAGAAACAGGTCATGGATCTTGTTGCGCGCCGGCGCCAAGTTCTCTCGTTCCAAGACCGGCCGAATGTTCTCCGTCACGACTAGTGCCGACTTGTCTTCCAGGATCTTCCTCACTTGCGGTTGGGCTTCCTTATTCCCCGCATAGATCAAGGGCAACTTATAGGTCACACCGAACCGTGGCCGCGGCTCTGCCGCCGCCACATACTCAGCCATCTCCACCACGTGGGTGACCGCCCCTCCATCCGTCCCACCTGACATCAAAATCATATCCGGTCTCATGGAACGGATGCGCTCGATCTTTTCGTGCGGCAATCGTCCGTCGTTGGCTGCCAACACATCGATGACGATGGCGCCTGCGCCCAGCGCCGCGCGCTGCGCGCTCTCGCCCGTCATATTCTGCACGACGCCGGTCACCATCATCTGCAGCCCCCCACCGGCGCTGCTGGTGGAGATATAGATGTCGACGCCCGTCTTGTCATCTCGGCAGGGCGTGATGATCTGGTCGCCGTCTAAAATCTTCCGGCCGGAGAGTTCCTCGATTTCCGCGATGGCGTTCAACACGCCGCGTGTCACATCTTCGAACGGCGCTTCCACCGTCGTCGGCGCTTCGCCGCGATACGTCTGCCGATACTCGTCACCGACTTTCTCGATGAGGATGGCTTTGGTCGTGGTGCTGCCACAATCGGTGGCGACAATGACATTCAACGGAGTGGCCGTCTTGGCTGACTCCTGCGTGGCCATCAGCAAGGTACCTGACCACGATCACGTATCTCGTAGCTCGTATCTCGTCGTTCGTAAGATGTGACCACGGGGTGCGTGACTCGTCCGAAAAACGAAATACGTTTCACGAGATACGCTTCACGCGAGTAGCTCATTGGTTAGGCGCTCCTTGTGGAGCGCGGGGAGCAGACTTGGCTTCAATGATGGAAATAAGACGAGTCACGGTGTCCCGGCGCTCGAGCAATCGCGCGACCTGCTCAACCTCCTTGACGTTGAACGCGCAATCGATGATCGGCGTCAGGAAGTGCAGGGCCTGACTGCCCAGAAAATTCATCGGCCCCATGGATTCCAAAAACATCGTCGCCGGAGCCGCCATGCCGCGCCTGACGATTGTCTCGGCAATCCGCTCCAGCAATTGGACATCTTCGATGGCGAGTGGCTGAGTCACAGGCTGAACGGCAAATGCGTGGCGTAATCCAGCTCGAACGCTGGCCAGCTTTTTTACCACATTGTCCTTGAATAACGATCGCATAAGTGCAGGACGGATAAGGAAAACGGCGAACGGGTCGCATTATATGGAGAGGGCAAAAGAGAGTCAATTCGATGGTGATTGGCTGATCGGTTTTCTTGACAGTCTCTGAGAAATTGAGGACTATGCGCGCGCTGTGAGCACAAAGGAACAAAATGAGCGGAAGTTTCCGAGTTGGCAGGACTTGCCGGATGGAGGGAGACGCTATTGGCTCGATGTCCACGGCCTTTCAGGATGGAAAGCACGGTATGTCAAAGAAGTCGATGCAAGAGAGGTCACGGTCCGTTTTTATCAAGAAATCTACGACGAAAATGGCCAATTAGTTGAGGTGCATGACAAATATCCAGTAGACTTAGGGCATCGAAAGGTCTGAGGGTCATGGAGCTTATCACACGTAAGACCGTCGCTGAAAAGCTTGCTTCGCACTTACATCATGAATTGTCTCTGGACAGCCTAGTAGCGTGGGCAGAATCCGCTTTGATGGACGGCGAATTCGATCCAGCCCATCTTCCGACCATTCGCGACGCTGTGGCCAGGATCGGCGTCGCCGATGTCCGTGCATTCGGTCTCACTTGGGAAGACTGTGAGCAACTCCTCAAGCAACTCGGCTATTCCGCGCAAGTCAGCATCGTCGCCCGGTAGTTTTCATCATCCGCGACCGATCCTTCTTAAGCACAAGCCTTAAACGTCTTGACCTTGATCTTCTTAGCTCGTTCTTCTACCTGAGACGCATCATACTGAAACTGTAACCGCATCCAGTTCTCCGGCGTACCTCCAAATGCTTTCGCCAGCCGAATGGCCATATCCCACGACAGATCGGCGCTCCCGTTCACCAGATGGCTGAGTGCCGACCGCGAAACACCAAGAACCTTCGCCCCTTCCGTGACGGTCAACTCATGTGGTTCCAGACAATCTACACGCACGGAAAACCCTGGATGCGGCGGATTCTTCATTTTTAATGCCTTCATCTACACGCTCCCTGTTCAATGGTAGTCCTCTAAATCCACGTGAAGCGCATAACCCTCTTCAAACCGAAAGGTGATGCGCCAATTGGCTCGTACCGTTACACTCCACTCGCCCTTCCGGCTTCCCTTGAGCGCATGTAGCCGGTACGAATGGATGTCCATATCCTCGATCATCTCTGCCTGATGCAACCGCGCCAGAATGGCCCTGATTCGGTCCACCAGATCAGGTGGCAACTTCCGTGGGTCGTTCTCCTCGAAAAACCGTTTCAGCCTTCGGTGCTTGAAACTGGCGATCATGATTAAGTGTAGCGCGTCGCGCATCACCAGTCAACTACACTGTGCGCAAACTACGCTCAAGCATAGCGGGATTGAAGCATGGCGTGTACTCCATGCTGACTCTTTACAAACCCTTCGCTCGCAGCCATTCGCGACATTGTGACCAGGATCGGTGTTGCCGATGTACTCGCATTCGGCCTCACCTGGGAAGACTGCGAACAACTCCTTGTCCAGCTCGGCTACTCCGCACAGGCCAGCATTGTCGCCCATTGATTACTCCTGTTGAGTTAGACCCTTAGTAGACGTCGACGACGCCTTTTTCAAACACCTCTCAACCGCGAGATTGTTGAGGGAAACCTGACGTGAAAAGAAATTACGTGAAGAGGGATAAAGACAAAATGCGTTCCAAATACAAACGGTCGGACTTTCCAAAACTGAAAAGAGGGAAATTTTATTCGGCAGTAGCCGCAGGAACTTCGGTCGCCTTGTTGGAACCCGCCATTGCTAAGGCTTTCCCCACTTCAAAAGCAGTCAATGAAGCACTTGCCGGCTTACTCGTATTGACTGAAAAAACAACACGTCTAACCCAGCGCTCAACCCGAACGCGCAGAAAAACGGCGCGCACAGCTTAGTGGTGCGGTAATTCTCTCATTAGGAATAACGCCAGTGCCTATCTAGTATTCCCCAAAGACAGTCGGAGCTGGAAAATACCGTGACTACATATCGATTAGGCTGCCCGATGGCAGAACGGATTCATGAGGAGGCGCACATGAAGAAACAACCGCGGACGAAGCTGATTCATGAAGGACGATATCTTGCCGAAGTCGACGTTGAGCTGCTAGTGACTGATGACGAGTGGTCTCCCTACCTATCAGTGGAAGACGCATACAAGCTCGATGATGTGCGTGAAGCGTTGAGAAAGGGAGACACCACGACAGCAGCACGGTACGGTCGTGTATTCTCCCTGACTCCGATCGCCGTCTAACCATTGCTCCAGGTGCGACTTCTGAGACACTGTGTGTCTCTCCTCACCTCAATCCTGTGGCCGCCGGAAGATTTCTTACTCACTTCATTCCACATCCTATGGGACAGCTCGGCTTGATCTTTACCCGTGCGCATTCAGCCTTAGCTGGGACGATTGTGAACATATCCTTGCGCAACTCAGCTACTACGCACAAGTCAGCATCGTCGTCCAGCAGCTTTGTCGAACACACTCTAACATGCTGAGATCGCCACCTCCCACTCGTGCTCTCTCGTGCCTCTACTGTCCTGCTAGAAACGTAGAACCTCTTGGCTTTTCTTCTAGATCAACTAATATCTACTCACGTGTATTGAACCACGATATGACAATCGTGCATAGCCCAGTAAATAGTCCAGCTACGTGTGCTATGCCGGTCAGCATGCTCTAGTTAAACGACATAGATGCTCCGATTACTCCTCGCCGTATTGGGCCGTTCCAGTCGTCGACATTCGTGATGAACAACTTGGACTCAATTGTCCGACAAGCGTTGACAGAATTCACCGCTGACGTTTTCGCGAAGGCCTGGTGGGGAAAAGAACGCGAAGCCGTCAGCCTATTTGCCTTCGGCTATCTCATTAAACAATGCCAGCCAGGACACATTTTTTTCGACCCTGCGCAGGTTGGGATAGAGGTTAGAGTACCACGGCCGGATCTGCTGGGTTTAAAACGCGAAATCTGTAAAGACCTCGTGGTCTGGTCTTCACCTGGCGCAACATGCTGGGATACGGATAACTGGCCGATGGCAGTTCTTGAATGGAAAGCCAATCAAGACCGTGTCTATGTTAAAGATGTAGAGTGGTTGGTTGCCTTCTCATCCGGCCGCCCTAACTTCGTCGGCTATGCCATCTGCCTCGATTTGGAGAAGAGGAACTTCAGACTATCTTGCACACGCGTTCAACAACAAGTCGTGCAACAAGCTTGGCTGGTTCTCTGAGTCCAGGAGCTGCCCAACCCAGGTTTGCAGTGGACGCACATCAGCCTTTGACCAAACGTGACAGTCGAACAGCATTTCGTTTCTAAATTAGGGTCAGAGGGTTCTCGTGTTCGCGGCCACCAAAATCATGTTAGTGGCTCTCTTGAAATTGTACTCTGACCCCGAAATTACTGCACGAAATTCCTGCAGGAAGAGTCCTTCTCAGGATCATGGGACCATGCCGATAGACATAGCACGTCAACACGCCCTAGGGAGAGCGTTGACAAGTGCGAAAACCTGCGTAAGAATCCGCAACAATGTCTAGTATCGGTGGGTACTATGCAATTCAATATACTCACTAGTTAGCTGAGCGACGGTCAATGGGGATTACCGACAATGCTCTCGACAAGTTCGTAGCTCAGCAGATGTCCAGCTTCGCCTGGACGCCTCAAAGTGTGAACTCTGAGTTCCCGAATTGAGGAGCGTGGCTCGGCGAGCTCGTGCTGCGCCGCATCTTTCACGCACACAAGCCCGACGACCGAGCTGCATTGGCGTTCATCATGCTGAGACGCGCATTGGCAGCCATCGAAGAGTGGGAAGCAATATGCGTCGAGGCCTCCGGCTCGATGAGGAGGCCTTCTGTGTACTTCTCGGCCCTCCGGCACTGTAAAAACTGTCTCGCAGCAACGTGGCAGGCGCTGGAGTTCGGTCGAAGGGCTCTCGGGTAAAAGCCCTTTGAGAACGGTGATAGCTCGGTCTATGAACGCCTGAATGCGGTGTACAATGTGGGATAACACTTCCACCAACGCACTTCCTAGAGGCGCGCTTCATGCAGTCTGGCTCGCAGGTTCGGCTGTGTGGACGCATAACCATGAGCTGAACCTGGACGAGTTGCGCGAGATTGTTTACATGCTGGGGCGTATCACGAGCGATATAGTCACAGGTCCTGGACAGCCAGGCTAATACTGCGATGGAACCGACGCCTCCAAAGGCGACGTGAGCGCCCCAAGTCATAGCAAACGGTGGCTGGCAAAAGATCGAGTGCATCATGACACCAAAGCCATGGGACGGCGTTGATCAACCACCTGACGAGACGGTTGCCGGCAGTCCATGGTTTTTTGTCGACGCGTATGTTGAGTTTCAGAAGGGGTTGGACGCGCTACTCAGTGAACTTGAAAAACATCGAAACGCCGTTAAGCTTCTTGGTCTTGAGTCACCCCCATACGACGAAGAAGTGGCCCGCATTCGCGGAATGGTTGACTGGGGCAAGGAGCGACTCGACGCTACGAATGGGTCTCCACGCGCCTCGATTACAGTCAGTGGCGTCACTTTCGGTTCGCTCCGATACCTTAAGGCTGGCGTCCTTTACCTTGCATACCTCGTTGAGAAGCAAAAACGAGCGTTCTTGGCTGGGGCGGAGATCGTTCCACGAAGCGTGCTCCAAAGCTTCGACACGCGCATCGAACAACTCCAGAACATGGGCGAGATGGGGAAGCTAGGTGGCCTCAGGCCCGCTGAGGTCATGTTCGAAATATTTGAGGCCACCAATGGCACGAGCAGCATGTCTAAAGCGCGAATGGAACCCGTATTTCCTACTCCTACCACTCACGCTGACGTTCCGATTGTTGACCTCGTCCTCCGGAAGCGGTGTCTCCCAATCCTCGCAGCAATCGAGGGCGCAGGCAGCTCTGAGCAGTACGACACTGTAATTAGAGAGATGAGCGTGGTGCTCGAAGACCGTGTACGTGAACTGACCGGCTTTACCGGAAAGTTCTCTGGCGCGGAGTTGTTTAGTGCAACAATGTCCCGCGACCCGTGCCTGATCAGGTTCAGCTCCGAAAAGGACGTGCAGGAGGCCGCTCACCTTTTCTTCCGCGGCTATTCCGGATTGGTGCGAAACGAAGCCATGCATCGTCTCGTGGAAAGCTACACGAAGGAACGCGTGATGCAACTACTCGGAATGGTCGACTACCTGCTGTTCCTTCTTTCTAGAGCCCAAGTGCAGAGGGCGAATGGCACCAGCTAACCCGTAGGTGGAACGGACCGGCCGTTGGCCATCTTCGTCGTTTCGCTTCTCGACGCCCGATCACGCAGGTCGTTCGCCAGCAAGGAACCCCAGCTAAGATGAGCCTTGAATCATTCGTCGGCCCACTGGTTGGCGCAGTTGCTGTACAAACCGGCGTCGGATTGAACGAATTTATTAGTTCGCACAAGCAATTTTCAGCAGGCGGCTCGAAGCATTTGAGGCTCTGTTTCACGCAATGGGCACCACTCGGAGGGCTTTTTCCGGATCGCTTGATGCACCGTCTTCGAAGCAGGAGGAGGCCAAGAAAGCAATCATGCAAGCCGGTCTTGCGATCGCAGATCGCTACAGTCTCTACATTAAGGAAGTCGGCTTGCATTGCACTGCACTTTGGCTCGACCCTCCTGACATTTTAGATATCAAGGACTCAGTAGAGCACGAAGCAGCGATCTCAGAGTTCCAGCGAGAGTATCAGCATGCGCTGCAGATGATCCGTGATCTATCAGGTCTTAGCTCGGTTGAGCGAGTGTTCACGTCTGTCAGTGAAGTGCGAGTAGAAAGTGCAGTGGTCGACAGGATTCGAGAATTGCGGCGAGCACCCTAGAACCCTTAGGATGCTCGTCGTCCTACCTTAACGCCTGATTTATCCTGCTTCGGCTGGCTAGCACTGAGCGTGTGGGAATGACCACATCGTTATCTTTCAGCGATGGTAGACGCAAGCACCTGTATCAACCGGGCCGCCCTTGTCCCATCTTACTCTCCGTCCCATTCCACAGCCGCTCAATGTTCCCCTTGTGCTTCACGACAATAAGCCCCGTCACCACCACAGCAAATGAGACGAAGGCAACACTCGGCCGAAGCAGCGCGGCAATAACAGGGAAGAGTCCGAAAGCCGTCAGCGCGCCACCTGAAGAGTAGCGACACAGAGCCACCGCTCCAATCCACGCTAGGAGCAGCAACAACCCAATCAGCGGTGCCACCCCAATGACAGACCCAAGCGCCGTCGCCACACCCTTGCCCCCTTTGAATCCTAGAAACGGCGAAAAGAGATGGCCAAGAAACGGAGCAAGCGCAACGGCCAGAACGGCCCATTCATCTTGCAAGAGCTGCATCGCCGCAAAGCCCATCGCCCACCCTTTGCCCATATCGCCGATCAAGGTCAGGATACCGGCCTTCTTGCCCGACACACGGAGGACGTTCGTAAATCCGACATTCTTGCTCCCGACCGTGCGGGGATCAGGCAGTCCCATCGCCTTCGAAATGACGACACCAAACGGGACAGCACCCAGCAAATATCCGCAGATCACGAGTCCGATAATCAGACCTGTCTGTTCCATTCACTCTCTCGCTATGACAACTTTTCCCTAGCGTCAGGCTTGGCTAACTGCTCGTTACTGAAACTTCTCCGGGTGCGCAAAAAACTCCAGCATCACCCGGTTCAGATCCGGCCAATCTCGATGACTACTGGTCCCTTCGCAATAGAGCGTCGCCCCGCCAGAGGCGCAGCCTTGATACGCGCGGCACCCGCCCTCCAGCTGTTTCGTCTTTGTGACATCACAGTGATTACAACCGGCCCACCAGGTGGCCGTCTGAGCACCCCAACCGGGAAACAAACTATCGTTCTTGCTATGCATGATCATGACCGGAATCGGATCCCGACATTGATAGGCTTCAAGATCCTTTCCGGTCCATCCGGCCGCGCTCGGTGCGATGGCCGCGGGAATCTTCTTCGTTTGATCGAGCACGGCCAAGGCTAGCGACGCAGTTCCGCCGTCTGAATGGCCAGTCAAATAGACTCGCGTCTCGTCGATGCACCATTCTTTTGCCACGAAACCGGGAATGGCTTCAAACTGTTCAATGGTCGGAATATTCAGCTGCTTGTGATCGGCATAGACGACCACAAATCCGGCGCCAGTGGCGGCAGTCGTCAGGCCTGTGAAACGCTCCGATGCCCAGCGACTCTGTCCGGCCGGAGCATAGACCATCAACAAGGGATGGGCAAACGTGGCGTCGTAGTTCGAGGGAGTACGGACCATGTACCGAATGCCTTCAGACGAAACTTTTCCATCTGTTGCTCCGGCAAGCCCTGGATGTGAACCAGCTTCACATCGAGTTGACGAGGGTCCGCTTGGATAAGCATACGCGTCTAATTGAGGAGGTGTCCCGTTCTCTGTGCAGGCTGTGGCTAGGAAAAAGAGACTCGTATAGGCAATGATCTGCTGTAGGAGCGGCGCTCGAAGAACGGCCAGGTATTTTAAACCCATGTCAGGTCCGTCCTAGTGACAGCGCATGCCGAAGAGAGTTGATGGAAGGAGTCCAATCCAACGGACTACAGGATGTTCAAACTAAACATCCAGCGAGGCCGCAGCGAGTGAAGGGCCGAGGCATACCCTCTGGGGTATGTTGAGGGTCTGAACGATACGAGACGAAGCTGGGGGCTAGTTTCAACATTCTGACTACAGCCCTTTCGCCACGACCTGCTTCCAAAAGCTCCACACATATTGACCGCCGGAGATATAGCCAAGCACAAGTGAGAGGTATAAGGTGACGATGCCGGCCAAGTGCATGTTGCCCAACTCAGCGAGCCCCGTCCCTTCCAGGATCAGCAAGATGATCGCCACCACTTGTAGGGCCATCTTGTATTTACCGGTCGTCTCAGCCGGAATGATCATGCCCTCCCCTGCCGCAATGGCGCGGATTCCCGTGACCGCCAGTTCTCGCCCGACGATCAACAACACAACCAGCGCACTGACTCGGTCCACGTTCATGAGAAGAATCAACGCGGACAGCACGAGGAGTTTGTCCGCAAGAGGATCGAGCAGTTTCCCGAGCTTTGTCACCTGGCCTGTTCGCCGGGCGATATACCCGTCCAACATATCCGTCACCGCCGCCACGGCGAACACGATTGCGGCCGCCAGCGACTGGTCGGGCGTCGGATGGACGAAGAGAATGATGAAGACCGGGATCAAGAGAATGCGGGCAAGGGTCAAGACATTGGGGACATTGATCGATTCCGCCCCGATGTCTCGCCACGCTTCCAATACCCGGTTCATCGTTGTATTGATCCTTTACACAATCCCACTCTTCAACAAGTCATGCAAATGGATCACACCGCGGATGGTCCGATCATCTTCCGTCACCACTAACGTCGTGATCGAAAACCGTTCCATCATCTCGACCGCTTTGGCTGCCAGTTCATCCGGCCCGATGGTCTTGGGATTGGCCGTGGCCAATTCGCCTGCCGTCGTGTTGACGAGATCCGTCCCGCGTTGGATGAACCGCCGCAAGTCTCCATCGGTAATGACACCGACCAACAACCCCTCCTGATCCACGACGGTCGTCATGCCGAGTTTCTTGGCCGTCATTTCCAGCATGGCCGCCATGCCTCCGACGGCGGCTTGGACCGTGGGAATGTCCGATTCGGCATGCATGAGGTCTTTCACCTTCACGAGTAACCGCCGTCCCAACGTCCCGCCGGGATGGAATCGGGCGAAATCTTCTTCCTTGAATTCCCGCTTCTGTAATAACGCCACGGCGAGTGCGTCCCCCAACGCCAGCGTGGCGGTCGTACTGGCGGTCGGAGCCAATCCCATCGGGCAGGCTTCTTCCGCGACCGAGACGTCAAGGACGACGTCGGAGTTTTTCGCCAGGGTAGAGTTCGTCCGTCCGGTCAACGCGATCACCGGAATTCCCAAGCGCTTCACGAACGGGAGCAACTGCAGTAACTCCTGAGTCTCGCCGCTGTTGGAGATGGCCACCAACACATCCCGACGAGCCAACATGCCGAGATCTCCGTGCACGCCCTCGGCCGGATGCAGGAAGAACGAGGAGGTCCCCGTGCTCGCCAACGTCGCGGCAATTTTTTGGCCGATGAGACCGGACTTGCCCATCCCCGACACGACCACCTTCCCCTTACACCGAACCAGCACGTCCACGGCTTTGACGAACCGTTCATCCAGTCGTTCGATTAAGGCTTCGACCGCACGCGCCTCGACTTCCAGCACGCGCCGCCCCTCGGCAAGACTGCCCTGGACCCTCTCCGACTTCGTGGCCCGGACAGCCGGTGTCAGCTTCGTGGGTTTGTCGCGTTCCATATCCGCAGAACCCGCTCCAATAAAGGTTTCAAGTGATGCAGCGGGACCATGTTGGGCCCGTCGGACAGCGCCTCATCCGGATTCGGATGGACTTCCATGAAAAATCCGTCGACACCGGCTCCGGCGGCGGCGCAGGCCAATGGCTCGACAAATTCGCGTTGGCCGCTGGACGTCGTTCCTCCACCACCCGGCAACTGAACACTATGCGTCGCATCAAAAATGACAGGATACCCGAAACTCCGCATGATAGGGAAGGACCGCATATCGACGACCAAATTGTTGTAGCCGAATGAAGAGCCGCGCTCGGTGAGGAGAATTCGACGACTCCCGCATTCCTCGATCTTCTTGACCGCATGACCCATTTCGCTGGGCGAGAGAAACTGGCCTTTCTTCACATTCACGATGGTTCCTGTCTTGGCGGCCGCGATCAGCAGATCCGTCTGCCGGCAGAGAAACGCCGGGATTTGGAGCACATCCACCACCTTCCCGGCTTCCGTCGCCTGTTCTTCCGTATGCACATCGGTGAGAAC
>JAHBWT010000065.1 GCA_019636815.1 Nitrospira sp.
GTCGAGAAGTACAAGGGATGGCATCTTAGCATGCGTGTGTATGGTCAGCAAGGCGAACGGGTCCGTTGACTTGCCTCAGAATGCGCCGTTATAGTCCGCCGGATCGCGCGAGACTGGGTTGGTCTCACTCAAGGAACGGACCACTTTTTCCATGATCAAGGGCATTAAAGGCGTTAAGGATCTATTACCGGAGGAAACACCCCGTTGGCGCCTCATTGAAGAAGCTGCTAGGCGGTGGGCGGACCGGTACGGATTTCATGAAATCCGCATTCCGATCTTTGAAGTGACGACTTTGTTTGCACGGAGTATCGGTGCATCGACCGATATCGTTGAGAAGGAAATGTATACATTCCAAGATCGGGACGGCACCTCGCTGACTCTTCGACCTGAAGGGACTGCTGGGACAGTCCGAGCCTATATCGAGCATAATCGGGCTGCGGTGCCGGTCCCTCAGAAGTACTTCTACTTTGGGCCGATGTTTAGGCATGAGCGGCCCCAAGCCGGACGGCTCCGGCAATTCCATCAATTCGGTGTCGAGTCCTTCGGAATAGCTGATCCGCGAGCCGATGTTGAAGTGATCGCTCTTCTGTGGCGGTTTCTGAATGACCTTGGGCTCCAGGGTCTCACGCTGGAGATTAATAATCTCGGGTGCCCCGCTGATCGAGATGTCTATCGCCCTCGACTCGTCACGTACCTGCAACAACATGAACCCCACCTTTGCACGAATTGCCAGCGCCGAGTTGAAACGAATCCTCTTCGCGTTCTTGATTGCAAGGTCCCTGAGTGTCGCATCATCACGGAAAAAGCTCCTCGACTTGCCGATTCGCTCTCCGAAACCCCTCGGACTTATTTTGCCGGTGTCTTGCGCGGACTTGATCTGATCCACATTCCGTATTCTCTGAACCATCGTCTCGTGCGTGGGTTGGATTATTACAACTTGACGACTTTCGAGGTTACTGCGACGAATCTTGGAGCTCAGAACGCCGTCGGAGCAGGCGGGCGGTATGATGGTCTCGTCGACACTCTCTCTGGGCCTCCGACGCCAGCCGTCGGTTTCGCCGTCGGTTTCGAGCGTATTGCCATGCTACTCCCGGAGTCGGTGCTGCACGCAAGCCCTGTTCAGGTTATCGTATATGTCGCTGCGTTCGGCGACGAAGGCTCAATCGCTGGCCTCTCTGTACTAGAAAAGCTTCGTGCTTCCGGAATTGCAGCCGTATCCGACTTTCGTGCTTCAACATTAAAGGCGCACTTGCGGCAGGCCGACCGGCTTGGCTGTGGTTTCACAGTCATTCTCGGTGACGACGAGGTACACACAGGCACAGTCATTCTTCGAAACATGGTGACAAAAGGCCAATCCGACCTCCCTTTATCATCGCTCTCTGTTGCGATTCAGCCGCTCCTCACCACCTCATAACGGCCTATTTTTCACATTGACTTTCCCCTGCAAACCCATTACTCTCCGCCTATCAATTAACGCATAACATACTGAATAAATAATAGAAAATCCTGTGAATTCACAACAAGCACACAAAATAGGGTTCCTCTTAGCCCTGCCTCCATCACACGCAAGCGCTTCGACAGTGCATGGGCTAGCCCAGGCCGCCCTTGGCGCTGGTCATGAAGTCTACCTCTACCTCATTGATGAAGGCGTTAAGAATATGCCCACTGAGGAATATCGAAGGCTCGCCCGAACGGGGGCAAAGGTCTTCGTCTGTGCCTATGGTTGCCAACAACATGATGTTCCAACCACCGAGGCAGACCCGAACATGTCTCTCTGTGGTCTAGTGGTGCTTTCGGGAATCATAGAAACCTGTAAACCGTTCCTATCGTTTACGTGACACCCTACGAATCTTCCGTGGCCAAGACTATTGCGGTTGTCATTCAAGAAGATCCTCGCAAAACACACAGGCCTGTTGAAGCACTGAGGATCGCACTTGGCCTTGTCGCAGGATCGCATCAAACCACGGTAATTCTCCTCGGTGAAGCCTTTCGCCTTCTCACTGACGAGACAGACGATATCATCGACGTCGATATTCTTGAGAAGTATCTCCCGTCGATCACCCAACTAAAGATTCCATTCATTCTCCAGCCCGTGTTGGATCAACCGACCGTTCGGAGTGAGTTTCAGGTCCAATACGGCACAGATGAACACATTGCGGATTTTGTCCGATCGACGGATTGCGCACTTGTTTTCTAGTCGAGGCGTTGTGTCATGAGCTCAATTGTCTATATCGTTCGTCCTTCCGAACAATCGATTGCTCGTTCGGTATGTCTAAAAGAAGGTTCTGGAATGGTACTCTCCTTGGACAGGGCTCTTCCGCTCGGGAAAGTTGAAAGGACCGTGAAACTATCCCCTATCCAACGAGATGAGAAGTTGTCTTATGATCAGGTGCTCGCGCTATTGCTCCAAGCTGACAAGGTTATCACTCTGTAACTCCGATAGTTCTAGAGAAAAGAAAATTCGTAGTAGTCGGATAAGGAGTAACAACGTGAAGATCGAGGATAACTGATAAGACATTGAATTTATGATAATAAAATGGTTTTTACGTGATGGATAAGTTTGGGGATACCTTGGTTTTAAAAAGGTGAAACATGTGGGGAATCCGTGGAAGGATCTCATGCGGGCCAATGGTACCGGCTGGATAACTCGATTGAGCCTGCAGGTTATGCACTGTAATTTCTTACGAGTCGAGGATGTAGGTTGACGGGCTAACTATTATCCACAGCTGTGAATAATCCTGTGTATAGAAATTTGAGTGACTTATGAGCGTAGACACAGTTTGGGAAGAGGCGCTGCAGTATATTCAAGGTAGGGTACCGAGACAGGTGTACGATACGTGGTTCATGCCGGTGCGCCTCGATAAGATTGAGAACTCGACTGCGCACATCGGGGTTCCGAATAAATTCTTTGGGGAGTGGCTGGATACGCACTATGCTTCTCTCCTTGCGGAGGCTGTATCAACAGCTCGGGGGGGAGGGCAAACGACAGTGGCGTTCACTGTCCATGAGAAGGAGGCGCTACATCACGGTGGAACGGCAACCTCGACGAATGTGCAGAGGACAGGGAGTCAAGGAAAGAGTCGACGTGGGATACAGCTGAATCCAAAGTATACCTTCAAAAACTTTGTTGTTGGCGCCGGCAATCAATTTGCACACGCGGCATGTATGGCGGTTGCGGAACAACCCGGCCAAACGTACAACCCGCTCTTCATCTATGGCGGGGTAGGACTTGGAAAAACACATCTCCTGAACGCAATCGGAAACCATGTTGCTGAACAGAGCGACCTCCGCATCGCATACTTAACCACCGAGCAATTCACGAACGAGGTCATCAATTCGATCCGGTATGACAAGATGATGGATCTTCGGAAGCGTTATCGACACATCGATATGCTCATGATCGATGACATTCAATTCCTTGTTGGAAAGGAACGGACACAAGAAGAGTTTTTTCACACGTTTAATGCATTGTACGAAGGGCATAAGCAAATCGTCCTCTCCAGTGATCGGTTTCCAAAGGATATGCCGGATATTGAGGAGCGCTTGCGGTCTCGGTTCGAATGGGGGCTCATCGCGGATTTGCAGCCTCCGGATGTGGAAACGCGCATCGCGATCTTGAGGAAGAAATCGGAGGATGAGGGTGTTACATTGCCCGAGGACGTCATTCAGTTTCTCTCCGTCACGATGAAGAGCAATGTCCGTGAGCTCGAAGGGAGCCTTGTCCGGTTGGGTGCCTATGCCTCATTGACAGGGCAAGCGATCACCCTGGAGCTTGCAAAAAACCTCCTTCGCGACCTGATCGGTGATAAGAAAAAGGTTGTCGCGATGGATGACATTCAGGAGGCAGTCTGCGCCCAATTTCACGTCAAGTTGACGGAACTGAAATCGCGCCGTCGGAGCAAAACACTCGTGCATCCCCGACAGATAGCCATGTATCTCTGTCGCGAGATGACCGACGCATCATACCCGGAGATCGGACGACAGTTCGGAGGGAAAGATCATACAACCATCATTCATGCCTGCCGTCAGGTTGCGAAAGCCAAAGAAGCGGATACAGCCTTGCAGACAACGATTGACACATTGAAAGAACAGATTCTGAGAAGTTAACGACTTGGCTGGGGAGAACGCGCTATGAAAGTACGCATCGGGCGAGATGAATTGTTGACAGGGCTCCAACGCGTACAAGGTGTCGTGGAAAAGCGGAACACGATGCCGATTCTGTCGAATATCTTGTTAGAGGCTAAACCCGACGGGGTGGAGATTGTCGCAACCGATCTCGAGATCGGTGTGAGAGGCCTGTATAAGGCGACCGTGTTGAGTACCGGAGGCGTGACCATCTCGGCACGAAAGCTCTTCGAGATCGTGAGGGAATTACCTTCCGGGGACATTGAATTGGTGGCTGCCGACAACAACTGGACGACGATCCAAGCCGGAAAGAGCCAATTCAAAGTTGTGGGTCTTCCCAGTAGCGAGTACCCGGCGCTGCCGACGATCGATCGAGAAGGGTTGACACCTCTTTCTGGAGACGGACTGCTGGAACTGATTCGGAAAACGCTTTTTGCGGCCGGTGACAACGATGCCCGATACATCTTGAACGGCCTCCTCGTGACGTTGCTGGCGACTGAAAAGAAAACGTCTCTGCGATTGGTCGGCACGGACGGCCATCGTCTCGCCGTGGCGGAACAGGAAGTCGGCATGGCCGGTGCCAAAGGAATACCGTCGGAAATGAAGGCCATCATTCCCAAAAAAGCGGCTCATGAGATACGGCATCTGCTGGAGGAGGGAGGAGAGGGCGAGCCGCTGATCGGCTTCTCGAAGAATCTGATGATCTTTCGGAAAAGCGGTCTCCTCCTGACGTCCCGACTTATGGAAGGAAACTATCCGAACTATCAACAGGTCATTCCCAAGGAAATCGGCAAACCCATTCATGTGAACAGGGCCGAACTGGAGAGCGCGCTCCGCCGGGTGTCGGTCTTGTCAAAGGATAAGTCCAGCGCAGTAAAAGTGTCGTTCGCATCCGGTAGAATGACCCTCTATTCCAGTAGCCCGGATTACGGAGAAGCGACAGAAGAGCTGCCGGCACAGTACGAGGGAGAGACATTGAATACTGGCTTCAATGCCCGATATCTCTTGGATGTGTTCAATGTCATGGATGGGGAAACTCTCTCGCTTCAGATGGAGACGCCCTTGAGTCCCTGTCTGATCCACGAGCCGGAAAGTCCGGGGTTCAAGTGCGTGGTGATGCCGATTAAGATTTAGCCTCAGCATCTCACCAGATTGCTAGGAAAAGATGGCCACAGAAGACCCGTCTCAGACCAAGTCAGATAGTTACCGCGCCGATCAGATCAAAGTCCTTGAGGGACTCGATGCGGTCCGGAAGAGACCGGCGATGTACATCGGCAGTACCGGGGTCGACGGCCTCCACCATCTGGTGTATGAGGTCGTCGACAACAGTGTCGACGAGCACATGGCGGGTTTCGGAGAGACCATCGAGGTCACCATCCACATCGACGGGAGTGTCACGGTCACCGACAACGGGCGTGGTATTCCCACGGGCATGCATCCCACGCAAAACAAGTCAGCGGCTGAGGTGGCACTGACGGTCCTTCATGCGGGCGGGAAGTTTGAACAGGGAGCCTACACGGTTTCGGGCGGCCTCCATGGAGTCGGAATTTCCGTGGTCAATGCCTTGTCGGAGTGGCTAGAGCTGGAGATCTGGCAGGATGCCCAAGTGTTCGAACAACGGTATGAGCGCGGGAAGCCCAATGCACCCCTTGAGATCATGGGGAAGACGAAGCGCCGAGGCACCAAAGTTCGGTTCAAACCAGACGGACAAGTCTTTGAGACGCTGGAGTTCAGCTTCGATGTGTTGGCCCAACGGCTTCGCGAGCTGGCCTTTCTTAATAAGGGCCTGGCGATTACTCTTAGGGATGAGCGGAAAGAACCGGCAAAAGAACAGGTCTTTTTGTACAAGGGAGGCATCGTATCCTTCGTTGAACACCTGAACGAAGCCAAGACGCCCCTGCATAAGCCGATCTACGTGAAGGTCGAGAGGCCGGAAATGATTCTCGAAGTGGCGCTTCAGTATAACGACAGTTACTCCGAGAATCTCTTTTCATTCGCGAACAATATCAACACGAAGGAAGGCGGCACGCACTTGGTGGGATTCAAAGCCGCGCTGACCAGGACGATCAACAATTTTGCGAACGCGAACGATCTCCTCAAGAAAGACATGGAGTCTTTAACAGGAGACGACGTGCGGGAAGGATTGACTGCGGTGGTCAGCGTCAAGGTGCGCAACCCGCAGTTCGAGGGTCAGACGAAAGCCAAGCTGGGGAACAGCGAAGTGAAAGGCGTGGTCGAAGCGGCCGTCAACGAGGCCTTGGGGAATTATTTTGAAGAGAATCCTCCGGTCGCCCGTAAGATCATCGGCAAGGCCGTCGATGCGGCGCGCGCACGCGAGGCAGCTCGGAAAGCCAAAGACTTGATCAGGCGAAAGAGCGCACTCGATGGAGGCTCGCTCCCTGGAAAACTGGCCGATTGTTCGGAGAAAGACCCGGCCTTGAGCGAGCTCTACATTGTGGAGGGAGATTCGGCCGGTGGCTCCGCGAAACAAGGGCGCGATCGAAAATTCCAGGCTATTTTGCCGTTGAAAGGCAAGATCCTGAACGTCGAGAAGGCCCGTTTCGACAAGATGCTGTCCAGCGATGAAATCAGGACGCTCATCATGGCACTGGGGACTGGGATCGGCCGCAAGCGGGAAGAAGGCGACAAGCCAGAAAAGGATGCATTCGATATCGCAAAGGCGCGCTATCACAAAATCATTCTCATGACCGATGCCGACGTCGACGGCAGTCACATCCGGACGCTGCTCTTGACGTTCTTTTTCCGCCAAATGACCGAGCTGATCGAGCGAGGCTACATCTACATCGCTCAGCCTCCCCTGTTCAAAGTGAAGAAGGGCAAAGCGGAACGCTATCTCAAGGACGAAGCGTCGTTGAACGAGCACTTGGCCGACTCAGCCGTCGAAGATGTCGAGCTCTACCTGGAAGGCGTCCACGAATATGTGACCGGCCGCCGACTCCTGCCGATCCTGAAGAAGATGATCACGTTCGAAACGTTGCTCGGCCGCCTGAACAAGAAGCCGACTGAGGCGGCAATCTTGCGGGCGTTTGTCGATGAACCAGGACTGGATCGCGAGCGACTCAAGGATCGTGCGGCACTCCAGCGGTCGGTCGAAAACGTCAAGAGCTCGCTGGCCGTGGTGTTTCCGAAAGTGACGCCGGCTTTCGACGTGCTGGTTGACGAAGAGCATCAGTCGAACAAGGTCGTCTGCCGAATGCATACGAACGGCGTCGCTCATGAGTTGACCATCACACACGAACTCGTCGGTTCGGCAGACTTCCGTGAACTCCAAAAACTGACCCCGGCGGCGATCGGGTTGGGACGCCCTCCGTACAGACTCAAGGAGAAGAACCAAGAGAACCAGCATCGGACCACTGATGAGTTGGTGAAGGCCATCTTGGACGTAGGGAAGCAGGGGCTCAGCATTCAGCGGTACAAGGGTTTGGGGGAAATGAATCCTGGACAACTCTGGGAAACGACCATGAATCCGGATGCCCGCACTCTCCTGAGGGTGACATTAGAGGACCTCACAGGCGTGGATGAGATCTTTACGATTCTGATGGGTGACGAGGTGGAACCCCGCCGGAATTTCATTCAAACGCACGCGCTTGAGGTCAGGAATTTGGACGTGTAGCGAACGCGTCGGTCCCGTATGGTTATAGAACGGGACGCGAAAACAGTCGAAGAAGACGAGGACTCTCGATGCCTCCTGATGAGCGTTTAGGCCATATCGCGATCGAAGACGAGATGAAGTCGTCGTACCTGGATTACGCCATGAGTGTGATCGTGGGACGGGCGCTTCCCGACGTTCGCGACGGACTGAAACCAGTCCACCGCCGAATTCTGTTCGGCATGAACGAGATGGGTCTCGCCTCCAATCGGGCCTACCGCAAGTCGGCCAAGATCGTCGGCGAGATCATGGGGAACTACCACCCGCACGGCGACGGGCCGATCTACGACACACTCGTCCGCATGGCGCAGGACTTCAACATGCGCTACACGCTGGTGGACGGCCAGGGTAACTACGGCTCAGTGGACGGCGATCCGCCGGCCGCCATGCGTTACACCGAAGCGCGCATGACGAAGCTGTCTGAAGAGATGTTGGCGGACATCGACAAGGAAACCGTTGACTTCGGGCCTAACTATGACGAATCAAGACAAGAACCGCTGGTGTTGCCCACCAGAGTGCCGAATCTGCTGATCAATGGGGCGGGTGGTATCGCGGTCGGCTATGCCACGAACATCCCGACTCACAACATTGCCGAAGTCATCGGCGGATTGCTCCTCCTGTTGGAGAATCCTGAGGTGACGATCGCCGAGTTGATGAAGAAAATACCTGGTCCTGATTTTCCAACGGCCGGGTTTATTTACGGTGTAAGCGGCATCAAGGAAGCCTATGAGACAGGGCGAGGCCTCCTCACCTTGCGAGCGAAAGTCGTGGTAGAGACTGATGAACGGACCGAGCGTGAGCGCCTGATCGTCACGGAGATTCCCTACCAAGTCAACAAGGTGAGCCTGATCAAGAAGATCGCCGAATTGGTTCAGGAAGACCGGATCAGAGGCATCTCGGACTTACGAGACGAGTCCTCCGATCGCGAAGGCGTGCGGGTGGTGATCGAGCTGAAACGGGGTGAAATCCCGTTGATAGTCCTGAACAACCTGTACAAACACACCCCGCTTGAAACGACGTTCGGCGTCATCATGCTGGCGCTCGTCAACAATCGACCGGAGATCCTGAATCTCAAGCAGATCCTCCACCATTTCCTCGAGCATCGACGGGAAGTC
The DNA here is from genome assembly GCA_019636815.1 of Nitrospira sp. Lineage (GTDB taxonomy): Bacteria > Nitrospirota > Nitrospiria > Nitrospirales > Nitrospiraceae > Nitrospira_D. The sequence goes on from JAHBWT010000065.1 coordinate 8,911, forward strand.
GTCGTGCGACGGACGGCCTTCGAGCTCAGGAAAGCGGAAGAGCGGGCGCATATTCTCGAAGGACTCAAGATCGCCCTCGACAATCTGGATGCCGTGATCGCTCTCATTCGGGGATCGCAATCGCCGGACGAAGCGCGGGCGGGATTGATGCGACAGTTCGGCCTCACGGACATTCAAGCCACCGCGATCCTCGACATGCGGCTCCAACGCCTGACACAGCTTGAACGAACGAAGCTCGTCGAAGAGTACCGGGAAGTGCTGAAGCAGATCGAATACCTGAAGTCCGTCCTCGCGAGCGAAGCACTGGTCCGGACCATCATCAAAGACGAGCTGGCCGAAATTCATGAGGCCTACAAGGATGAACGTCGCACGCAGATCGTCAAAGAAGAGGCGGAGATCAGCCTGGAAGACCTGATCGCGGAAGAAGAAGTGATCGTGAGCATCTCACATGCGGGATACATCAAACGGAATGCGGTGTCCCTGTATCGCGCCCAACGACGAGGGGGTAAGGGCAAGATCGGCATGGGCATCAAGGAGGAGGACTTCGTCGAGGATCTCTTTACCGCGTCCACCCACGATTCGCTTCTCTTTTTTACGGACGCAGGAAAAGTGTATTGGTTGAAGGTTCATGAAATTCCCGAGGCCAGCCGGGCTGCGAAGGGCAAGGCGCTGGTGAATCTCTTGGCCTTATCGAGCCATGAAAAGGTGACGGCAACGTTGCCGGTCAAAGAGTTCCGGGATGATCGGTATATCGTGATGGGAACCAAGAAGGGCATCATCAAGAAGACGGAACTTTCTGCGTTCAGCAATCCACGACAGGGCGGGATCATCGCCTTAGGGCTGGAGAGCGGCGATAAACTGATCGGGGTGCAACTGACCGATGGACGACGAGAGATTCTGCTTGGAACACGACAGGGCATGACCATTCGATTCAAGGAAGACGAAGTACGGCCGATGGGTCGGACCGCCTATGGCGTGAAGGGCATCACGCTCGAGGAGGGGAACGAAGTCATCGGTATGGAAACCATTACGCCCGATTCCACGACGTCCATCTTGACCGTCACGGAAGGCGGTTACGGGAAACGGACACCGGTCGGCGAATACCGAGTGCAAGGCCGTGGGGGAAAGGGCATTATCAGCGTGAAGACGACGGAGCGCAACGGTCTCGCCGTCGGATTTCTGCAAGTTCGAGACGGCGACGAGATCATGTTGATGGCCGCGCAGGGGAACGTGCTCCGGTGCAAGGTGGACGACATCCGCGAGATCGGCCGGAATACCCAAGGTGTGCGTATTCTCGATCTCGATGGCGAAGGAGACCGAGTGGTGGGTGTTGCGAGACTGGCGGAAGCCGTCGAACGAGAGGATGTGCCGTCGGACGAGATTCCTGAAGCGTAACTGCGTCAGGGCGAGCCAATCCTGTACCCAATCGAGTAGTTTCTCCCATGCCTCCCGCCGATCCCACAACCAAGAAGCCGCTGGATATCGTCGTCAAATTTGCGCTCTGGGTGTTTGTGGGGTCATTCGCGTTGATTTGGGGAGGCATGTATCTCAGTCGTCCCGACCGCTCGATTCCACCCTACACGGTAGGTTCCCAGTCCAGCCATTTCGTGGCAACCTATGTTCCTCGAGATACCCAAGATGATCAGATCGAACGATTGGTGAAGCGGTTTCGGAAAGTCGCCCATGAAACGCGCGACTTCGGTCCCATGAAAATCTACCCCACAACCGCCGGTGATCAAGGAGGCCGGTACCGGAAAATCGTGATTTATGTGTTCGACGACCATCTCAAAACCGAGCCTGACGTGCTGGCCAAGTATCTGGCTGGCGACGCGGTCGTGACGAAGGATTATGAACAATCAATGCGCGGATATTATCAGCTGCTGGATCAGGATGAAGAAGGCGGCACTGGTCCCATCCCTCAAGATGGAAACAGTTCCAGCGACACACGGATTCTGTTCAAGGGGCTTGTGACGGATCCCTTCCCGGCCGAAGCGGAGCCTGAGCCAGGTATCTCGATATCACCTCTGTAAATTGCTCGCGCAATGAGGGATCTTGGATCGCCGTGGTATGCGAGACCACTTCGGGCAAGAGTTCAGCGTGATGAACGGATTTGAGGTTGGCATTGGGGACATCAGTGCCAGCCATGCTTGTATCGGGAATCTCTCCGATACGAAAGACGATGTCGGTCATGTCTGGTCCGGCCTCTGCCTCCAACTTCGTCAGCAGAGCCGGTTTAAGGAACGTCAGTTGTTGCAGCCAGACAGGATTTCTGACGATAAGGTACAGTTTCTTGAAGCGAATCTGAGCCGGCCAGGTATGGCTTGCCATGGGCTCGCCGACAAGATCGTGCCAGCGATGCTGTAAGCGAAGCTCGATCAACCTCGGTTCCAGCCCAAGACGTTTGGAGACCCCCGAGAGAATACTGCCAAAGGAGTCTAGCGTACCGGAGCCCATGCAGGGCATCATAGGCGGTATCCAAGAAAGAGATCAAGGCACTGGTTCCCTCTATGGCCAAAGAGACAGAAGATCAGTACAAAGTCGTGGCAACAAATCGAAAAGCCTATCACGACTACTTTATCGAAGAGAAGTTCGAAGCAGGGATGGTCCTGAAGGGGACCGAGGTGAAATCGCTGCGCGAGCGGCGTGTGAACCTACAAGACAGCTATGCCGGCGTCAAAGAAGGAGAGGTCTTTCTGCACCATTGCCACATCAGCCCGTATAGCCACGGCAATGTGATGAACCATGACCCGATCAGAACCCGCAAGTTGCTCTTGCATCGCAAAGAGATCAACAAGCTCCTTGGCAAAACCCAGCAGAAAGGGCTCACGCTGGTTCCTCTCCGCATCTATTTTTCAGCACGAGGCCGAGCCAAGGTTGAACTGGGACTGGCTAAAGGGAAAAAGCAACACGATCGTCGTGCGTCGATCAAGGCTCGAGAGGCGGGACGAGAGGTTGAACGGGCCATGAAAGAGAGAAAATAGAACAGCCCGTCTCGGTCGTTTCCTGATCGACGTAGCGCCCATTCCCCTGCCGTCCTTCGCCCCACATCCAAACACGATCGCCCACACGCCAGCATTCCCCGCGGGTCTTTACGCCCGTCTGGGAGTCGGTTTGGCTACCGACTCGCGGTCTGCATCATGGCGAACAGAACGCTGAATATGGCCAACAACAAGAACCCTTCGATAAAGGAAATCATAATGGTAGTTCACCCCCTTTTCGCTTGCCTCATTACATACGCCTCCAAAGTGAAGCCTCCATGATGAGATCGTGAAGAGTTCTTCATAATTCACGCCTGAACACAGAAGATCTGCACTGCTGTTCCACCATTCGTGTAGTGACCTACCTCGCCGCTTCATGAAGAGCGTGGTACAGGGACCATGTCGGGTAGTGAGACCGGTTTGTCCTGCGGGACGGTCTTGGCGCCGAGCGATGCCAGCCAGAACACGAATAGAATGCTCATCCAGAAGAACAGGACGTTAAACGAAATCATATTGGCGGCAAAACCCACGGTATGGGTGTAGGCCCACGGAGAGTTGTCGCGCATGATCTCATTGACGTGCCAGAACAGGCGCACCGACGAGCGGATGTAGCCCATCAGGGCCATCATCCACGTGAACTCCGTCGCGAGCATAATGAGCGCATACTGGGAGCGCACAGTCATCCGACCCCATTCGACGGCCCCGCCCAGCGTAGCGCCTCGGAGCATGGCGAGGTTGAGAGCCGTCATGAAGATGAGACACGAGAGCGTTGTGGCGACTTGCGGGACGGAGAGTCCGACCCGTACGTTGGCGGGGATGTAATACCCGTACACGGCCAGCCAGATGACGTTGACGTAGGCCACCGTGAAAAAAGTCCCCATGAAGATGTTCCCGAACTTGGCCCAAGACACGGTCGGAATCTTGTTCCCGCGCTGGTACCAGATGAAGCTCAAAATCGTCGTGAGGATCATGACGTTGATCCCGCCGTTCTTCGCCGACATGACCCCATAGTTGCCGAGCACCGGGTGTTGCTGGCCGCCCATCGCCTTGAGCTCGGCCGGGGTCATGACCATCGTGTGCGGCGTGATGAAGACCAAGAACCCGGCCACCATCAGGAACAGCAGATATTTCACGTAGCGCAGATACTTGTCGGCCCCGCGCATGCGCTCCATACATTGCCACAGGTAATAACTGGCGGTGAGGAAGAGGGCTCCGATCATCGTCGCCTGGATGATGAACAGCCAGGCCAGCAGGCCGCCCATCAATGTGATCCCCATCTGTTGCCGGTACGCATACACTTCCCGCATCAGCCAGTAGCCGGCAAACGGGAGCGGAATGAGAAACAACACGGCGATGAACATGGCGACATAGCCCATCCAGTCATAGTGCGCCCGCTCGTCGTTCGTCTTCGCCGCCAGAAACCGATAGGCGGCGTAGGCGGCGACGACACTTCCGCCGAACGCCATGTTCCCCAGCAACCGGTGGAGATTCAGCGGATTCCAGAGTGCCGTGTGGATCACGTGCCAGATGTTGCCGAGGTAGCGGCCTTCCTCGTCCACGCCGGCCGGGGACATCATGAACGCGAGCCAGCTGTTGGCCAGGAACATGAGGACGGTCCCGACGACGTTCAGTACGACCGCCATGGTCAGGTGAATCCATTTCAGAAACCCGTCGCTCATCTTCTCCCACCCATAGTAATAGACATACAGAATGCCGCTCTCTGCGACGAACAGGAGCGCGTAGAGATGCATCACGGGCCGGAAGATGCTGGAGAGATAGCCGAAGAACGTGGGATAGAGGGTCAGAAACGTGAACAAGAGGATGCCGCCGAGGATCGCGGTCAGCGAGTAGGCCGTCAAGCTGATCTTGATGAAGTCGTAGGCCAGCCGGTCGTAGCGGTTGCCGAGGGCTCGATCCTTGGTCACCATGCCGAGGAACTCGATGATCATGCAGAAGATCGGGACCGCCAACACGAAACTGCCATAGTACAGGTGCTGTTGATTTGCAAACCAGATCAGTACCCGGCTCTCGAAGTTGTAGCGAGGATAGTGGTGACTGTCATCAGCCGTTTTCGGCGCCGCCGCCCCGCTCACGATCCCTTCGGTCTTGTAATACACATCCCGACCCGTTTGGGCCTTTGACTCGGTGGCCGCGGACGTCTCGGTGGCCGTCAAGGCAGAATCGGGCTCCGCTGCCCACACCGGCATACTGACGACCACAGGGGGCACCAGCAAAGATGCCAAGACCCAGAGCCAGCAGAACGTAGTGATCCATGGTGTGCTCCTCCCCGATGATTGCCGTACCCATCGCTCCATACCCTGTCCCTCCTCCATTCTGGTTCTGCACATTGAACAGGTGTTCCGTCTGATCGATGGCCTTTTCAGACAGACCCGCTGTTCTACAATAGCAGTGAGCAAGCCCGATGCCGTTCGATCGGATGGAGCCTCACAGCGACAATCGCCTGAATTACCGGGAAGATAAGGGGATGGAGGTAGTGATCATACGTGGACTTTCAGTGTGCTCGACCGCGAAGTATCGCGACAAACCGTGATATGTCACGATGGAAGGTTGGAGGGACTGTCACGCACGCTGAAGGAGCAAGTGTCCGGTGTTTTCGAGCCGTCAAAGACTGGCGGATCCGGCGCTTATCTGCGACCACACGCGAATTCCTAGTTCCCACAGTACCGTGACGGTTCGCAGCTCCTCAAGAATACATAGCAGGCGTCCCTCACCAAATCCAATTTGCTGCTGAGCGCCCCTGATTTCCTTGACTGTACCACGGAGATTCCGGTCTCAGAAAAGAAACTGAGCGCGTGCGTATTCGGGTCGAAAGCGGCTTCACCACCGATGCCGCTGAGAGCCGCCACATGGTTGATACAGCCGATTGCCGCAGGGTATTGTGAGTCATCGCTCTCTCTTGAAGGTTGAGCATCTCCATGCTCGCCTCGTCAAAGATTCTTCCGTAACCGCACGACCCTGCCTAAGATACGCGGGAATTTCGTTAAGGGGAGGTCGTCATGCCGCCGGTTCAGCGGATGAAGAATGGATTGTCCGCCGATTTCCTTGAGCTGCCGTAAAAGGCTCCCCTCCGGACAGCCGTCCTCACTCTCAACCACCACGTATTGCCCGGGTTCACTGGGAAGATCGGGATTCACGAAAATCATCTCTCCCTTGCTGAACAGTGGCTCCATCGAGTCGTCTCGCACTTTCAATGCGAAGGTGCGCGCCCCTGCCACGTCTGTCGTTTCGACCATCGCTTCAGCATGGATGGCGCGAGAAAAGTCTTGGCTTGTGATCATCTGCCCAATCTGATCCCACTTCAGCAGTGGAACCTTCTGAATGTGACCGGCAGCGGAATGACGCGTGCTCTCTGAGAACTCGAACGCTGCCCCGGAACACGCCAGTTCTCCGCTTCGCAGAAACTCCGCATCCATGCGAAAATACCTCGCGAACTTTTCCCATATCGCGGCGCCCTTGGGGAGCTTGTCGATCAGAATGTTCGCGATCGTTCGTTCAGAGACACCAACCAAAGAAGCCAACTCCTGCTCCGTCAGCCCTTCACCTAGCTCTCGATGAACTAGACTCTTCAGATTCATTGTATGATTCCTAGAGGTCCTCAGGAATCCCTCCTCTAGCCGTTGGCTACTTTAAGGGGAAGGGCATCGGCCTTGTCCGCCGAGCAGGTCAGGACGCGCACCCGTTCTCCTTTTGTGAGGAGGCCTCGTACCACGTGACTGCTATTGTTCCAGTTTCACCAACGACTAAAATGCTCATATTGTGGTCTCCGTTCGTTACCTCCTCCAGCCTATTCACACAGCCCTTAGAGGTCATAATGGCCGGCGGCTTCAGGCTGATAGAGAATGTCTTGAATTCGGACCTTCCGTTTTCCGGCCGGCACGAGCCAGTCCACCCTGTCGCCGGCCCGACACCCAAGGATTGCAGTGCCGATCGGAGCAAGAATCGAAATCCTGTTCTGCTCGATATCCGCATCGGACGGGAACACGAGGGTATAGACGTTCTCCTCGCCCGTCTCCATATCTTGAAGGCGAACGCGAGAATTCATGGTTGCCAGATTATGAGGAATTGCTGTTGGGTCCACGACATGCGCCCGGTCCAGCTCATGATGCAGACTCTCCAGGTGGTCGCGATCTCGCTCTTTAAGGATGATGCCGCCCTGCAAAAGTTTCTTCAGGCGGACGAAGTCGAACGTGGTGATGTAAATGTCGCTCGGGTTCATGATCGTATTCCTCTCCTCAAGTTGCTAAAGCTGACTCAAAAATCGCAGGGCGATGGTCGGGACTAAACTTAGGGTTTCGGACGGTCAAGACGGGACACGTCGCCTGGCGCAGTACCGCTTCCGCCACGCTCCCGGAGCGCCCGTTCGACAGGCCCCGCCGCCCATGAGTTCCCATGACGATCAGGTCGCATTGTCGCTGCAGCGCGCAGGCGAGAATAGAATGCGACGGGACTCCTCCGCGGACCACGGAATCCGCCGGGAGCCCGAATGACCGGACTGTCACTGCAAGTTCGGCCAAGTGGGATTCCCAATGTGCACGTTTCACCGGTTCCTGTTCGATCTGCCCCAACCCCAACCCGAGGTCGTGATACACAGGCTCGAGTACGTGCAAAAGCGTCAATTTCGCTCCTACTCGGTTGGCGAATAGAATGGCGTACTCGAGGGATGCCAGAGAAGGACTCGAGAAATCGACTGGCGTCAGGATATGGTGAATGAAGATGGGGGATTCGATAGCCGTGACGTGCCGGACGGCTCCTTCGCGAAGGCTCGGGACCGCCAGGACCGGACAGGGTGCTGTTTTCGTCACCCGTTCGGCCGTACTGCCGAGAAGTCTAGAATCCCTTCCGGTTCTGCCTTCAGTTCCCATCACCACCAAATCGATGCCGCGCTCTTTCGCGGCCTGGTTGATCTGCTCACTCGGGATACCCCTCACCTGGCGCACAGTCGCTGCCACTCCCTTGCGCGCAATCTGTTTCTGCATCTCATCGAGTTGCGGAGTCACATCCTCGTGCATCTGCTCAGGGGGCGAAATGTCGGCCGAGCCCGATGGTATCCCCGCCGAGCCTTTCAGAACGTGCAGAAGATCCATGCCCGCGTCCCACGCTATGGCAAGAGAGGTCGCATACTCCTCAGCTCGGGCGGCACAATTGGAAAAGTCCGTCGCGAAGAGAATTCGTGACATCAATCGAGCGTTCATCGGTTCTCCTTATGAACTAGGTTCTGTCGGTCTAGTCTTATAGGAATACGAAGGCCTATATCCGTGGACCAGCCCGGGCTCCTTTCATGGAGCCCTAGACCGATCCTTCGGTGACCTGTCGGGTTAGTAGCCGCTACGCGCGGTCGAACTGGCTATTTGGCTGGAAAATGGATCCAGAATGCTCTTGGGCGCGCCGTTCCAGATCACGTCCGCCAGGTTCGACATGCGCGATACGATTTGGGCTGCCACGCCGCCCCCGGCACCGAACAAACCAAACCAGCCCAGCGTCACAAAGCCCCAGTGCAATGGGGCGGCGAACATTTCATCGACGAACCAGAACGCATGCCCCCACTCGTTCAACCCCACGTTCGGCAGGATGAACATCGGCCCCACCACCGCCGCCACCAATGGGAACGAGGTCGCCCGCGCATAGAGCGGCAGCCGCGTCTGCGCATATAGGTAGCTTGCCACCGCGCAGGTAATGTACAGTGGGAACGTGCCGTAGAATGCGACGATGTGGCTTGCCGTAAAACTCGTGTCCCTGATAATCACCTGGTGCCATGCCGCATCCTGCTCCAGCGTCAAGCTGCCGGCGAAGTACACGCCGAACATATAGCAGGAGAGCCAGCCCATCCAATAAAAATATCGTTTCAATTCCAGCTTCGGGTCCAAGTTGGCTAGATTGCGGTCACGCGTCATCCAGATCCAGGAAATGGCGACCGCAAAGAAGGTCGCGTTGGCCAAGATGTTAAACCGCCACAGCCCCATCCACACTGAGTCAAACTCAGGTGTCATGGAATCCAAGCCGTGCGAGTAACCATAGATCCGCTGGTAAAAGAGCCAGAACGTTATGATCCCCAGCATCGCAAGCCAACCGATTTTGGCTGGCTTGGAGTCATACCACTGAGAAATATTGTATCTCTGTTCGCCGGCAGTACGAGTTGATGCCATGTCTAAATCCCTTTCCTGCAACATGTGGATAAATACCGATTAGGGAGTAGCGTAGGCACGCCCATGACATCGAAGATGAACACCGCGCGATGCTTTCCAGAGTGAGACAAAGTCATCATGTTTACTTCTTCCGCTACATACTTGTAATGGGTATATAACGAGTCGCCATGAATTCCGTGTGAAAGCCTCATGAAGATCTTCTCATTTCTGCCACCGATGTTAATCCGAACCTGGGATCACGCCGCATTCTATTTTCTCACTCGGTCCGTTGACGGTCCTCAACGCGGTCCAAATACAGAACACCCGGGTATAAAACAAACCTTACAACGACTATCTTCTTTGCGTGATGCCATGAGCTTCTCGTTAAAGGTCGCGAGAGGGACCTTCCGACCCGTGGTCTCCTCGGCTGTGTCACGGACTGTTCTTCCGGCCACGTGCGTTCCCACGATGATCGCTTGTCCGAGTCCCACCATGACGTACGGAAAACACACCATTATTTGAAGCAGTGATGATATTTGCCATGTGTTCCCCCAATCCTTTTTCTCGCGCGTAGCTGCCGAAGAAACGATCATAACGTCCAGAAATGAAATAAGAATGAACCCATGGTTAAGACTCTTCATCCTCCTTGTGGGAACAGAGCTGCGTTCTTCATGACTGGCCACCCCGTTACAGTCATTATGGTAAGAATGCGGGTAAGAGACGGGTTAGAACGGCGTATGAACGTAGGCGTTAAGCAGGGCGAGGCAAATTGATTCGAGAACCGCTAGGCAAGAGCCGTTTGCTGAGCGAGGGCGGGTAAACGCAATGTGAAGACCGACCCTTTATCGACTTGACTCGTAACGGAAATGCTCCCGCCGTGGGCATCCATGATTTCCTTTACAATGGGCAATCCAAGTCCGGTCCCGGCGGTATCCTTCGCCCGAGCCCAGTCGGTCCGGTAGAATCGCTCGAACAGATGGGGAATATGCTCCGGCTCGATTCCATGACCTGTGTCCTCGACCGCTATGGCGACATCTTGTCCAACCGGCTGTAGCCGGACCGTGACAGAGCCCCCAGCAGGCGTGTACTGCAGGGCATTGTCGAGCAGGTTGATCAGCGCTTGTTTGAGCCACTGGGCGTCACCGAGCACAGGGGAAATCGGCTGGGATTCGAACCTCAACGCGATCTGACGGTCATCGGCCAATAGAGCCAGTTCATCTACGATCTCTTGTATGAGCGGCTCCAGCGCGAGAGGCACGAGATTGACCGGAGGCTTGCTACTGGTGAATTTCGCGAGGGTCAATAAGGGACGGGTCAGCGAAATGAGCCGCTCGACTTGCTGGAGATTGTTGAGGAGCACTTCGTGATATTCTTCAACTGTCCGCGCTTTCATCAGCGCAACCTCTAAGTTTCCTTGCAGGATGGTCAGCGGCGTCTTCATCTCGTGCGCGGCGATTTCGCAAAAGTTCCGTTGCACTTCGCTGCCGCGTTGGAATTGATCCAAGACGGCATTGACAGCCTGGGTGAGTCGGCGAAACTCGTGGTAAGGTGAGTCCATCGGCAGTCGTTTTCCAAGGTCGGTTTCCGACATCGTTTCGGCGCCTCTGCACAACGCATCGATCGGGGCCAGGACTTTCTTGGACAGCCAGTGACTGCCGAGCCAGGCGAAAAAAAGAGTCGCTCCGGATCCGAGTGCCAGGAGAAGCACGAGACCGTTCAGCGTTTCCTGGTAGTGAAGCAAGGACGTTTCTGCCTGCAAGACATACTGCACACCACCTTTGCCGACGAAGAAGAGAAACAAATGACGCCCGGGTGTGCCATCGGGCGCCTTGAGGGTCTCGAATAGGACGTTCTTGAGTCGGACTTGTTCAAGCACGCGCGGGGAGAGCGACGCCTGTCCGGTTGCGTGAGGATTTCTCCACACAAGCGAGCCGTCGGTGGAGAAGACGCGAAGGGCATGAGTGACGTCGGGCAAGACGTGCTGTTCCGCGGCGCCCCGGGTCAATTCGCTGGTTGGTGCAATGTCCCGGTCTCGGTGTTCGAAGAGCTCGGGCTTCTGCTCTACGAATTCGGCCAAGGTCTCTCCCAATACGAGCAGGCGTCCGTCCACAAAACGTTGAAGCAACATCTCGCTCGCGGCGTACACGAGGGCAGAGAACAGGAGCAGCCCGGCCATCAAGACAAAGGCGGACCAGCTAATCAGGCTGCGCAACGATTTCATGCAGGAGCGTCCGGCTCTTCGAGCATATACCCGGCGCCGCGTACCGTGGCGATCAAGGGTGGAGAAAAGTCCCGGTCGATCTTTGCCCGGAGGGCCCGAATATGGGCGTCGACGATGTTCGTCATGGGGTCATAGCTGATGTCCCACACATGTTCAATGATTGCCGTACGCGTCAGCACCCGATTCTTGTTCCGTAAGAGAAATTCAAGTAGTGCGTATTCTTTATTTGTCAGCGCGATCTCTTGTCCGGCGCGCCAGACGCGGTGAGAAGCCGGATCCAATCTCAGATCGGCCGCCTGCAGTTGGACGATTTGTTGTGTACTGCCACGCCGCAGAAGCGCCCGTATCTGGGCCAGCAGTTCCACGAAGGCGAACGGCTTGGGCAGAAATTGATCCGCTCCGGTGTCAAACCCCGAAACCTTATCTTCCACCGTGTTGCGCGCGGTCAAGAGCAGGACGGGCGTCATGTTTCCCTTGGCTCGGATGCGGCGGCAAAGGGTGAGGCCATCGAGCTTGGGGAGCATGATATCGAGAATCAAAAGATCGTACGCATTGTTCAACGCGAGTTCCAACCCCTCTTCACCATCGGCTGCCACGTCGACCGCGTATTGCTCTTCTTTCAATCCTTTCCGGATGAACTGAGCAAGATCCGTATCGTCTTCAACTAAAAGAATTCGCATGGCGCTCCTTCGGATGAACTCTCAACGAGACCAGACCGCAATCGGGACGTTGTCGGTCAACAGAGCGCGCTCTTACAGCCCGTGACGACAAGGTTTGCGGCTTTCTCCCCCGTGTCCAGGTCGAGGGTCGCCCAGGCGATTCCACCTTGATGTGCATCCTGGTGTGCTCCGGACCTCCATCGAGAAGGCTGACTATATAAAGGCTGACTATATAATAGCGTCCAGCGGGAAGTTTCGTGAATCAAAAAGTGACCAGTTGGATTTGCCCGTGTTGTGCGGGGGATTTGCCGGAGGTGGCTCGGCCGCCGGTACCGGTGGACAAGAAAAGGTGCTGATCAGCAGACAGCAGGCGAACCACCAACGGAGCTTGGTCTGAGGCTGCGTCATGTTGGGGAAGCTGATGTCGCAGGGGACTCGTCCGGAACGGTTGCGGATAGGACAGCTTTATGTTTGAGGGCGCGACCTTTATCCGGCGTCGGATCCGTGACGACGCCATAGACCTCACGACCTTCGTGGCCTTCCGGTAAGTATTCTGTGATCGGCATGCCGTCTTCACGAACAAAGAGGAGACAGTGACAGTACTTGTAGATCTGCATTTCGTCGCAGGCGCAGATCCAGCGTCGGAGCTTGGCTTCAGCCTGTTTGTTTTGATAGAAATTGCACGGGCAGAGAGGCTTCCCCAGTTCATCAATGTGCATCGCCAACCCGTTGACGACCGCCTCGGTCACGGCAGGGTTGGGATGCATGGCGGTTCCACTTTTTTCCGCAAA
>JAHBWT010000066.1 GCA_019636815.1 Nitrospira sp.
TATCCTTGAGGACGTACCCATGGGCTCCGTTCTGAACGGCGGCCATCACGGTCGCATCTTCGGCGTAACTGGTGAGGACAAGAATGCGAAGCTTTGGTGCAACGGCCAGAAGCCGTCGACAGGCTTCCGTGACGGTGGCATCGGGGAGCTTGACGTCAAGCAACGTCATGTGTGGAGTGTGTCGCTCGACGACGGATACGCCCTCTGCAACAGTTCCTGCCTCACCTACGATTGTCATATCCGGCTCAAGGTGAAGCAGAGCGCGAAGCCCTCGACGGACCATCTCATGATCATCGATAAGAACGATGCTGGTCTGCGGCTGTTTCATACAGGAGTCAACAAGGGTTCCAACGAAAATTCCGCCGTCACTTGTGTGCCTCTCCCGGTCTTGGAGTGAACTTGGAACATCCCCCCGAGCTTTTTCGCGCGGGCTTCCATGTTGGCCAGCCCGTATCCACCCGGCTGTCCGACAGCCGTGGAGAATCCAATCCCGTCGTCTTGTACGGTGACGCGAATTCTCGTGTCTTTCATGCGAATGGAGACCGTCGCTCGCGATGCATGGGCATGGCGGGCGCAATTACTGAGGGCTTCTCGTACGATATTGAGGATCTCCCGCTCTTCCTCGGTCGTGAGCACCTCAAGCGCGCTCCGCTGAAGATCCAATTTTACGCGCAGTCGGCCTGTTTGCTCATAAGTAGCGCGTAACGTATTCAGCTCAGAAGATAAATCAAATTCCTGGATGGTCTCGGACTCCAATTCGCGGATCATGCTCCGCACCTCATGGATCAGTTGGTTGATCTGTGAAATAACGCTCGTATCATATGTTTTGTCTTCATGATCATTATTATGCCTAACCTTTTGGTTCCTTTCAACACCGAGTCCGATGGCATACAACGATTGCAATACGCAGTCATGCAGGTCACGACCGATACGGGAACGATCTTCCAAGAGCATGTGCAGTCGTCGCTCGGTTGCCTTATAGGCCGACGTCAATTCACCTGCGCAGGGCTCCAATTGGCGAAAACCGAGGGATTGTCTCAATGGGCGAGCCGACTGGGAACATGAAAGCCGTGACGTAGCACGGCGCCCCCCGTCTAACACCTCAAATCTTTCTTTTCCCACGGCCACGCGAGTCTCTTTCATTCACCTTCCTCCTGTTCGAATTCACCGGAACTCACACCTAGCAAAAACATCATCACCATTTACCCCATGGTGACTAGAAAATCACCTGGCGGGTCCGCCAGGTGACGTTTGGCCTCTTAAGGTGGAACCATCCGCCTTCTTCATCGGACATTTGGCCCAGTCCTTCGGCTTTAGTGCGGTCCTAATTAACTCAACCTGAAAGGAGACAGTCATGTCGATCTCAGTAATTTCTGAGGAAAGAGGAGTTGCGTTTTACGAAGGAGAATTTCTCGTTAAGACGCTCGAGACAAAGGAGGATCTGACCAAGGCCTATCGATTGCGGCATCAAGTATTCGCGGAACGACTCAAATGGGTTCCCGAGCGAGCCGACCGATTCGAATCCGATGTCTACGATACCTGGAGCACCTCGATCGGGGTGTTTGCCGGTCAGTCAACATTGCTGGGATTGGTCAGGATGACCCAGGCGCCGGTCCCTTTCATGTTGGAAAGTGAGTTTAGTGCATGCCTCGTGGGGCGTCACAGAGTCAGAAAGGAGGTTGATACAGCAGAAATCACACGCCTCGCTGTTGATCCTGCGATCAAGGACCGCGGTCTTTCTGCAAGCCTGATGAAAACGATCTTTAAGGGGATGTATCAGTGGTGTCTGCTTCATGACGTCCGCTACACCTATATGGTGGTCGAACACAGATTTTTGAAGGTTGTCCAGCGTATGGGATGGCCATGCCGTCCCATCGGGGAACCCGTTGCATTGCCACCGGCTGAGGTGCTCTCTATCGGAGGATTACTTGATCTGGATGAATTTCGATTCCAAGCCTCCACATATCGTCCTGCAATGCTGGATTGGCTTAATACGACAACACCGACGTTTGAGCTGCCGACTCTTCAACCTCCCACAATGGGGCAGGCCAACGAGATGGGGGAATATAATGAGTTGGTACATGACCGACAACTTGTACGTACGGCATGACCGTTCCGAGGAAGCGGCATTGGGTGTTACGAGGGACGGAGCTGGCGCTCTGGTGAATAAATAATGGAGGTGCAGTCTACACGGCGGATGGTAGGCCATGCAGCGCCGGCAACCCATGTTCGATAGCGGTTGCAACGGCCTGAGAACGAGAAGTTACCTGCAGTTTTGAAAAGATGCTTTCGATATGGAATCGGACGGTTCGTTCGCTGACTCCAAGGATTTTACCAATCTCCCAATTGGTTTTTCCGTTCTTCATCCAATTGAGAATCGTGACTTCTCGTGAGGAAAGTGCTTTGACGCATCGATCTGTTTGCGACGCCGATTTTGGCGCGGTCTTCAGAAGGGCCATGTGAATGTAGTACCCAAGGTATTCGACGAGCGGTACGAGCCGTTTGGCATCAAGCGTTTCCTCGCTGGCAAACGAACAGAATGTGGCGACTCCGCATGCCTCATCAACGGAACCAGTGGTGATCCCATCGCAGAGACCAAATTGGCGCGCGGTGGCGATGAACTCCCGTTCTTTCTCTGAAGACATGTTCTGATACGTCTTTCGCCAATGCTGAGTGCCGGGCGACTTCAAGGCTGACTTAAAGACGGGGTCGACGTCCGCAAACCCGTTCTTCCAATACATATATAGCCATTCATCTGGATAGCTGGCATTGACGACGTTTCCAAAACCGGCAAACGTCTGATTCGGCCCTAGGCGGACGAGACCGCCTAACGCTCTCGTGAACGAAAAATAGTTCTGGAATCGAACGAGCACATCTCTCACGTGATCAGGAGTTTCTGCCTGCATCACATAGTGAAGGATTTCTAGGAAATTCTGGCATTCGGACTTGGAAAGGGCATCGAATGTGGCATGAGGGAATGCTTGCTTTGTCAATGCGTGCGACATGGACACACCTCCTAGTCTATAGGGGGAATTACTCTACCATTTATAAAACCGTGAAGAAAACTGAAAAAACGGCAGGGGTGCCTTGTGTGCGCACTAGGGCCGATTATCTCTATGCAGCCTGTTCATGCTCAATCTACCCTCGTCTAAGCGCATGAACTGTCTGAACATGCGCTGAACATCGGGAGCAATTAGGAGAGCAATTCGCGGACTGGTCACAAATCCTGCGAAGCCGTGTGGTGGAGCGTCATGATCTTGAGGCGGACATTGCATATGTCCTGGATGGTTGTGGCACTTGCCTTCCTAGAATTTCTCTTCCGGCCGATGGCTGTACATGGTCAGGCCATTCGCTTTCAACCTCAGGGGGCGCGTGCGGTGGGTCAAGGAAATGCGTTCGCCGCCCAAGCCGACGATCCATCAGCGATTCACTACAACCCGGCCGGGTTGACTCAAGTGCAAGGTGTCCAAAGTGTACTGGGGACCAGTCTGGTTGGGGGATCTGTTACGTTCAAGGGCCCGACGGGTATAGATAGTCGTGGCGATTTGAATGGTAGCGTGAGCTGGCCTCCTCCCGGCACCTTCTATCTTAGTGCCAATCTTGCGTCCATTGGATTGCCTCGTTTGTCTTCGGTGACCGCCGGAATCGGGCTTCTGTCACCGTTCGGTCTGAACACGCGCTATCCACTCGATGGTCCGTTTAATACGGTGGTGACCTCCGCGGCACTCCCGCTGCTCGCTATCAAACCCACAATTGCCTACAAGATCAACGATCAGCTTTCTGTGGGGGTAAGCGCGGATATTTATACCTTCGCGAGCTTTCTTGGTGAAGGGCATGGGGAGCAGAGGCAGATCAGTGGGGGAGCCTTGGGAATTCCAGCCGGTGCTTCCATTGAGCTCAATGGCAGTGGAACTGGTGCCGGCGTGACGGCGAGTCTACTCTACACGCCGATGAGAAACGATACGGGTAAAACGATCATGTCTATCGGGCTGGTCTATCGCTCGCAGGCGATCGTGCCTTTGAATGGCTCGCTTTTGGTCAACGGAACCAAGTTTGCCGATGGTTCCGCTGATCTTGTGCTCCCGCAAATAGCTACTGGTGCGCTGGCCATCTGGCCGGTGCGTACCAGCGAGAGAGAGTGGAA
Source organism: Nitrospira sp. (assembly GCA_019636815.1). Lineage (GTDB taxonomy): Bacteria > Nitrospirota > Nitrospiria > Nitrospirales > Nitrospiraceae > Nitrospira_D. The sequence continues at coordinate 4,145 of JAHBWT010000066.1, forward strand.
GGTCGAACTCGACGTCGAATATGTGGGCTGGAGTTTGCACAGAAATTTTGACGTCCGCCTTATCGGTGGAACGACGATTCCTCAGCCGCGACAGTGGAAGAACGTTCCGGTGATTGGCCTTGGAACTGAGCATACGTGGCTGAATCCGCAGTGGCTGCCGAATTGGGAAGTCTCAGTCCGGTCCGGGTATACGTATACGGGAGATCCCATTCCTGATCGGACCTTCAATCCTGGAACGATTTCACTCCCGGCTCATACCCTCTCTCTGGGGGTGGGGTTCCTCTGTACAGGCGCCGGGCAATTTCTTGGCGTGATCCCTTGCAGTGGAAAGTCGGCTCTGTGGCCGAAAGGAATCGGGCTTGACCTCGCCTATCAAGAATGGTTTTATGAATCACGTACGGTGGTCGGCAACCTCAACCCGACGGTAGATGGCACGTATCATGCCCTCGTGCATGTAGGAACGTTCAGCCTGCGCTATCTGTTCTAAGGTTGGGGGCGGATTCGAGCTCTTGTGCGAGGGCTTTGCGGAGGTTCGAGACGGTTTCTGGACTGAGTCCGGCTTTCTGCAAGGCTTCATTACTCGCGGACTCTAATTTGTCAAGACTCCCAAACTGGCTCAAAAGCTGTTTGCGCCGAACCTCCCCGATTCCAATGACCTGATCCAGCTTGGAGCTGACTAGTGCTTGCCCCCGAAGTTTTCGGTGGAACGTGACCGCAAAGCGATGGGCTTCATCGCGAATGCGTTGGAGAAGATGCGTGGTCGGGGACGTGGCGGTCAGAGAGATCGGGTTTTTTCTCCCGGCGAGGAACACTCGCTCCTCCTTCTCTCCACGAGCTTTGGCCAATCCAAGGATCGGGAGGTCCTGTTGTCCGGCTTCTTTCAGCCCCTCGATGGCCGCAGCCAGTTGTCCGAGTCCTCCGTCGATTAGGACCAAGTCAGGCTGTGCCAAATTGTCCGTGATTCGATCCGGTTCTTCGCCGGACTTGCCGTAGCGACGTGTTACGACTTCCTTCATACTGGCGAAGTCATTGGCCCCCTGGACCGTTTGAATCTTGAATCGCCGATAGTCCGACTTTTTCATTTCTCCGTCTTCCCACACGACCATCGATGCGACGGATTGGTTTCCCATCGTATTGGAGATATCGAATCCTTCAATCCGACGAGGAGGGCGCTCAAGACGGAGCAACCGTTTCAGTTCCTCACAGGCCTGCCGGTCGAGCTCTTCCTCGCGAAGATGTTCGGCGACGGCTGAGGCCGCGTTCTCTTCAGCCAACAGGACCAGCTGATGCTTTACGCCACGTTCGGGAGCCATGACGCGGACAGACTCCCCGCGTTTGTCGGACAGCCATTGTTCGATCAGTGTCACGTCGTCTAGCTCGGTCGGGACCAAGACTTCTCGCGGGGGTTGGCCGTCCTTGTTGTAAAATTGCTCGATCGCCGAACGGATGAGTTCGTTGTCTAAGGCATCCGCCGATTGAGGCCAGAAAAAATCCTTTCGCCCGATCAATAATCCTCCGCGCACGAACAGAATCTGAAGGTCCACGGCGGCTCCTCGCCGCGCAAGCCCAAGCACGTCTTGATCGGTGGCGGAGGTCTGTGTAATACGTTGTTTCTCCAGCATCCGTTCGATCTTGAAGAGACGGTCCCTCAATCGAGCGGCTTCCTCAAACTCTTCCCGTTCGGCCGCCGCTTCCATTTTGACGCGAAGATCGTCGAGCAGCTCATGGTCTCGCCCTTCCAGAAAATGACGAACTTGCTTGACGATCTGATGGTACTCTTCCTTCGACTGATTGCCCGTGCAGGGGGCCATGCAACGCTTGATTTCAAATTCAAGACAAGCCCGTTCGGCTTTCCCGTCGATGTCGATGGTGCAGGTCGCCAAGGGAAAGACGTGCTTGATCACCTTCAAGGTTTCGCGCAGGGCGTTTGCCGGCGTGTAGGGGCCGTAGTATAACGCGCCGTCTTTTTGGACGCGGCGGACGATGGAAAGCCGTGGGAAATCATCCTTGATCGGCAGTCGCACATAGGGATATTGCTTGTCATCTCTCAGCACGACGTTGAATTGTGGTTTGTGACGCTTGACCAGGTTGCTCTCAAGTATCAGAGCTTCGAGTTCAGATCGGGTCACCATTGTTTCAAGGTCCGCGATCTGGGCCACGAGGAGGCTGGTCTTCGGGCTGTGGTCCGTACCTTTCTGGAAATAGGAGCGCACGCGGTCGGCTAATACAGCGGCTTTCCCGATGTAGATGATTTCGCCTTGCTTGTTTTTGAACAGGTAGATGCCGGGGCTACCGGGTAGATGGGCGAGTTTGGACTGGAGAATGTCGAGTGTCATGCGTCAACCCGCTTTCGTCAATCGTAAGAATACCAGGAGAAGGCTCGACATTTCTTTCGGCTGACTGTGGCGATCGATGATACGCTATTTCAATCCGCGGACAAACGATGGGCTCAGTGTCCCGCGCGCGACTTCGGCCACCGGCCCTTTCATGGTCAGGTTGAAGTCCTGTCCCACACTGATGTTCAGGACACCGCCCGGCATTTTCACCGTGACGGGAGCCTTCACCAGTCCCAAACGCACTGCGGCGCTGGCGGCTGCGCAGGAGGACGAGCCGGAAGCCTGTGTCTCTCCGGCGCCGCGCTCCCAAATCAGAATGAAGATTTCCCTCGGTCCGGTCGGGACAGCCAATTGTACGTTGGTCCGCTTGGGGAACAGGGCATGGTTCTCTAAGGCAGGGCCAAGTTGCAACAGTTCTTCCCGCGACCAGGATTTGCCGCCCGGTCTAAAGACCACGCAATGCGGGTTCCCGACACTGACACCGGTGAAGACCAGCGAGCGTCCCGCAGCCTCGATAGGCTGCTGAATCAATTCCGCCACCTTGAGCGAACAGGGTAAAGCATCCGGTGTGAACCTGGCTCTCCCCATCTCGACCGTCGCGGCGCTGGCGTCTCCATGTCGGTCTATATGCAGGTCGATGGTGACCAACCCGCCTTTGGTCTCGACCGTAAAGCGCTTTTTTTTGGTCTTGCCTGTGGCGTGGAGGTAACGAGCAAAAATACGAAGTCCATTCCCAGATTTTTCCGCTTCACTGCCGTCAGGGTTGAAGATGCGAAGGCCGAAATCAGCCTTCTTCGACGGGACCAAGGCCAAGATGCCATCGCTACCCAGTCCCCAGTTGCGATCGCAAATCGACTTGATATTCTTCGATGTCAACATAAACTTCAGATCATCGGGGTCCATCACGAGGTAGTCATTGCCAAGTCCGTGCCCGCGAAAAAATCCATTTTTCATCTCTCTTGTCCTCCTGATACGTGAACATATTGAAGGGACGAAGGTACTAGGGAGGGCGTCGCATCGTCAATGTAGATGGCGATAGTCGATGAGATTCTACATGAGACGACTTGGAGAGCTAGACAATCTTGACCTCTGGCGGCCGTTCGATCAGCTCGATTTCGTAGCCGTCCGGTGCCTCGATGAAGATGAATCGGCTCCCGGAGGAAGTCGTCGTCGGCCCATCGGTAATCGTGACCCCTTGGGCATTGAGCGACGCGATCGTCTCGTCGAGGCTTTCAACTTGAAATGCGAGGTGGACGAGATCCTCTTGGACCTTGACCGGGCCGCTGGGAGGGAAGCTGGTCAATTCGATCAACTCGTCACTATTCGGAACTCGTAGGAAAGCGAGGTGCGACCCACGAGGAGAAGTCTTCCGCTCAATCACCTCAAGACCCAGCACCGCCGTATAAAATCGAATGGTCTCATCCAGGTCGCTGACCCGCATCCTTGTATGTAAAAGCTTTTGTATGTTCATGGACTCTCTTATACGTGAAACAGTTGCCCCATCGCCAGGCTGAACCGATATCGTCGCATGCGAACGAGTATACCTGATCCAGAACGCCGAATTGACCCTGTGAGTCTTCAGCTGTTACGGTGTTCTCCATGCAGATGCCATCTTGGGAAATCGGGCGCGCGTTGGGAATTCCCATTCGCGTCCATGCATCCTGGTTTCTCGTCTTTCTATTGGTGACGTGGAGTCTCTCGACGGGCTACCTGCCGGACAGCCTGCCCGGCCTCTCGCCTGAGCGCTATTGGGCGATGGGCGCGGTCGCGGCGATTCTTTTGTTTTTCTCTGTCCTGCTACACGAACTCGGGCATTCTTATGTGGCGCTGTACTATCGCATCCCGATCGAGCAGATCACCCTGTTCATTTTTGGCGGGGTCGCTCACATGCGCAGAGAAGCTCCATCACCGAAGGCGGAATTTCTCATTGCAGTCGCGGGACCGGTCGTGAGTTTTGCGATTGGTGGGACCTGTTTTCTATTCGTGATACTGGCTGAATCCATCCAAGGGCTACAGGGAATGATCATGCTCGGCGCCTTGTTGGGCATCGTCAATGTGCAACTCGGGCTGTTCAATTTGATCCCTGGGTTTCCACTTGATGGCGGGAGAGTGCTGCGTGCCGGACTCTGGGCATGGGGAAAAGACTTCTATCGGGCGACGAAACAAGCCACCGTGATCGGTCTGGCATTCGGGGCGATCTTTAGTCTTGTCGGCCTTCTTATCGTCTATAGGGCCGCGAGCGGGGAACTGCCTGCCTCTATGATGTCGAACGGCGGATGGGTTGTTGTCATCGGGATGTTTCTGTTCGCCGCCGCACGAGCAAGCCGGCGCCAAGCCGCGATGCGACAGTCTTTGGCGACGGTCCCTGTTCGGGACATCATGGTGAAGACTGTTGTCTCGATTCCTGCGCAGTGCGCGCTTGATGAAGCTGTGAATCAGTACTTCCAGACCTATGGATACGGAGGGTTTCCGGTGTTGGCAGATCGTCGGTTGGTCGGAATGGTGACGGTCTCTGACGTGCAGGGCGTGGCGCCGGCGCTCTGGGCATGGCGCCGAGTTGAGCAAGTGATGCGCCCTTTTTCAGAGTCGTTGGTGATCACCCCGGAGGCGCCGGTGATTCATGCGATGGAGCGAATGGCGAGCGGAGGATGGGATCGACTGGTTGTCGTACAAGACGGAGAGGTGGTAGGTCTGGTGACCCAGTCGGCCATTGTACATTTTTTGCGGTTGCGTAGCGGGTAAAGCGGCGAGCAGGTAGAACGCTCGCCAAGGAGTGTTGTGACCATCCTTGGTTCAGAGCGCCGGATCCTCACGGTCATATCCAACAGCCTTCCACGCATTCGTTGAATTCAGGTCTGATCGGCAAGCGATGGTCGTGGAATTCGGGCAAGCTGTTGAAGCTTGTGCGCGATCACGCCACCGAACAACAAAAGTCCCGCTGAATAGTAGACCCACAGGAGCAAGAGCACGACTTCTAGCAACGATCCATAGAGTCGTGCATAGACGGTGGCGTAGCTCCCGTAGCTGACGAATACGACCTTCGTTGAAACCCAGAGCAGGCCGAACGTCAGGGCCCCGGCCATCGCGTCTCGCCATCGCGGGCGGCGTCGAGGAACCAGACGATACAGGAAACTCACGGCCAGGAACGCCAAGGCAAAGGGTAACGTATATGTCAGATGAAAATCGTGTGCGGCCAAGGCGACAAGGTCGAGACCCCAGAGTCGAGGAGCATAGGCGGTCAAAAACGTGATGGTTTCTGTGGCCACATACGAAACAAAAAGTAGAAGTCCGGTCAACCCTAACAACGCGACGGAAATCGCCGTTGAAACCAACGGATGCCGTTTTTGGGTGCTCTCAAAGACCACGTTGAGCGCATAGTCGAGTTCGTAGAAGACGAGTCCGCCAAACCAGAAGAACGATAAGAACACGAGCCATCGCACGCTCTCCAATGAACTGACTCGATGGAGCTCCTCAGCCAATCGCTCGCCCAGTGAAGGCAGGAACCCTTTGAGGAAGCTCAGCATGAACTGTTCACCGATGATGTCTTGGCTGACCAGAAAACTGATTCCATAGAGCAGGAGAAACACGAGTGGAAAAAGCGAGAGCAGCGAGAAAAAGGCGAGGGCTGCCGCCAAGCTGGGACAACCTTGCCGCAAGAACGTGTTCAATGCATCAAGGAGAAAGCGGAGGACATTCATGAGGCTCCGCATACAGATCGGTAAAAAGACGCGACAGCTTATTTGAGTGTCAACACGGCCTGCATGGTGAAGTTCACGAGGGGGTTGGGGTAGACCCCGAAGACGACGACCCCGGCGACCGCGCAGGCCAACACGATAGAGAGAGTCGGGGACATAACCAAGCGAGGGGAGGTCTCCGAATGATCGGTTGGTTCCCGCATGTACATGACCATGACGACCCGAAGATAGTAATAGGCTGAAATGGCGGCGAAGATCAGGGCAAGAGCCGCCAACCACGTCAAGCCGGCCTCCACCGCCGATCTGAAAATATATAGTTTACCGATAAAGCCCGCGGTTGGAGGAAGGCCGGCCAGTGACACCATGAAGATCAGCATCAGGAGTGCGGCCATCGGGTGGCGTTTCGATAAACCGGTAAAGTCTTCAATCTCTTCTCCTTCGATGCCGCCCTTGCGGAGCATGGCTACGATTGCGAATGCCCCGAAGGTCATGAACGCGTACAGGGCCAGATAGAGTAAGACACTGGCGATGCTAGAGGAGTGCTCAATGCGGCCCGCCGCCACCACTCCGATCAGAGCGTAGCCCGCATGGGCGATGCTTGAGTAGGCCAGCATGCGCTTGACGTTGGTTTGGACCAGCGCGACGATGTTCCCGATCAAAAGCGTGGCGATGCAGAGCAAGAGAAACGTCGCGGACCAATTGGCTTTGAGCCCGCCCAGTCCTTCGACAAACACCCGGAGGAACGCGCCGAAACTGGCGGCCTTAGAGGCCACCGCCATAAAAGCCGTCACGGAGGTCGGGGCGCCCTGATAGACATCGGGGGTCCACATGTGGAACGGAACAACGGCGAGCTTAAAGCCGAATCCGACCGCGAGCAAGATCGTGGAGAACAACAGCAACGGATCACTCAGCCCTTGGCTTGCGATGGCCATGGCGATCTGCGGGAGCCTTGTACTGCCGGTCGCTCCGTACAGGAGCGAAATGCCATACAGAAGAATGCCGGAAGAAAATGCGCCTAAGACGAAGTATTTCGCCGAGGCTTCGAGAGAGCGTGGTTCGGTGCGCTTGAGTCCCGCCATCACGTACAGTGAGAGAGACATGAGCTCGGTGCCGAGATACATCGTGAGCAGATCAGCCGCCGATACCATGACCATCATCCCGCAGAGCGCGAGCAGAATGAACCCATAGTATTCACCGAAATACAGGCGTTCTTCCTTCAGGTATGAATAAGAAAGCAAGATGGTGAGACCCGTGACGAAGTAGAGCAGCAACTTCCAGAAGGCTCCATAGGCATCGATCACGACAAGACCGCTGAAAATCATGGTCGGAACGCCGATCTGAGAGGACGTGAGTCCCATGCAGACGGCGAGTGTTCCCAGACTCAGCCACACCAAGCCGTCCTTGCGGGACTGATGCAACACAGGATCCAGCGCAAGCACGACGCAGGCGGCTGTGATGACGAGCAATTCAGGTAGGATCAGGAAAAGGTCCCCCACTGAGAAATTCATGGTCGGTGTTCCTTTGTCGCGATGTCGGCGAAGCGTGGAGCGGGAGTCTCCTCTCGAGAAATGGGTACGTCGACATCTGTGGGGAGGGCGCGCCGTGTGGAAGGAGCCGGCTGACGCAAAGCCGAAGCTGTTTCCTGGGAAGCCGGAACAACACGCGCGATCACCTTCTCGACGCTCGTGTGCATGCGCGTCAGTGCGGGATTAGGGAACAGACCGATCCAAAAAATCAAGACCACGAGCGGCACCAGCGCCACCATCTCGCGAAGATTGACATCGCGAAGTTTCGGAAGAATATGGGCGGCGGGGACGCCGAAGGCGACCCGTTGAATCATCCAGAGGAGGTAGGTGGCGGCCAGAATGATACCCAAAGACGCCAATGCAGCGGCGATCTTGCTCCAGAGGAACGCGCCTACGAGGACCATGAACTCTCCCACGAAACTGTTCGTGCCGGGAAGCCCCAGCGAAGACAGGGCAAAAATGACCAGGAACGTGGCATAGCGAGGCATCGGTTTTGTGAGACCGATGTTGTCGGCGATCTGTCGGCTATGGGTTCGCTCGTAGATCATTCCGACACAGAGAAAGAGCCCGCCGGTGGTGATGCCGTGGTTCACCATCTGTAGGACCGCACCCTCAATTCCCTGAATATTGAACATGAAGAGACCGAGGGTGACGAACCCCATGTGACTGACGCTCGAATAGGCGATCAGTTTTTTAAGATCGGCTTGTGCCAGGGCCATGTAGGCTCCATAGATGATGGCCACAATCGAGAGTATGACCATCAACGGAGTGAAGAGCCGCGAGGCGTCTGGTAACATAGGGAGGCTGAAGCGTAGAAAGCCATAGGTTCCCATCTTGAGCAGGACGCTCGCGAGAATCACGCTGCCGGCCGTGGGGGCCTCCACGTGCGCGTCCGGCAGCCAGGTATGGAAGGGGAACATGGGAACTTTGACGGCGAACGCTGCGAAGAAGGCGAAAAAGAGCCAGATCTGAAGCGCCGGTCCGTAGGTGCGCTGGCTCAGCTCAAGAATATCGAACGTATGCCCGCCTTGGAAATATAGGACCAGGATCGCGACCAGTAGCAAGACGCTGCCGGCGAGGGTATAGAGAAAGAATTTAATGGCGGCATAGAGACGGTTCGGTCCGCCCCAGACTCCAATCAGGAGGTACATCGGTATCAGCATCGCTTCCCAAAACACATAGAACAGCACGAAGTCCAGTGCACAAAAGACGCCGATCATGGCGCTTTCCATGATCAGCAGCACGGCCATGAAACTCCGAACTCGCGTCTCGATAGCGTGCCAGGAGACTAGAATGCAGAGCGGCATCAGGATCGTTGTCATGATGATCAGGGGCAGGCTGATCCCGTCCAGGCCGAGCTGGTACTTGATCGAGAGAGAGGGGATCCATCCGACCGATTCGACGAATTGCATGCGATCGGAAGATGCATCGAAGAGCCACCACAGCGGGAGCGAAATGAGGAAGTCGGCGACGGTCACACCGAGTGCAACGAGCCGGACAGAGGCGTCCTTTACGGTAAAGAGAACCGTCGCTCCAATCAGAGGAAGGAAGATCAATACCGTCAGCCAGGGGAAACCGCTCATCAGGACTCCCAACCGACGAATGTGATGTGCGGCGCACACTGTTTACATTGGATCATTCTGAGTTCGCCACCGTTCATGCTAGTAATGTCCATCACAACATGAGATACGCCGTCAAAATGACGAGGCCCAGGGCCATTGCCAGAGCATAGTGCTGAGTTTGGCCGCTCTGGATGAGTCTCAGCAGCCATCCTCCCCAGGCGATACCTCGCGCGACTCCATTGACTGCTCCGTCGATCACATCAACGTCAACCCGTTTCCAGAGCGTAGAGGCAGCCCTCAACGTGGATCGTACGAAGAGGTGGTCGTACAGTTCATCGACGTACCACTTGTTCAGAGAGGCTTCGTAGAGAGTCCTCCACCGCCCGGCCAGGCGCTCGGGTAGATCAGGGTTCATCACGTAGGCATAATAGGCCGCCGCAATGCCGAGTAAGCCCATGGCAGTGGCGGCAAGCATAATCATGTGCTCATCGGAAGCATGTTGAGCAGCGCTTTCCTGTCCAAGAGGAAAGACAGGCTCAAGAAATGACGGGATGCCGAAGTATCCCGTTAGAATACTGAAGGCTGCCAGAATAAGGAGTGGTGTCGTCATCGTCCGTGAAGGCTCCTGGATATGCGTCGCGTGGTGCGGATCGACATGCGACGGTCCCCAAAACGTGACGAACACCAACCTGAAGCTGTAAAAGGCGGTCAGGAGAGCCGTCAACAGACCCAAGACGGCCAGTACTCGACCAAGATCTCCTGACGACCAAACGGATACGAGAATATCATCCTTGCTGAAAAAACCTGCTGTGAGCGGAAACCCGGCGAGGGCCAGTGAACCGACCACAAACGTCCAATAGGTGATCGGGAGTTTATCTTTAAGCCCGCCCATATGCCGCATGTCCTGCTCATGGTGGAGGGCGATGATCACTGAACCACAGCCGAGGAACAGCAAAGCCTTGAAGGCGCCATGAGTCAAGAGATGGTACATGCCGGAGGCATAGGCGCCGACTCCACAAGCCATGATCATGTAGCCGAGTTGACTCACGGTCGAGTACGCCACCACGCGTTTGATGTCAGTTTGAGTCAACGCGATCGTCGCACCAAGAACCATCGTGGCAGCGCCGGTCACGGCGACGACGCTCATGGCAGTGGGAGACGCGTTATAGATGGGGGCGAGCCGTGCGACCATAAAGACACCGGCTGTCACCATTGTGGCGGCATGAATGAGCGCCGAAATGGGTGTGGGGCCTTCCATCGCGTCGGGCAACCAGACGTGAAGAGGGACCTGCGCCGATTTCCCCACAGCACCGGTGAACAACAAGAGTGCGATCAGGGTGAACGCGGAAACGTCCCAGATTCCCCCGAATGGACCGAGCAGGTTCGTCGTTAAATCGGTCGCTTCATGAATGGCGGGAAAAATGTCGAGGTAGTTCAGCGATCCGAAATGATACCAGACCAAGAGTAGGCCCAGCATGAAGCCGAAATCGCCGACGCGATTCACGAGGAAGGCTTTGGTTGCCGCGGCACAGGCGGACGCGCGCTCGTACCAATGCCCGATCAACAGATAGGAGCACAGACCGACCGCTTCCCAGAATATGAAGAGCTGGAGCAAGTTGTCGGCAAGCACGAGCATCAGCATCGAGAAAGTGAAGAGGGCGATATAGCTGAAAAAACGGGCATAGCCGGGATCGCCGTGCATATAGCCGATCGTGTACATGTGGACGAGCGAACTGACGCCGGTCACGAGGAGAAGCATGACAGCGGTCAGGCGATCGATATGGAGGCCGATATGAATATCGAGATCACCCGAAACGAGCCATGTGTAGAGCGGGACGGAGATGACGGAACCGGAGGCCACCTCAAAAAAAGCCGACAACGCCAATACGAACGACAAGAAGACAGCCGGGACCGCGATCACATGAGCGCGATCCTTGATCTGCGACCCCTGGAAGCCCAAGACAAGAAAGGCGGCTAGCGGGAAGAGTGGAATGAGTGCGTAAAGCATAGTGAAGGTGTCACTCGATGGTCGTCAGTCTCAAACAGGCCTCAAGGAGGAAACTGGGGCGTTCGGGGTGTGATGGCTGATGAGTCGTCATGGATATTCGTCACCACTTCAGGAGATTGAATTCTTCGACATTGATCGTGGATTTGGATCTGTGCAAAGCGATGATGATGGCCAGACCGACCGCGACCTCAGCCGCCGCCACCGTCAACGCGAAAAAGACAAACACTTGGCCGCTGAGATCCTGTAAGTGGTCGGAGAACGCAACGAAATTAATATTGGTCGCATTCAGCATCAATTCGACGGACAACAGAATGGCGATGATGTTGCGCCGGATCAACACGCCGACGACACCCGTTAGGAACACGATCGCGCTCAAGATCACGTAGTAGGAAACAGGAACCGTCATTGGGCACCTGATACTCGGTTCATATTCTTTGCCTCGTTCTCGCTGATGTCGCGTTTTGCAAGGACAATGGCGCCAACCATGGCGACCAGGAGAATCAAGGAGGCCACTTCAAATGGGAACAAATAGGTCGAGAAGAGCGTTTGACCGATGGCCAATGTATTGTCCGAGGCAAGCGGTTCTACGGGAAGTGAGGCAGGTTCACGGTGAGCCGCGCCAAAGTCGCCCGACAAGAGGACGAGAAACTCGATTGACAACGGGATGCAGATAAAGGCCGCGATCCGCCATTGGCTGTGATACCGGTCGTCACGCTTGACGTTGAGCAACATGACGACAAACAGATACAGCACGAGGATAGCCCCGGCATAGACGATGACCTGTACGGCGGCGAGAAATTCGGCATGGAGCGTGACATAGAGTCCTGCGACGTGAAAAAACATGACCAGGAGAGACAGCGCGCTGTAGACAGGATTTCTGAGCGCCACCACTAGAACGGACGTGATGGCAATCATCCCGGCGAAATATCCAAAAAACAAGTGCGCCATAGTACGGTTCCTGGGTTAGCGGTCGACAGGACCAGACTCATGCCACGGTGTGGCCGTCATCGGCTTCCCACTGCGTTCCATCCTGATCAGTTCGGCTTGGGCGGAACGTGTTTGAATGGCACGTTGAAGAACGCGACGTTCGGGTGCTGAAGTTCCAAGCGTTTCTCACGGATCGGAAACGAGCGATCACCGATCGCGAGCAGCTGCTGTTTATCTAAGTGGAGCTGCCGCTTGTCATACACCGCCCATTCAAATTCTCTCGTCATGCCCAAGGCATCGACGGGACAGGCATCGACGCACATCCCGCAGAACAAGCATCGGGTCATGTCCATGTAATATTCTTTCGAGTAACGTTTCGTGGGTTCGCCGGGCACCTCGGCGCTCACGACACGAATCACCCGTGAAGGACAGGCTGCTTCACAGAGGTCACACCCCACGCACTTCTCAGTCCCATCATCATATCGGAGCAAGGCGAGCATGCCGCGATAGTTGTCCGGCAGTGTGCGTTTTTCATGGGGATATTGCAGCGTGACCGGCCGGTAGTTCAGCAAGTGCGACAGGGTTGCCTTCATCCCGACGAAGATTTCATAGAACGTGATGGTCTTGAACCATTCGGACAGGCTCAGGCGTTTGGGGGTTGCGGTCGGTGCCATATCAGTCTCGTCGGGTACTTCCTCTATTGAGTAATGAATACGGCAATCGATGTCACGACAATATTAGCCAACGCGATCGGGAGCATCACCTTCCAGCCGAACTTCATCAGTTGATCGTATCGCAGTCTCGGCAATGTGGCCCGGAGCCAGAAAAAGAGGAACAAGAACGAATAGGCCTTCACCGCAAACCACATGATGTTCTCGACCCACGCCAAAGATGGCGCGCCCAAGAGTTCGAGAATTGTTCCCGGGTACGGGGCGTTCCAACCACCGAGAAACAGCGCGGCGGCCACACAGGACACCAGGACCATGTTCGCGTATTCGGCGAGGAAGAAGAACGCGAATCGGAGGCCGCTGTACTCGGTAAAGAATCCAGCGACCAGTTCGCTTTCCGCCTCGGGTAAATCGAAGGGAACGCGGTTGGTCTCGGCCACCGATGAAATGACAAAGACGACAAAGGCAAAAATCTGCGGCGCCGGAAGGGCGAACAGATACCAGTTCCAAAACCATCCTGCTTGGGCGTCGGTGATCTTCACCAAGCTGAGCGAGCCGGTTAGGATGATCACCCCGATGATGGATAGCCCGACGTTGAGCTCATAGCTGATGATCTGTGCCGCCGAACGCAACCCTCCGAGCAAGGAGTATTTACTGTTGGACGCCCACCCTCCGAGTATGATGCCGTAGGCGCCGATCGAGGCGAAGGCCAAGATATACAGAATGCCGATATTGATATCGCTGATCACGAAGGGTTTGACGGTAATGCCACCGACCTCGATCGTCCAGTTCGGACCCCAAGGAATGACGGCGAACCCAATGAACGCGGGAATTAAACACAGGATCGGCGCCAGCGTAAAGAGGAACTTATTGGCGCCGGCGGGGATGATGTCCTCCTTGAAAAACAGCTTGATGGCGTCCGCAAACGGTTGGAGGATGCCATATGGTCCCACTTCCATTGGGCCCATGCGGTCCTGCATCCACCCCAACACCTTTCGTTCGGCCAAAGTGAGGAGAAGCACCGTCACGACTACGATACCCATGACGGCGGCGATTTGAGTAAGAGATATGGCAAGACGCAAGCCGAATTCACTCACAATAAGACTCCTGGATTAGCATGGCCATCGGCACAGCATTGGTTCGTTACGCGACTTTCATTATGGACACCGTTGTCGTTCGGAACGATGGAACGTGGGTGATCGGATCAACCGCGCACTCGAACAGCCCGAGGGCGGATTGGCCGAAGTGATCCGGGAACCAGGCCGTACCTTGAGGCACTCGTTCCATGATCTTTATCTCGGTCGTCATGTCTCCAGAGGCGCTGTAGAGACGAACACGATCACCATCCATCAAGGCAAAGCGCGCGGCGTCAACCGGATTGATCCGTAGCCGGCCACTGCCTTCGATCTGCAGCAGGCCTTTAGAACGGGTTGAGAGCTTTCCGGAATGGAAGAGGCTCTGCCCCAACTCTACCTGTAACGTGCCGTCGGGTCTGGATTTCGGCGCGATGAGTCGGTATCGCGTCGTGAAATCGGAATGGTAACCCTCACGAAGGTAACGATCCATGGCCGTGCGATCGACTTTTGGAGGCGACGGTGTCGGCCCGAGCGATCCATAGCCGGAAATGGCACCTCGGATTTCTTTCAGGATGTCTTTGCTCTCCGTGTACTCCATTGGCACATCGAGCAGGATGGACAGGGCGGCAAAGACTTCCCAGTCAGGACGGCTCTCTCCGATCGGTTCGATCGAAGGACGAACGGCTTGTACATGTCCTTCGGTATTCGTAAACGTCCCGGTTTTTTCCATCGAAGAAGCGGCAGGCAACACGACATGGGCCAGGGCTGCCGTCTCAGTCAAAAACAGCTCCTGGCAGACGAGCAGATCCAACTTCCGTAACGAATCTTCCGCGCGCAACGGCGCGGGGAGACTTGCCACGGGATTCTCCCCCACGATGAACATCGCTTTGAGGGATCCCGCCTGGGCACGCTTCAACATTTCGACGAGAGAGGCGCCGACGGCAAGCGGGACCTCTGTCTTCCATAGTTTCATGAATCGCTCATGGTTCGCAGCATCGTCGATGAAACAGGCACCCGGCAGAAATTCGGTCACAGCGCCCATTTCGACGGTGCCCTGGTCGTTGTTTTCTTCCGCCAGTGGCGCGAATCCACAACCAGGTTGGGGCAATTTCCCCGTCAGAATAAGCAGATCGAGAATGGTTAAGGCCCCAGCGTACCCTCGTTCGCTTCGCAGGAGCACTTGCCCCGCCAGAACGATGACTCTGCGTCCCGCAGCCAGGACCTTGGCGGCTTGTGTGAACGAATCGGGCTCGATGCCGGTCGCTTTCTGGAGGTCTTGCCAAGAAAACTCTCGCAGCAAGGTCGTAACGGCCTTGACGTACGCAGGGTACCGCTGTGAAATATCCGACAGTATCAGATTTTCCTCGATCACGGCCTTCAAGAGGCCGAGGATACCATTCTGCATCTCGCCGGGTGGGATGGGAAAATGATGATGTGAAAGATTGGCGATGTTACTCATCGTGTCGATAACGGGCACCAGCGATTCAATGGTGATCAACGTCGCTCGACGCTTCTTCACCGCTTCTTTGACGTTGAGCCCCGTGATGGGATTCGTCTCCGTGATGTTCGTGCCGATGAGTACCAGCACATCGGCGTCCAGAATGTCCTCAAAGGTGACGGTCCATCGATGCGTTCCCTGGACAAGTCGCATCGCGTGCAGGCCGTTGACGTGACCGTACCGGGCGCTGCTGTCGATATGATTGGTGCCGATGGCCACTCGCATAAATTTCTGAAACAGGTACAACTCTTCGTTCGTGCAACGGCCTGAGATCAATCCTCCGAAACCCTGCCCCCCATGTGTTTCCTTCAGCTCGCGGATACGGCCGGCGACATATTCGAGGGCTTCTTCCCAGGTCGTTTGCACGAGCGCGCCGTTTCGCCGGATCAACGGGTGGGTGAGACGGTCGGGGTGGTCGGCCGCATGGAATCCGAAAAACCCGCGAGCGCAGAGGTCTCCATTATTTCGACCCGCCCCATGCGCGGAGTTCACCTCGATGAGCTCTTGGTCTTTCGTCTGGACGGTCATGTGACATCCGTCTCCGCAGTATCCGCAGATGGTGTCGACTCGTTTCAGCATCCAGGGACGATATTCGTACATCGAGAGCCGGCTGGTGATCGCTCCGACCGGGCAGATTTGCACGCAGCCGCCGCAGAACTCGCAATTCAGCGGATGCGGACCGAAGTGCTTGATTTCGGTCATGGTCCCGCGACCGACCGGCGCCAACGCTTTCACGTCCATGACCTCGTCACAGTATCGGACACAGCGGAGACACTGGACGCAGCGATTCATCTGTGTTTCGATGAGCGGACTGAAATATTCTTTTTGGAAGATGCGTTTGGTTTCAACAAATCGACTGGTTGCCGTGTATTGATGGGAGAAATCTTGGAGATCGCATTTTCCCCCTTGATCGCAGACCGGACAATCGAGCGGGTGATTGGCGAGAATGAACTCAAGCACCGAGCGATGGGCATCGTTCACCACGGTCGTGGCCGTGCGCACGCTCATCCCCTCGTCGACCGGTGTGCTGCAGGCGGTCTGAAGTTTGGGCATCTTTTCGATTTCGACCAGGCACATGCGGCAATTGGCGTCAGGTTTGAGCTTCGGGTGATAGCAAAAATGCGGGATCATGACGCCGATGCGCCGAGCCGCTTCGATCACCAACGTTCCTTTCGGGACCTTGACCGTCATCCCATCGATCGTGAGACGAACGGTCGGCGCCGTAGAATCAGGCATAGTGACACACGATCATCTGATGGTTCAGTGATGCACTCAATGTCGTCCTGCCGGTTCAAGCCGAATGAGATTCGCGGCCTCTGCTTCATCGATAAGGTCGACGTATTCCTGCCGCCAATACTTCAGCGTACTTTGGATGGGAGCCACCTCTGCATCGCCAAAGGCGCAGACCGTGCGGCCTGCGATGTTTTTGCATAGATCCAGTAAGGTTTCAAGGTCCTGCATCCGGCCACGCTTCGCCAAGATCCTGCGTAGAGTCTGGACGAGCCACGAACTGCCCTCTCGGCAGGGACTGCATTTTCCGCAGGACTCATGGTAGAAAAATTCCATCAGTCTGAGCGCGGCCCAGACCATGCTGGTCCCTTCTTCCATGACGGTCACGCCGCCGGATCCCAGCATCGATCCCGCCGCGGCGACGTGTTCAAAATCCAGTTTCACGTCGAGGTGAGTCGGCGTCAGAAACGGCGCCGATGCTCCTCCGGGGATGAACGCTTTGATCGGCTTATCGGAACGCATCCCGCCGGCATGTTCGTAGACCAACTCCCGTACCGTTACGCCCATCGGAACTTCGTAATTGCCCGGACGCTTCACATGTCCGCTGACACAAAACACTCTGGTGCCTGTGCTCTTGGGGGGCGAACCGATTGCCGCAAACCATTCCGGGCCGCGGTTTATGATGTGCGGGAGGTTGGCCAGTGTCTCTACATTGTTGACCACGGTCGGCTTATTGTAGAGGCCGTGCGTGGCTGGAAACGGCGGCTTGATGCGAGGCAGCCCGCGCTTGCCTTCGAGTGATTCCAACAGGGCCGTTTCCTCACCGCAAATGTACGCTCCCGCCCCGCGATGGACCCAGACATCCACATGGACACCCGTGCCGAGAACATTCTTCCCGATATACCCGGCGGCTCGCGCTTCGGTGACAGCATGCTCCAAGATCTTGGAGCCCAAGACCATTTCGCCACGGATGTAGAT
>JAHBWT010000067.1 GCA_019636815.1 Nitrospira sp.
CGTCGTGCGTTCTGCGACTTGCTGTTCGAGTGTCTCGTTGAACCGGCGGAGCGCTTCCTCTGCCTGTTTGCGTTCCGTGATGTCGTTACCTATCGTGAGGACACAAGCCTTCCCTTTGAGGGTGATCAAGTTCGTGGAGATAAGGAACTGCCGGAGTTCTCCGTTCTTCATCCGCATGGAGACTTCAAGATTCCTGGCTGCTTTTTGAGATCGAAGTCGATCGATTAATCTTGCACGGTCGAGAGGGTCGGGCCAGATTCCCAACATCAACGTCGTCTTTCCGATGACTTCATCGCGACGAAAGCCGAAGATCTCCAGGCACGCGTCATTGATTTCCAGACAGCGTCCGGTCTCGAGTTCTATGATACCGATCGGGTGAGGACTCAGGCGGAAGGCTTCGGCAAAGGAATCGCCCCTTGCCGATTCGGCCGAGCTTTCCTGCCGATCTCCGGGGTGAAGTACCGGCGAAAGCGGTCGTGCCCTTACCCAACGCTTTTTCTTGGCGGCCTTGGGTGCCATGGCGAGAGAAGCAAATTCTAGTCTACTTACATCAACCCCGCAAGACCAAACTCCGCTCAAGGCTTCCGCGAATTCGCGGAACTTTGCCGCCCCGTCGGGATCCTTGTTCTTGTCCGGATGATATTGCAGCGCGAGCATGCCTAAAGGCATGCTCGATCTCATCGCGAGTTGCGGTTCGATTCACGCCAAGCACTTCGTAGTCGTCCCTCTTCGTGTTGGCGCCAGGCACTGAATGACTCCTCAGCCTCTTACAAAGGCTCATCGTGGTCAGCCGCGCAACCACCGGCAACACTCGCATGTCCGGCTTCACTATCCGCTCTGTATGGGGATGTCCTGCATTGTAGCGTTGATGGAGGCACAACCACGTCTGCGGGTCCTTCGCCTTTGGTAATCCTGGGTGTCGGCGGCTGACAGAGGCTCACGCTGAATACCCCTATCACAACTGCCCACAACCCAATCATGAATCGAAGATTCATTACGCTCCGATCGCATGCAGCGACTAATCGATCTTCACTGAAATAGATTTCTTCTTGGCCTCCTCGGTCTTCGGCATTCTGACCTCCAGCACACTGTCTTTGAAGGAAGCCTTGATTTCATCGCTCTTCACTTCACAAGGCAAACCCACGCTCCGCAAGAACGACCCGTATGACCGCTCACGGCGATAGTAATTGTCCTCTTTCACTTCTTTGTCATCTTTTTTCTCGCCTTTAATTGTCAAGGTTTCTCCTGCGAGATTGACTTCGACATATTCCTTCTTCATCCCGGGAAGTTCGGCCTTGATCACCACGGAGTCGTCTTCCTCATAGACGTCGAGCGAGGGCATACGGATCGACAACGGACGGACGGGCAACCAGCGGTCCCGTCCGAAGAGGCTGGGAAACGGGCGCCGCCAAATGCGTCCATGAAGCGCTCCATCCAATACTCGATGTCCTCCACTCGCGACGCGATTTCACTCGGTTTCTTGGTGGCGACGGCTTTTTTCTTCTGCTTTGGCCATGACACATCCTCCTTGCTGGGGGGTTGTTATGGTTTCTATTCTCAAGCGACGTATAGATGTCGCTCTTCCTCTATTTATGGACGGATCTCCAAACGACTGATCACCTCACTGACGCCGAAGATATACCGGGCATCGAACTCGGCCATTTCTTTCTAACTCCATCCCGACGGGAAACTTGGGCAAGTTAATGCGAGGCTCCCGCTCCAAGGCGGTGCGCACTTCTTTCAGAACCCAATCTCGTTTTGACACAGCGGTGGCCTTCATGCACTCTCCCTCACCAAGGTATGGCTAGCAATGACGATGCCACACCCTTCGCCATCGCAAAGTACTTGATGATTGAGGCGGAAGTATGATCACCAGTTGCGCTGAGAAATTTCAGAATGGGGGTTGGCTCATCAAGATCGCAATGTGCCTTCCTGCTACAGGCCAAGGTTGCTCCTTGTAGCAGAGTTCCCCAATTCTCAAAACCTTCATTTCCCGCCTCCTCATTAACTCCCTGAGATTCCGCTTAAATGCCAACCTCCCGGTCGATCACGTCCTGGCCTCAACCTTGCTGGCTGAATGTCCAGTCAGATATTGGCTGAGGAACCATCACAAGCGCATAGGCGCATAAAAGGAAGCGAGGGTTCTATGTCCGTTGCCAAGATCATCGAGATCAGCTCCGAATCGCCCACGAGTTTTGAAGACGCCGTCGCCCAAGGAATCGCCCGAGCATCCAAGACCCTTCACGGGATTAAGTCGGCTTGGGTGAAAGAGCAGCATGTCGTGATCGAAAACGGCAAGGTTGCTCTGTATCGCGTGGACCTGAAAGTCACGTTCGTGATGGATTGACCAGCGGTGCAAGGAACCACGGGATAGACGGCTCCGGTCCCATTTCAGGTCCGGCTGGTTGTCGGTGATCGTGCATCGGCAGGCGGGGGCCTCGCCTATAAATCGTCTTTCACACTTTCTAGTGGATCGTTCTCTTGTGTGCCGCCGCCCTTGCTGCGCCGCCGGAGGGTTTCGAATCTCCGACAGACGCAGTGCGTGGAACTGTCAACCAAGTGATCTGAATCCTCGAAGATCCCGCAAGGACCGACTCAATGATCACCTCTATATTTCTTTCCACGGCCTGGCATCGTGATTGCTCCCTTTCAACGTAACGACCTTGACTGCAAGCGAGGGAGTGTCATGAGACGTTTCGATCAACGTCCCTTGCGCGTTATGCTCACTTGCGTCGCCATCATCAGTTTGCCGGTCTGGGTCTCCTCATGTAACAGTGGCCGAGGAACTGATTCTTCTCCCATGGATTCCAACCGCGAGGCTGAACGCAATCGGATGGTCGATCAGTACATTGTCCCTCACGGCATTAAAAATCCCGCCGTGATTGCCGCGATGAGGCATGTGCCGCGCCATCGCTTCGTGCCTGGGAAGTATTCCCTCTTCGCCTACATCGACGGACCCTTGTCGATTGGTCACAGCCAGACTATTTCACAGCCTTCCTTAGTCGCCGAGATGACGGATGAACTGAAACTCAAGAAAACGGACAAGGTTCTGGAGATCGGAACCGGATCCGGCTACCAAGCGGCCATTCTTGCCGAGCTGGTTGACAAGGTCTTCACTGTAGAAATCGTGGAACCGCTCGCTTGTCAAGCGGAACAGACCTTGGCCGAGCTGGGCTACAAGAACGTCCGAGTGCGCGTTGGCGATGGCTATCTCGGTTGGCCAGAGGAAGCACCCTTCGACGCTATCATCGTCACAGCCGCGCCGGACCATGTCCCTCAACCCTTGCTCGATCAATTGGCCATAGGTGGCCGGTTGATCCTGCCGGTTGGCAAAGGCCTCCAAACCCTAGAGCTCTATCACCGGGCAGCGGAGGGCTATCAGCAAAAAACTCTCACCCTCGTGCGGTTTGTGCCGCTGGTTCGATCCGGAGAGGACTAGGAACGACCGCACCAATCTAGAGCAGGACCGTGCTCACAATCTTCATCGCCCTTGCTGTGGGAGCGGTGATGAACCTGCGCCGAAAAGAGCCTGATCTTCCCCGTCCCTACCGCATACCGCTCTATCCCTTTGTTCCCTGGTTCTTTATTCTCATATCGATGGTGATCATCTGGAACGCAGCCTCTGAGCGACCGATGGAAGCAGGTGTGGGACTCGCGACCGTCTTGGCAGGAACACCGCTGCACTTCATCTGGCAACGATTCAGTGGTGCCCGTAACTTCTGGATCGGTACCATGAGGAGGTAGAACTCCAAGTTCGGATGCCGCTGTTGTCCTCAAACTCTTTCCCAAACCGATCGGCTGATTCAATTTCAACGTGGCTGGCTTCTTGCTCCATTCGTTGACGATCTTCACCGATCGCTTTGACAGAATGCGGAAATTGGCAACAGGGTGGACAATTTTTCTGCCGCCTAACTCCCCACCCTCTCCGCCTCCTCATATCTATGTGTGCATGGTCATTTTTCTAACACTGCGATATTTGGATTGATCCGATCGTTCAAGCCTCATTCCAGTTGGTGGCACTCCATTTGCGCAAGTGCGCAGTACTCGGAGGTTGGATGTCGAACACGATTACCACAAGCATGCAGATCTAGGGCATTTCCCGCGTGCAAATGGTTGTCTGTTATGGCGAACTTCTAGATTGGAGACTGGAAACAGCAATTAGACAGCACTACCCACCAGCCTTCTCAACATTCACGCAAGGAGGAACCTATGATTCGCACGATCGTGATCAGTCTTGCTACTGCCACCGCAATGGCCGTCGTCCCGGTCGCATGGGCGCAAAGCGCCAAACCGGAACCTAGGCCATACACCCAAGCGTTTCTCAAGAAAGCGGCTGAGATGCAGCAAGCCCAGATCGCGTTGGCCCTACTCGTCGATGGACGGGCGGCCAGCAAACGCGTGAAGGAATTCGGGGAGGAGATGATCTCCGCCCACAAAAGGATCAGCCGGGAGATACAAGAGATGGCAGGCGAGAAAGGCGTTCAGTTGCCCTCGGAGTTAAGCGACGAACACAAGCAGAAACTGAAGGAGCTCACGCCACTATCCGACCACGCATTCGATCGCGAGTACATGCAGCACATCCTGTGGGATCACCAGAGAAATATACTAGAGTTCGAGGAGAGCATGCAGAGAGTGGAGGATCCGGATGTGCTCCATTGGTCGTACAGGACCCTGCCGATGTTTCGGGCGCATGTGGAGGAGGCACGATGGATCAAACAGTCGCTGCAAACGAGTTAGTCAGAAGAGACGCCGGCGGCGATGATGATGGAATCGTAGAAATATTTCACCGCTCCTTAGGCACGAGTGGCGTGAAACTCCACAGACATCTTGTGATCCACAGATCTGGTTCGAGACAACAGGCCGACACGTTGCCGTGAAAACGCGAGCTTATGAGTTCCGACTCTGGCATCGAACTTGATGCTGTTTCGCCATAGTCCCCATGTTCACTCAAAGAGCATGAAGTGGACCTATGAAGCTTTTCTTCTGAATTCCGCTGTTCATGGGTCTGTGGCCGTTTAGAACTTCGAAAGTGTGTTCGGTCAAGATTGCGCGAGGTCTCGATTCAGATCATGTTCGCAGTTATCGCCAGTGTCGGTGAAACAGTCCGACAACCCCTGAGACTCCTAACCCTGACGAATGAGGTCCACCATGGTGAAGGCCAAGATCGAGTTGCAGAGGAAAGACGACGGCTGGCAAGTCAAAGACACCGCGATCGATTACGACGGCTCAGAAGTTCAGCGACTTGGGGTGATTCTTCACGTCATGGACTACGAGGAAGCAGTCAAGGAAGCCAAACGCTGGACGATGCTCATGGTCCGGGAGAGAAACCGCAAGGAGACCGAGAACGACATTGTCTGGGAACTAGATCCCGCTCTCCCACCCACACATATCCTGAAGCTGTAATGGAGTGGTCCGGTCCGCGTCCTAAGCCTGACGCGCACTTTGTCCCGCATCATCAGACAACACACCGCTATTGCTTTCGGATCCGGAGCGGCGAGGAAAGGGAACGCGGCCGCATAAACGCATCATTGACGCTCTCCACAGAAAGGTCGCCGCACCGCTTTCCGGGTACTTCCGATGGCCAAGGGCGACCCAGTATTCATGGCGGGTATAGTACGTTTCAAAGCCGAAGGCTTATCCACTAGCCGTCCTGCGCCAGCCGGAGGGTTAGGCCGCTAATCCTGAATCGGCAGGATTAGCGCAATTTAGAAGCAGGAACTTCTGTCTGTCGTTCCTGACTCAGCTGAGCGGCGCGTCGCAGCTGCCACACAAGGCTCGTTCGGTTGAAGGCCCAGAATGGTGAAACCGGCAAGCCGGCTTCGCGCAACGCCAGCGCCGCATATTGGTGGCAGGTGTGAAACAGATGGTACGAACGTTTCGCGGGATAGAACACAGATTGTCCCAAAATGGCCACCGGTTCCTCAATCAAGAGGGTCGCATGCAGGTGTTGCCGTAAACGCTGATAGCCTTCTTCAGACAAACGAAATGAGAAGAGGTCGGAGGGCGGCTGGGGTGTGCGTTCTGTCCATACGCGCTCATAATGTCCGATTTCAACGATACCCTGAGTCGGCCAGAACAGTGCTCGCACAACGCCACTTACACCCGTCTTCCCCTCCAGATACCAGGCTTGCTCAGCGTAGCCCCACTCCTCATATGAGTGTTGCGGCGAACCGAGTGCTGAGTGCCCAGTCTCGCCTCCACGCGGAAAGGCGATCATCGCATGCCAGGTATCGATCGACACGGACACAGTGTGCTGAACGGACTCCGGAGGGGGAGGCCATACACCCTCGACCGGTGAAGCGCAGGCCGAAAGGAGCGCAAGTAGAATTAGCGCTCCGCTGAAACAAATCGTCCGAGCGATGAGCCTCTTCCTCAATTCAATTCGGTGCCGGCTAGAAATTTGAATGAACGAGAAGTGGAGCACATTGATCATTCACGTCGATTCGCTGGAAAGCCTCCTCAGATTCCCCTCACAGCGGTGGAGTTATCGACGAAGATGCATCTCTGGCCACATCGTCCATGCCAAACGGCTGGGGCGTATGAGGTGAAATGTTTGTCTACTAATAGATGACAGGCGGCCGTTTCTCATCGACGATCAACATAAGCCTGCGATGTTTCAACGGTCGTTCGGGATCTCGCGTGTAATGTCCGAGGTCCTCTGAAATTTCCGTGATCCTGAGCGGGACCGAGATCCGTTGCTTGATATGAGGCGCCTTGGTTTCAAGCGAAAGGTCGACCAACTCCTCAGTGGTCCCTGTCACTTCGGCGTTCAGGTCCTTTTCGTCCAGAAAATGCACAGTCACGCGCTCCTCCGGATCAATCCATGGAATGATTTTCTTTCGCTTTTCATGGTTGGTCATATCGGGTGCTCCATGTCTTAAACCACACTTGAGAAGAGCGATCGTTCACTCCCAGCTTTCGATCATCGAGCCAGCCACCGGATGTACTGCAAGATATTCTGCTTGTCCTTTTCCGATAAGGCCCATTTCCAAGACCCCATCGCCGTGCCTCGCTCGCCTTCATGAATCGTTTGTGTCAGTTCGGCATCCGACTTCTGCTGGACGGCTGGGCTGGTGAGATCCGCCGGTGGAGGGGTTACGTCATAGGCGTTTCCTTTCCCCTGGTCTCCATGGCAGAACCGGCAATTTTGCTCATAAAGACGCTTACCCTCCTGAAGATCGTAGTGTTCGCGCAGCGCCTCGGCGTGACGACTCTCCCCCTTAGACGTGGCGTGCGCAGGAAGGAGCCACAACACAGTAAGTACGACCGCCATCGTTATGGATCGCACTGACATAGCTCCCATCTCCTCCTTGCCTAGATATGATGGCAATCCTCGTACCATCCCTACTGATGACCACTTGTGAGCGCCACGCGCTCGAAGCCTGTTGAAAGGAGGCTTTTCTCCGAACTCCGTCCTTCCGGGAGAAGGCAAGAAACCCCAGTTCGACGAAGCTCACTGTCGCAAGATTCCCCAGTCCGGCCTACTGGAATACTTTTTAAGCCTGACAGTTAGGCCGATGGAATCTGAAGGGATGATGTTGTCGTACCCAGCACCAGACCGTCTTTCATGCTGCGATTCATCATTGAAATCGCCGTGAAACACGGAGTTTTTCGTTACTATTTACAACCTGTATTCCGGCAACTCGTATGCCCTCAGCAGATGCGCGGGAGCTGCTCGCCTGACAGCAGATCGAGTATACGATGCGTGCCCACAACAGTTCGTAGAACGACCATGGGTGGGTCGCGATCCGTCACGACGCCGATATGGGCCGCCAGACTGGCTACCTTGTGTCGACGCATCACGGTAAGCGCGGTTTCCGCCTGCGAAGCCGGCACCATGGCGACGAAGCGCCCTTCATTCGCGACATATAATGGATCGAGTCCCAGTAATTCACAGGCCCCACGCACCGGTTCATTCACGGGAATGGCAGGCTCTTCCACCGTCATACCCACTTTCGCGGCCACGGCCAGTTCGTTCAGCACGCTGGCCAGTCCGCCTCGTGTGAGGTCACGCAGGCAATGGAGTTCAATGCCGCTGTCGATCAGGTCAGCGACGATGTCATACAATGGCGCCGAGTCGCTTTCGATGTTGCCGTCGAACGCCAGCCCTTCCCGCACACTGAGTACCGCCACTCCATGGGAACCGAGATCACCGCTCACAAGGATCGCATCACCGGACTGAATCAGCGTCGGCAACACACGGACCCCGGTCGGAACCAGCCCGACGCCGGATGTATTGATGAAAATCCCATCGCCCTTGCCGCGATCCACGACTTTGGTATCGCCGGTCACGATCGGCACGCCGGCCGCCCGCGCAGCCTCCGCCATCGAGTTGACGACCCGCTGCAGCACCTCCATGCTGAGCCCTTCTTCCAGGATGAATCCCACGCTCAGATAGAGCGGTTTCGCGCCACACATAGCCAGATCATTGATCGTGCCGTTCACGGCCAGACTCCCGATATCGCCGCCCGGAAAGAACAAGGGGCGGACCACGTAGGAATCGGTGGTAAACGCAAGCGTACCCTTCTCAACGGGCCACGTCGCACCGTCGTGTAGCGGCTCCAGCATGGGATTGTGAAAGGCCTGTACGAACACGTCTTGAATCAGCTTCTGCATGAGACGGCCGCCCCCGCCATGGGCCAACTGTACGGTGTTCTTTTCCGAGATCGGCAGGGGACAGACCGGATCAAAGGTTTGGTTGTCGTTCATGTTCGTTCCTTCGACCCTGAGCACCAAGTTTCAAGTTATGCAGAAACATGAAACAGTTGGCCGATTCGTTTCATATTTCACGTTTCGCGTGGCTTCGATATCGATAATAAGCAGCGCAGGCCCCCTCGCCCGACACCATCGGCGCACCCAAGGGCTGCTCCGGCGTGCAACGTGTCCCGAAGGCAGGGCAGTCCGGTGGTTTGAGCAGACCTTGAAGCACGAGCCCACTCTGGCATTCTGGATCTTCTTTGGCTTCAGCAAGCTGCCCAAGCTCCCGCTGAAACTTCAACTCGGCGTCGTAGGTCCGGTATGCGGATTTGAGGCGGAGGCCGCTTGCGGAAATCTCGCCGATACCGCGCCATATCCGCGGCGCCGGTTCAAAGACTTCGCTGACGATGCTCCTCGCCCGTCGGTTTCCTTCCCGGCTGACCGATCGCGCATACTGATTCTCGACCCCGACTCGTCCCCCTTCCAACTGACTCACCAGCATCGCGATACCCTCGAGCACATCGAGCGGCTCAAATCCGGTCACGACGATCGGGACTCGATACGTCTGCGCGATGGTCTCATACTCCTCATAGCCCATCACGGTACACACATGACCCGCGGCAAGAAACCCTTGGATCCGATTCTGCGGCGACGACAGAATCGCTTCCATAGCCGGAGGCACCAGCACATGGGCGATCAGCAGACTGAAGTTCGTGATCCCCGCCTTCTTCGCTTGCGCGACCACCATGGCCCAAGCCGGTGCAGTCGTCTCGAATCCCACGGCAAAGCAGACGATTTTGCGATCCGGATTTTTACGAGCCAGTTCCAGTGCATCCAATGGTGAGTAGATGATCCGAATATCTCCGCCAGATGCCTTCACTCCGAACAAGTCCCCACGGGAACCAGGCACGCGCAGCATGTCGCCGAACGAGCAGAAGATCACGTCAGGCACGGATGCAATACAGACCGCCTGATCGATCAGAGACACGGACGTCACACAGACGGGGCAACCCGGCCCATGAACGAGCGTGAGGTTTGGAGGCAACAGGCTATCGAGCCCGAACCGGACGATTGCATGGGTCTGCCCTCCGCAGACTTCCATGATCGTCCATGGCTGGCACACCGTCTGCTTGATCCGCTCCGCCAGTGCTGTCGCCACTGCGCGATCGCGAAATTCATCCACGTACTTCATGACCATGATCCTCTAATAGTTCGGAGGGTATTCAAAAATCCTGCCAGCAAGGCCGCAGCGAGTGAAGAAGCGAAGCGTACTCTTTACCGTACGTTGGGTCTCTGAGCGAGGCGAGAACGAAGCTGGAGGACTTTTTCAACATCCTGCTGTTGCTCAACATCATTCCCGCGATTAGCTGAGAGTCACAATTTGTGTCTTCGTGGAGCAAGACGACATCCAAGAAAATGATGAGTTAGGCGGCTTACGGTATTTCACCGGTGATTTGTCTTTCCTTGATTGCAGGAAAAGCACAGCGTTTGAAGATTTTCAGGGGCGGTTTCGCCGCCCTTTGACCACGGCATAATGTGGTCGACTTCGAGCAAGACGCCAGGAGTAACTGACGGGGAAGCCCCGCATGCACAACAGCGGAAATAGTCTCGTTGAAGTACCTTAAAGCGAAGTCGCAGATCGGGAGAACGCGATGTACGGCGAGGTGTTGCACCGACAACTACGGCGATGGGAGGAGTCATGTCTTCGGAATTAGCGTAAGAGACGAACGCCTCCAATGCTTGCCGCCAAGAGCCAAACCTGCGTTCAAATGTGGCCACATGGAACAAGCAGGCAGGTTTCTGAACTTCCGCGTAGCTGGGTTGCCGGCCAAGCAAAACCCATAAGTCATAAAGCGCAGAAAATAACTGCTCGTCTGGAATGTTTCGTTCCACCGTCGTTTCGAGACCGGCGGCCTTCACAGCGGCATTCCAAGAACCAAAGCGACGAATAACAGTTGTGATGCCGTACTTCCCATGCGTCCTATAGGTGCGTTGTTTTACATGCACCTCCGATTGCTCGGAGGCAACACGACAGAGATCGGACAACAGATCGCTGTCTGAGATGTTTCGCTTGTCGTGGCTCAGTCCAAATTGCACGACTCTTCCTTAGCCGCCCAACGCCGTTTAGGCCGATCCGCAGAAAAGCCGGATGGGCCGTTTCTGTCCGTCTAACACGCCACCGACTGTTCCGAGCATAACGCCATTATTGCTGGCGTTTCAATGAGAGGCTACTGCGAACCCACAATGATGATATCGGAAGGAGGAAAAAGGAAAACCGGCAGCGAAGAGGATAGTAGATGAGACCCTATAGGCTCTCATCAGGCAAAAGCCTAGGCGGCGTCTGTCACCGCGCTGGACTTGGCATGCAGGACGGTGACGCCGACCAGTTCGTTTCCGTCGTAATGATAGATGAAGCGCCCTTCCATTTCGCTGTCGGTCGCCCGTTGCGGTTTTCTCAGGCTGATGTAGAGCACATCCGCTCCCTCGTCGTAATCCAGCCACAGGTGGTTGGACCGCAGGTTCAATGAGTGCGGAACCAGGCTCAGGATGTCTATGACTTCTGCCATTGGATGCCTCTCTTGAGCAGCTTGTCGATCTTCGAGGTCATGAAAGCTGTGATAATGAACCCATCCTGCCCCTGTTCCTTGTAGGCGACCACGACATACTTCACGCCGATTGCGGTCTGGTCATAACGCTTGACCGCCAACAGTTCGTCTTTGACGCCGGTCACGACACAATCCGGATCACTGACCGTTTCTACAACAAGATCCAGATGTCCCGCCAGATAATCGTGCGACTCAACAATGTGGCTCCACCGTTCATGCGTGATGCGTACTGGAATACCACGCTTGGAAATCAGTGTGGCGAGGGATTCCACGCTCGCTGATTACTCCAGATTTAAGATTCTGTATCTGCGCGAATCTCGACCACACTGTTGTTGATGGCTGGTCGTGTCGAGAACTTCAGTATTGCCCAGGCTGGTTGTTATTGCAAGTTTTGGAGACCTCTGACCTTCTGCTAGTCCTCTCCGCTGACCTCGGTACAGCAGTCGTCGGAGCGATTTCTCAAGCAGCGTCGGTTTCGATCTTGCCGGGTAGCTTGCTGAGGATCAGTTTTTGTAGTTCGACCTTGTTGGTGGCATTGTCGATATCAATGCCCACCAGCCGCCCACTCGAATCGTAATCGAGCACGACGCCCTCAGACACTTCACGACTTTCTATGCTCGGTCTCTCAGAAAGATCGATATACAGCGAATCCGTGTCAGGATGATAGTTGAGCTTCATGGTGTAAACCCTCGATCGGGAAACGCGTTGTGAATCGTTACCTTGTCCTCAAGCGTTACCACTCTTAGATAGCGGCCGCTAAGTTCAGGGATCGCAGCCCAAAAGCGGTACCGGTTATGCTCCTGTGGTTCAGACCGGATGGAATGCTCCAGTACGAATATGCACCACTCCTTCTTTAGGTATGGGCGCTTCCGGAGAACCTCCTGTTCGAAATATTCCGTGAACTTATATTCGGCCATGACCCTTTCTACACATAAAAACCTATCTAGTCGATCGGCAAAAAAGGAAAGAGCCGCAAGGTGTGCCACAAACAAGTCTACTGAAAAGACGGGTGTTTATCTACCGCTCTGTACGGCATCTCTTGTTCAGAGCATAGCGCCCTAATCGTTGGCGTTTCAATGAGATGCGACTGTGGGACTCCTTGTCGTGGGTACTTATGTGGCGAAATCTTCAGCGTCCAATCGGGATCAGAGTACAATTTCGGTGGTGTGATCAGCCCGTTTCGGACTCCCCCGCGTTTCCCCCTTCGTCTACCGACTTGGCTGCCAATAGCTTCTAGGCCGCTGTGAGCCGGACCTTCCCGACCTTGCCAAGCTTCACATGCTGCTTGGCGTGCCAGAGATCGTAATTGTACTGCATGGCAAGCCAACTTTCCGGAAAACGGCCAAGCGCCTTGGAAGAGTTGTGGTCGTTTTCGACATTCCAGTCCCGGCACAATGTGTGACTCAGTTCTTAGGTGCGCCGTGGGATTGCTTCCGCTGGGTCTTCCGGAACTCCCATGGGGGGATCGGTTCAGGATCTTCCCACAGCCCCCTCTTCGCCTCTCTTGCTTCCAGCTCAAACCGTTCCAGTTCAGCGTTGTCCGGTGCGGACTTCCGAGACCACCAGCATCGGCCCTCTTTCACCAAGGCGTGACTCACGTTGGTCCCATCCGCAAGCAGCACGTCGGCCATGATTCGCCCGTACTTGTCCTTCCCATGAGGCTCGACCGTGACTTCCATGGCGAAGACGAGGGCCGAGATCGCTTGTTTCACGTCGCCGCCGTAGGGTTGGCCCTTCTCAGGACAGTCGAGGCCGTGTAAGCGGATGCGTTCCACCTTCCCGAGACGCACGACTTCGATGGTGCTCCCCTCAAGGACTCCGACGACTTCGCCGCCGAAGGGAAATGCTTCGGCTGAGCTTAAGAGAAAGAGCAGAGCCAGGGGAAGAACTCGTAGCTTCATGAGACTTGCCACCCCAATGGCGATAGATTCGTGATGCTTCCATAGCCGGTCCCACTCCCACGCTCGTCGCAAACAGGGATGAGGGCCGGAGGAGGACAGTGGAGACTGAGAGAAGAGAGCATGGTTGAGAATCCTGAAAGAAAAGCAAGGAGTATTGTAGGAGGCCCACGGCTGGAGGCGCAAGCAGCTTTGACCAGATTTCTTAGGCGACGACTCGTTCAAACAGCCTTTGTGCCTGCTCTATACTCCGTTGAGTCACCTAACACACCATGTCTCGCCTCTACTCCTCGGTTGCATCGAGTGAATTTAAGGCCGCCAAATCGGCATAGGTCTCCAACGTTCGTCGTGCCGCTTCTTCGTCCAGTTTGCTGATGGCAAAGCCCACATGGACGATCACATAGTCGCCGACGTTGGTTTCCGGCACTAGCGCCAAAGAAACGGACTTCGTCACTCCGCCGAAGGACACGGTCGCGGTGCGAAGCGCGTCATCTTCAATGTTCAGGACTTGTCCTGGAACTGCAAGACACATTCTGTGCTCTTTCTTACCAAACGCCATTGAGACGGTGTGCCGCGATGACCGCCTGGCCCAAAGATAATCCTCCATCATTGGGTGGGACCAGACTATGACTATAAACGGTGAAGCCCGCTGCTTCCAACCGATGTCTCACGAGTGAGAGCAGCAGCCGACTCTGAAAACAGCCACCGGTCAGGACGACGCGTGGAAGGCCAGCCGCCTGAGCCACGCGAACAGCACCTTCAGCAAGGCCAACGTGAAATCTGGCGGCAGCCAGCTCAGGGCGGCTGGTTCTGCGAAGGTCATCCAGCATGGTACTCATCATGGGCCGCCAATCGAGCACCCACTGGATACCAGGATGACCGCTTGGCACCAGATCCATCGGATAGCCGTCTTCCCCTCCTCCACGTGTCTCCATACCTTGCTCCGCGGCAAACTGGACCGCCATCGCCGCCTGCCCTTCAAATGAAGTTTCGCGGCACAGTCCTGCGAGGGATGCAACCGCATCGAACAGCCGCCCCATGCTCGTGGTCCAGGGAGATGCGATGCCGGACTTCACTACGCTTGCATACTTCTCACGTTGACCGTGCGATACCTTCCAAGAAGGAAACTGATGCTCCGACATCGCTTCTCCCATCAATTCCCACAACAATGCCGCAGCAGATCGGATCGGCTCTTTCATGGCCGCTTCTCCGCCTAACAATCGAAAGGGTCTGAGAGAGGCAAACCGAGTGAACTGCCGGCAGCTCGCGACCAAGAATTCTCCGCCCCACACCTGGCCGCCTTCTCCGTAGCCGGCCCCGTCCCAGGCGATACCCAACACGTCATCGTCCAGCCTGTGTTCCGCCATGCAGGAAGCCACGTGGGCATGGTGATGCTGCACGGAGACCAACGGGATAGACAGAGTTGCAGCGAGTTCATGCGCAAAACCGGTCGAACGATAGTCAGGATGGAGATCGCAGGCGATGGCCCGCGGTGTGACCTGAAGTACCTGTTGGAGATCCATCACCGCCTGCCGGAAGGCTCTATCCGCTTCCACAGTGGAAAGGTCACCCAGATGCTGGCTGAGCACAACACGATTCTCTCTCAGCACGGCCACGGTGTTCTTCAGATGTCCGCCTACGGCAAGGATCGGACCCTGTGTTCCATCTGCCGGCCCATCACTCCAGCGAATAGCTTGAGGCACATAGCCTCGCGCTCGGCGAAGGATCATCACTTCGAGTTTGGGCTTGTCCGCCTCACCCCTGTCGTTGCGATTCGGCGTGCCATCAACCACCAACACCACTGAATCATCCACCGGCCTTGCGATCGACCGGTCATGCGCGAGGAACGCATCGGCAATGTCCTTGAGACGAACCAGCGCCTCCCGTTCATCGGTCACGATCGGTTCTTCGGAACGATTGCCGCTCGTAGCCACCATGGGTCTCCGGAGTGACGCCATCAAGAGATGGTGGAGCGGCGTTGTCGGCAACATCACGCCGAGATAGGGATTACCCGTCGCCACGGCGTCAGCGAGGGCTGCATCTCGCCGCTTGCGGACCAAGACAATCGGCGCCCGCGGTGAGCGGAGCAACGTCTCTTCCTCTGAAGACAACACGCAATAGTTCCTGACCGCATCAACGGAAGGGAACAACACCGCAAAGGGCTTGTCACGTCGTTGCTTGCATGCGCGGAGTCGTCGGACCGCTTCCTCCGATCCGGCATCCACCCAGAGCTGAAAGCCACCTAATCCTTTCACCGCGACGATGAGCCCCTGTTTGAGCAGTCCCGCTGCCTGCTGTAAGGCCTTCTCGCCAGTCGCCGTTTCGTTGCCCTGTTCATCCCACAAGGACAAGCGCGGGCCGCAGGTTGAGCAGGCGATCGGTTCCGCGTGAAACCTTCGATCGGCTTCGGTTTCGTACTCAGCACGACAGGCAGGGCATAGTTTGAACTCGGCTATGGTCGTGTTGGACCGCTCATACGGAACCGCCGTGAGGAAGCTGTAGCGCGGGCCGCATTGCGTACAGGTGATGAACGGATAGCGAAAACGGCGGTCGTGTGAATCAAAAAGTTCGCGACGACAGTCGAAGCAGGTAGCGAGGTCAGGGGGGATAACAAGTGCCCGTTGACCTGTCTCCTCGCTCATCGCAATGGAGAAACACTCTTCGTCAACCACTGGGATGCTGCTCGTGTTCATCGACTCGACCATAGCTGAGGCCGGAGCGTTCTCCTTCAGCCGCCTGAGAAACGACTCGATACCTCCGGCGTCTCCTTCTGCCTCAATCAGCACACCGCTCCTCGTGTTTGTCACCCACCCGGACAGCTCAAGCTCACGTGCGAGTCTGTAGACGAACGGACGAAACCCGACGCCTTGCACCGTTCCTTCCACCTTGACCTGCACACGCTGAGCGAGGGCCCTTTTCATTGCTGGACCACCAATTCGTGGAGCGCCACTTCCGGCGCGGCCGGGTCCGCGATCACCAGCCCTCCGCAGGCAGAACAGGTGTCATCCAATCTCGTAACGGCTGTGCCCCTCTTGCATTCAGGACACCAGGCCTCACATGGGACAGGAATGATCTCCAGCTCCGCCCCTTCAGCACGTGTGCCTTGAGCGGCCAATTGGAATGTTGTCCGGAGTGTTGCGCGATCATGAGTGAGCAGATGCGAGAGCGCGCTGACTTTGAGCCGCACGACCGAGAGCTTTGCGTTTTCCGTTCTATCCAACCCGGCCTCTACGGTCTTCACGACTTGTCTCATGAGATGGAGTTCATGCACGGCACACCTTACACTCTTGGACGATCCGGTCTACGACGTCGTCCAACGCGTTGGCTACGGGGGGCGACAACGGTTGTCCTGATTCCATATTGCCTGCTTCCACTCCGTAGACGATCACCGTCTCAGGAAGGACACCCATGACACGAGCTAGTTCCAGTGCCTCCGATAGGCCGAGCGCATGACTGGAGTGAGGAAACATCTGCACACCGATCGGTCCGCTCGACGCATCCAGCCGATGAATGATCCCGGGACTCTGCCCGCTTCGGGCTGCATCGATCAGGATGGCAACGCGCGCTCCTTTCATCAGTTCGACGATGTCGACTCCGGCCATCTCCGCCTCGATCACCTCGGCACGGTCGCCTACTTCCTGTCGGAGTCGGGTGGCTGCCAGAAGGCCGACCGCGTCATCCCCTCTCATGAAGTTACCGAGGCCGATGATCCGAATGGAAGAGCAAGGGCAGTCATTCTTCACGTACTGCTCTCACGCTTGATCTCTAAATTCAGGAAATGAGTCGCGCAGGAGATACAAGGATCGTAGCAGCGGATGACTCGCTCGCAAGCCAGTGCCGCTTCCTTATCAGGAAGGGGCAAGAGACGCGGCATGAAGAGGCGGAGGTCCTGTTCGATCCGAGACTGGTTCTGTGACGTCGGTGGAACGATCTTCGCTTCACGGATGATGCCGTCACCATCCACCTTGTACCGATGATAGAGAATTCCTCTGGGCGCTTCCGTACAGGCCACGCCGGTGCCCGGCCGAACAACGACGGGCGCTGCCGGGACGGGGGGAGGTTCGTACCGCTCGATCAGTCGTAACGATTCTTCCAGTGCATAGAGAATCTCGACCGAGCGCGCGATGATCCCATGGAACGGATTACGCAAGGGCAACCCAATCTCACAGTCGGCCAAGACCTGCTTGGCCAACGGCGTCAAATGCTCCTGATTCAGGTTCACACGAGCCAGCGGACCGACCAGATAGGGTGAGCCTTGCAAGGTACAGTGGAGGGCTGTGGAATAGGAAACCTGATGTTCGGTGAAGTGTTCCTCGAACTCATTCACCGAGAGTTGCAGGCCACTGGAGGCGACAACCTGTCCTTCATTGAGTGGATACTCATCGGGATGACGAAGCGCCACATAATTGTAGTCGGGAGTAAACTCCGGATATTCGAACCCCGCGACCCATCGCACGGTCTCGGCGGCCGCATCACGGGCCCACAAGAGTTCGTCTTTCAGTCCCTCCAGCTCTCGGCGCAATGGCACCCGCGAGAAGCCGCCGACTTTCACGGAGACCGGATGTACTGAACGGCCGCCTAGCAACGCCATGATCGCGTTGCCGGCCTTCTTGAGCCGCAAGCCTCGAGTCACCACAGTCCCATGGTCTTTCGCCATCGCGATGCCGCTCTCGTACCCGAGAAAATCCGGCGCCTGCAGCAGGTACACATGCAGTGCGTGGCTCTCGATCCACTCACCGCAATAAATGAGTCGACGAAGATCTCGCAGCGATCCCTCGACCCGAAGGCCGAAGAGCTGCTCCAACGCGTGCACCCCACTCATCTGATACGCCACCGGACAGATCCCGCAGATCCGAGCCACGATGTCCGGCACCTCGCTGTAATGCCGCCCCTGCAAGAACGCCTCGAAAAACCTCGGCGGCTCGAAGATCCTGAGTTCCACATCCTGGACGGTATCGCCTTTCACTGTGACACGGAGCGCGCCTTCGCCTTCCACACGCGCCACCATATC
Source organism: Nitrospira sp. (assembly GCA_019636815.1). Lineage (GTDB taxonomy): Bacteria > Nitrospirota > Nitrospiria > Nitrospirales > Nitrospiraceae > Nitrospira_D. The sequence goes on from JAHBWT010000067.1 coordinate 18,213, forward strand.
GACAGCGATCGTCCTTGTTTGAGCCGTTTCGTCAGACATTCAGTTCTCAACGCTCGAAGAAGAGATGCGTCATGCCTTGTTTCCCCAGGTCTCACTCTCTGCCCGAAAAGGCGACACGTACCCGTTGATACCTCGAAATCGGCGCACGACCTCGGCCGGGATCAGTTGCAGTTCCCGATGGAAACGCGTTGCGAGCGAGGCCGTGTTGGGCGGAAGGCCTGGTCCTTTCCGTTCACCCTCGCTGGGCCCAAAGCAACCGTAGCAGTCACGACCCATGCCGGGGCAAATCGCCCCGCAGCCGGTCCTGGTTACGGGCCCGAGGCACGGGATCCCTTTCGCCACCAGCACACAGACATTTCCCCGCCGTTTGCACTCCAGGCACACACTGTCCCCCGGCAGGCGAGGCTGGACTCCGACCACGAGATCCGTGATGACACGAAGCAGCTGATGCTTATCGATCGGACAACCCCACAACTCGTAGTCCACGTGGACATGTTCTGAGATGGGAGTGGACGTACTGAGGCTCTGAATATATTCCGGGCTGGGGTACACAGCCTGTTTGAACGCCTCGACATCGGCCCAGTTGCGCAAGGCCTGAATCCCGCCTGCCGTCGCGCAGGCCCCGATTGTGATCAACACCTTCGTCTGTTGCCGCACCGCGAGAATACGATGGGCATCCTCTGCGGTGGTGATCGACCCTTCGACCAGCGCGATGTCGTACGGCCCCGCCTTCATGTCGCTGGAGGCTTCGGGGAAATAGGCAAGATCAAGCGCCTGCCCCACGGCAAGAAGGTCTTCCTCAAGATTCAGGATACTGAGCTGGCACCCGTCGCAGGAGGCGAACTTGAAGACCGCCAGCCTTGGCCGTTGTCGCTGCGCTTCCGGCTTGGACATGGTTTCGCCTCACACTCCTGTTCGGCCCAACCACCGCTCGACTCGATCGTAGCGCATGACCGGACCGTCTTTGCACAAAAAGTACGGACCCATCTGACAATGACCGCACAGGCCGATGCCGCATTCCATATGCCGTTCGAGCGACACATACACGGCCGTCGCAGGAATCCCCTGACGGAGGAGAATCGGCACGCCAAGGCGCATCATGATTTCAGGTCCGCACATCAGGACGATGCTCTTCGCCGGATCGTTCGTTACGTGCTCGAACAATTCGGTCACCACACCGATGTGATAGCTCCAGGTCTTGTCCGGCTGGTCGCTGGTCAACAGCACTTCCGTATCGGGAGCGCGACGCCAGTGGTCGAACCGCTCGCGGTAAAGAAGATCGTGCGGCGTCTTGACGCCGTGGAGAATCTTGATGGATCCATACTGCGCTCGCCGCCGGAATATGTACTCGATCGCTCCAACGACCGGTGCACAGCCCAGGCCGCCGGTCACGATCACGACGTGCCGTCCCTTCGCCTCTTCCAGCGGCCAACCTTCTCCAAACGGACCGCGGATTCCCAAGGTTTCACCAGGCTGGAGATCGGCAATCGCCTTGGTGACCCGCCCCACGGTTCGGATCGTGTGGTCCAGAACCTCCGGCCCATCCGGATCGGACACAATGGAAATCGCCACCTCGCCGACTCCGAACAGATACACCATATTGAACTGGCCGGCCTTGAATCGAAATTGACGCCGGGCTTCCTCATCGACAAGCTGCAAACGGTAGGTATTGATATCTTCGGCTTCTTGAATCTTCTCCACGATCGTCGCCGGATGGATGACATAGGGATTGGCCATTGGACCCACCTTCGACATGCCGGCTACGCGTTATCCATCTGTTGGCTGGCGATTGACGGCTGGACACCTGGCGCCAGCAACGCCGGCAGTTCCTCGGTCAAATCGATCCCGACCGGGCACCAGGTGATGCATCGGCCGCAGCCGACACAGCCGGACGTGCCGAACTGATCGATCCACGATGCGAGTTTATGCGTCAGCCACATCCGGTACCGATCCTTGATCGTTGGCCGGATATTTTTGCCGTGGATGTAGCCGTGCTGCTGCGTAAAGCAGGAATCCCACAACCTGGGATGAGCGCTGTGCTGGTGCGAGAGGTCCGGTGTTTCCTCGACCGTATGGCAAAAGCAGGTCGGGCAGACCATCGTGCAATTCGTACAGGCGAGGCAGCGTCCCGCCACCTCGTCCCATCGAGGATGTTCGTGAGCTTCGTAGAGAGCATGTGGCAAGCGCGAGCAATCCAACTGTCGGACTTGATTCCGAGCACAGGCCTCGATTCGCCTGGTGGCCTCACCAGCTAGGTCCTCAGAGGCAGGAGGCAGCGAGAGGCCTGACAGAAGATCGCGGCCTGCCTCGCTCCCCGCTTCGATCAAAAACCTGTCATCCACCTCGGTCAACGCGAGATCGAAACCGGTCTTGGCACGAGGGCCGGTGTCCATCGATGCACAGAAACAAGTCTGTAGCGACCGTGTACAGTTCACGGCGATCACGAAGAGCCCCTCACGGCGGGCTGCGTAGTATGGATCCCGGTACGTATCGTTCAGGAAAATCCGGTCTTGAATGGCCAGCCCGGCCAGGTCGCAGGCCCGGGCCCCGATGATCGCCACCTTGTCTGGTTCAGGAAGAATTGGGCTCGTGGTGAATCCGTCCTTGCTCCGTTCGATCTGCAGGAGCGGCTCACGCGGTGCAAAGACGAATGGCTTCAGCGATTGCGGCCCATGGACGACACCGAAGATTTCACTGGATCCGGTCTGTTCCACCCGATAGCGTCCCGGCTCCTGCTGATCACGCCGGCCGATCGGGAGATCCGGCACCCGTCTGATCGTCTCCCAGACAACAGACCCTTCTCGCACCATGGGCCCGATAACTCGATATCCCTTCGCACTCAAGGCATCAAGCAACCGTTGGAGGTCGGCTGTCGGCAGGACAGCATTCGTTTCCGAGGCCGTCACCATGACCGCCCTTCGTTTCGCTCGATGCCCATCCAGTCACCCCTTGACGCAGACGAGCGGCTCCACCCTTGCCACCTTCCGCGCCAGCTTCGCGTCATCCGCCGCGTCGACCACTTCGACCACATCTTTGTAGGCACCCGGCGCTTCTTCGGCAACTCCGCGCATGGACGGACTGCGAATCAGAATGCCGCGGGTTGCCAAGTCCTTGACCACCTCGCGGCCATGCCACCGGCGAAGCGCTTGGTGCCGACTCATGCTCCGACCGGCTCCATGACAGGCGGACCCATACGCCAATGCCATGCTTTCCCCGGTGCCTACGAGCACGTACGATGCGGTTCCCATCGTGCCACCGATCAGGACCGGCTGGCCCACCGCTCGCAGAGAGAAGGGAAGATCGGGGTGGCCGGGACCGAACGCCCGAGTCGCTCCC
>JAHBWT010000068.1 GCA_019636815.1 Nitrospira sp.
GTCCAGATCATTTCGAACCGCCCACGAGAAAGCACGAGGGGACGCGCCTCGTCGGCATGCTGGACCAACACTTTTTCACCGTGGACTTTTGCCACCACGAGATACCGCCCATCCACCAATTTGGCCATCGCGGGCAACGGCATACCAATCAGCTTGTCCCACTTTGTTTGGGCTACACCGGCTTTGAGCCCGATATGCTTGGCGGCGCGAAGGAGATCGGTGTCGGAGAGAGCTTGTCCTGACTGAGCATACAGATGCTGGAGTTGCGAGCCGTCGGCCGGAAGATCATAGAATCGCGCGAGGAAGAGGAGACAGATCAGCCCCGTATCCGTAAGGTCTGCCGAAGTCTCTTCCGTGACGAAATCGGATTCAGGAGGAACCCGAGCGGCCTGAGCTGACATGCCGTCATCTTAGGATACGGATGACCGATGGCCAAACGTTTTCGATGATCGACACAGCGGCCAAGACCCTTCACAGCTCGGCGACGACTACTGATCACCCGCCCTTTCGACCAGGCGCTACAATTTTGATTGTGCGGAATGCAGATATCGCCCCAGTTTTAATCCTCGCCCGCCCCGAAGGACGGGCGCTACTATGCGCTCAGGATAGGCATGCACCCGCAGTTCATCCCCACTCGCGCGGGGAACACGGCTATCATCACCCGCGGTCTGGCCATCACATATTCACAATTCCTCAGCTGCTATGCCTAAATACTCGGGCGGAGACGTTAAGGCCTTACTTATGAACAACTAAAAATCGCACTCGAAAATTGCTATGGCATTAAAACAATGCCGTTTCAATTCGACTTTTCGTCCGGAAGAGCATATGCGATCTATGCACCAAACGGCTCTATGAAATCCTCCCTCGCTCAAACATTTCAAGACATCATAGACGACAGTTTATCGAAAGATCGAATCTTCCCGTCGCGCACTACCAAGAGATCGATTACTGACGAAAGTTCGATCGATTTACCAAAAGAAACTGTCCTTGTGGTCCGCCCCTATCACGAAGTTCTCGGACACACAGAAAAGACATCCACCCTTCTGGTCAATCCTGTGCTCCGCAAGGAGTACGAGGATCTACACATTGCTATCGATGCAGCCAAGAACCTTTTTCTGAAGGCATTGAAAGAACAGGTGGGCTCTAAGAAAGATATTGAGAGGGAAATCTCATCCACATTTACTTCAGGCAATGACCAGTTTTACCACGCTCTTATCCGTACCAAGGATGAATTGCTCTCTCAGAAAGATGCCCCGTTTGTCGTTCACCAGTTCCGACAGCGTGTTGCGCGGGACCCCCAGAGTCGTCGCCGCGTCGGTAATGTTCAAACCGAGCGGTTCAATGCACTCCTCCAACACGACCAGGCCGGGATGCGGCGGATTTTCCATACTCATAGCTCGGTCTCCTTTCAGTGATAATCGAGATTATCCACATCATCGTGTGCGCCGTGGTCGAAGCGGAAGATCACCCGACGCGTTCCCGGGCCTGGCTCGTCACGTACAACGAGCACTGGCTGGTCGACTGCCATGGATTTTCGGCGTGGGCCCAGAGTGTCCAAGCAATGGGAAGCGGCATCATTGTGGCCTGGACTTGCCAATTCTCGGCGGTATACTTCAGGTGTATGGGACTTAGACGCCACACCGCCGTATTAATTGCCTATAGCTTGGTGGTGTCATTGCACGTATCGATAGCATTGGCTACTGAATTGGTGCGCGAAGAGCCAATACCTATTCAAACAATTCTCGCCAACCCGCAAGCCTTCAATATGCGGGTAGTGCGACTTCAGGGAACGATTACCACGTTGCAAGTGATCCCTGGCGGCGGTGGGTGTCAGGGGCAAGGGATACATGACGCCTATGTGTTTATCCTCACGGACCACACGGGGGAACTCCAGATTTTCGACCGTGGACAGTGTCTGGGTACTGCAAAGTCGAGGCTGCACGCAGTGAAACCTCAGATGACTGAGTTTGCCGCGGGGGACAGCGTTGAAGTCGTAATAGATGTCTCCCTCCTGCATTCTCCCAACTTTGATGCTCGCTCGTTAGAAGGAGCCCTCCGATGGATCAAACGAATCTCCCCTGAGTGAAGACCCGCTAGGTACGATCCCTGAATTTCCCTACATGTCCGCATGATTCCACGGCTTCCTGTTCTCTTTGACGGTCGTTAATCAAGAGATACTTCTCCTGAATCGGCAAAAGCACACATATTTCGTCGCCGGGAGAGCGATCGTAGTTTCTTACTTGTTGGATCGTATGATCCCCTTCAAACTCGTAAGTTGTTGAAGTCCGAGAGGCATCATGGATGACAGTGATTCCACTGCTAGAACCGTTCATAAATGTGACCAGAATTTCTAGACCTGGCTGGCCATCCGTGTCTGTGAACAGCTGGACTTCCCCCATCCTCCATTTCGAATCGGTATAGCTCACAAGCTCGTTCTTTTGGTCTCGGATAACGCAGACGCATACGAGTTGATCGGTAGCATCTCGAGCTTCGAAAATTACCTCATTGCCAGACTCCCCATCCGTGTCCGCAACCACTCTAAATCGAAGAGTTGTCCATGCAACATCGCTATATTCTCTGACTGTCCTGTCACGATCCCGAATGAGACAAAAACAGCGCAACTTTCCCTCGTCGCTTTTCACTTGAACAAGAATCTCTTCTCCGTCAATCCCATCTGTATTTGCAAGCGTTTGCACTTCAACGGAACCCCATCCTTGACCACCATAGAATTGGATCGAATTAGCTTTGTCATGAATGACACAGACACAAGCGAGAAGCCCTTCCCGCGTATAGGCAACGACAACGATTTCGGCTCCGGGATCACCGTCAGTATCTTGTACCGCAATGAGCCTTACAGTTTGCCAAGCGCTATGCTGGTACATACGCTTGGATCCTGTATCGAGTGTAGTGACACAAATTACGTTGAACTCACAAACTGAGATCTCTTCTGAGAGACCATCATCGTTCGTCTCACCAATGATCAGCGCAAAATCTGATCCGCTCTGATGGGTTTCAAGGTGATTCCTTGAGCCGCTCGCAACGGAAGGAGTACTAATAGATGCACCGTCCTTGGATGGAGCAGTTGCAATTTCATTAACCGTAGGCGTCACTAAAGAGGAGCTTGAGTCCTGAGTGCAACTGGCCTGGATAACACATAGGAAGAATGCAACACACCAGGGAGTCACTCGCCTCGCAAGGAACGGAGATTCAATTGTTCTTTGTAGGATCATCTGGGGGTCTCCAGCAGGACGGGCGGGGCAGAGGGAAACCACTACCCCGCTCCTCCATCCTATCTACTTTGGATCTTTGTCTAGTATTCAGTTGTAGTATGTCCACTAGGATGCTGCGCGCTTAGATTTCCACTACTCACGAGGCCCCCGCTTCCATTACGGATTTCCCAATTGCCGCTCGCTCCATCTCCGCCGGTAATAAAAACGTTGCCGGTATTCGACTGAAGTTCTGCATTATGTCCGCTACGGTTCGCCCACAAGGTCCCCGTCGAGACGAGCGCACCAGAACCATTTCTAATTTCCCATGTCCCAGGACTCCACGATCCACCCGCTATAAAGACGTTTCCATTCGGTAGCTTGTTACAGGTATGCGCGTCCCGTGAGGCCCAGAGGTAGTTGGCAGTAATCAATGCCATACTGCTATTCCGAAGTTCCCAGCTGATATACCCTGGCCCACCACCTATCAGGTAAATATTGCCATTTGACAATTGAATGGCGCAATGACCGTGTCGACCAGACCAAAGATAGATTCCGGTTGAACCCGTGCCGGAAACCAACTGGCCATTGACCCCTCGAATCTCCCACGTCCCAGCGGAACCATTACCTCCACTAATGAGCACGTTCCCATTAGAAAGATTGATCGCATTATGGTTCCATCGGGTTGCCCATAACGTCCCTTGGCTTACGAACCCACCGCTGCTGTTACGGATCTCCCAAGTTTGCGACCCAGAATTGCCTCCTACTACTAACACATTACCATTGCTGAGCAATGAGCAAGAATGTCCATAATTCCGTGAACCCCACAGGTTTCCATTACTCACGAGGCCCCCGCTTCCATTGCGGATTTCCCACGTGCCAATGGATACTGTCCCACCTGCCAAAAACATGTTGCCGTTAGCGAGCCGCACTGCACAATGACCGGACCGTTGTGCCCACAAGTTACCAGAAGTCACGAGTCCACCACTGCTATTGCGGATCTCCCAAAATCCCGCGAAGAGGCCACCTCCTCCCGCGATGAAATTATTGTTGGCGAAAACAAACGTGGCACTTCCCAGCGTAACAGCACCTATGACCGCCCACATAACTAATCGTCGCATGCTTCCACCTCCTGCTATAACAAATGTTGGCTCGAACGTATTGACTAACGGTTATCTGCTTCGCCACTACCTCCTTTCCAAAAGAATTTCTCCGATGCTACCGAGTCTTCTTAAAGTCGTGTGATGCTCACCGGATCGGTGGTACATCCACTCGGCGCCGTGGCGGTTAAAATAGTCGTGGACGGTTGGTGCGTGATGCCGGTTAGATTCCCCACGCTGTCATAGGCATAGCTGATATCCGCCGCGAGCCCGGGCGGGAGGAGGAAGGCCATCAGTGCGACGATCGACACGAGACCTCTGCTCCACCACCAGCTGCGCGGCAGGGTCACATGCATCGGAACTCCGGTCGGTCGGTCGCGTGTTGCGCAGTATCCTAGTATATATACCTAGCTCTCATTATTTGCATGTTATGGTCTACTTATCTCTGCTTGAGTGCAAGGCCAGAAGATGGCCTTAGCCATGAGAGGGGGTGGCAGGCCATATGGCCCTATGGACGAGGTGTTGTGAAGGACGATGGTATAGAAGTCCTAAATCTGCGTCACCGCCTCTTCGGCTCCTTCCAGCAGTCGTTGCACTTCCTCCACATAAATCTCGGTCGTCGCATAGTGCTGATGCCACATCATCTTTGCACCTGAGTGGGATTGGCCTCATTCAGCAAGGCACAGGTGGAGGTGGAATGCCGCAAACTATGGACCACAATACCCGGCTTCTTCACGGGGGCCAAGAACAGCCCTTCGGTAATGATGCGATGAATCGTTCAGGTACGCAGCGGCCTCTCGGCTGGCGTCACCACGCGGTTCATCCCCACTCGCGCGGGGAACACGAACATGCAGGATGAGGGGATGCCATCTGTCGTCATTATCCCGAGAAGTTTTCGCCCAAAGATGTGCTATCACCTGGTTCATCGCTTACTCAAAGAAATCTGGATCTTGGCCATCCACCGCGCGCAAGTGCTCTTCAAGATGATGAATAGCAAACGACCCGTCGTCGTTCCGCCGCACATGGGCGAGGAATTCCTTGTCGGGTATGATGCGAGCGGATGACACGCTGTTGCTGGCTACCTCCCTGCCGACTTCCCTTTGCCCTGTCTCCGGCAGAGTGCATGAGGGATGCGCTCAGCCGGCTTTCGCTGTGACGCGCAGCTTAACCCGCGTCTTTTTTTGGAGCGCGCTGACGATCCCAAAGAAGTTGTCGGTGCTGGGGTTGCCATGCGGGGCCAGCATGCGGTGCAGGCTTTTGCTTGGCTTTTCCATCTGGTCCGCCAATTCTTCGAACCCCACGGTGGCGTTGACGAGATCCCGCAAGATCGCCTTGCCGGTGACGGTATCGCCTCCGAGAAAGGCGTTGATCGCCTCTGTAAAGAGGGCTTCCCGAAAGCGGGGATCGCGTCGAACCCGTGCGGCCACCGTGTCCTTGAATTCCCGTGTGAGTGCCATGGTGCCTCCGTTAGTGTGATGTCTTCTCCATACCTTTGCGGCGACGGTAGTCAGTCCATCGCGCTTTCGCCGCCTCGATGGCTTGCTGCTGGCGCTGCTTGGTACTGCCGCCAAGCAGAATCACCACGGTGTCGCCGTCCTTGCCGAAATAAATCCGGTAGCCGGGACCAACATCAAGTTTTCGCTCGAACACGCCAGCACCGACGCCTTTGATGTTCGAAAAGTTCCCGGCGGCCAGTTGGTAGAGGGCCACCGCCACCTTTGCAGCAGCCGGCGCGTTCAGCCCGCCAAACCAAGCCGCGTAGGGCGAGCGGCCCGCAAGGTCGAGATATTCGAGAATCCGGATTGCCGCCATCGCTTAAGGTAACACAACTGTTACCATATCAATCAACAAGTTTCGATCAAACCGATTCCGGGCCGGACGGGCCTGATCTGACGTTACGCCTTGTCATCGCATATTGGACTATTCCCATCGCCTACCGCACCCACGCATTCTTCAAGGTCATGGATGGCGAACGACCCGTCGTCGTTCCGCCGCACCCGGGCGAGGTAGTCGGCCATACTGGAAGCTCGCGTGTAGTTGATGAGAGGAGCTACAACTACGTCCAAGCCTTTCGCCGTATCGGCAGAGATGATCAGGCGTAATCAACTCGCCTGTGATGCAGAGCGAAGCGCGGTGATAGGCGCGGAGGCTATCCGAGGTAGCGGCCGTACAGAAAGGCCACAAACTGCTTGGCCCCGCGCATGCGGTTTTTGACGTTTTCCTCGGAGACGCCGGTCTGCCGCAGCTGTTGCTCAAACCTCGTCAACGCGTCCCTCAGTTCTTTTCGCAACTCTCTCTCGATCACCTTGTCCAGCACGCTCGGCATGATCGCCCTCCTCAATTGGTTGCAAACCGTCATCTATACATGGTTTTCGACACGGGCACCACGATCCGGATTCTACCGAAATTGCCGAAGAAAGGCAGTCTTAATTTCGATCACGGCACTCGCCTGGCATGGAACAAGGTGAGGCCTGGTTTCACTCTGGCCTTCGGCAGAATCGTCTTATGCATGAGGAAGGTCGGAAGTGATGCGACCGATTGATCCCAGCAAAACTCCCACCCTTCTCCTGCCGGCGACTCGCGTAATTCGGCGGGTCCGACGACGAAGGCATGACCGCCTGGTCGTACCCTGTCCCTTAATTCGGCCATCGCCGCTAGGACGCCAGCGGGGGAACCAAACGAATCGTACGGGAGCCAGTAATAGGCCAGATCATACGGTGCGTGACCTGCCCCGGATTCATCAGAGGTCTCGGCCGGAATCATTCGAATTCGAGGCAGCCAGTCCCACCTCTTCACCGCGGCGCACTGCATCCAGAGCTGCTGGGCCTGACGTTGCGCATAAGCCACATATCTGACATGGGCCGTGTAGTCGCGTGGCCGATCGAAGAGAATGCAGGTCGCGATCGCGGCATCTCCATTGCTGATCAGCACACGCTCGGCCCGTGATCGCAACTGTCCGATGGCACGATCCTGCTCTCCAAGATCGTCCAGATAATCCGCGACAAACGGCTGCGCGGCGAGTTCGCCGATCTCGTCGTCGTTCTCCGGATACACAGGCACCGCCTCGAACGCGTCGGCGGGATGAATCTGAGGAATCCCCGGCGCGAATACGGTTCGCCAATCCACTGGGCTGAGCTGCCGCTCGACAGGGGACGTTGTTTCGACCTGAAGACCCGCTGTCAACGCGACTCTTGTTTCCCTCTCACGATCCTTCAGGATTAACTGCCCCCCCTGGACTTGGAGACTGCGATCCAGCGGGAGGACACCACGGCGACCGCTCGAACTCATGTATGGCAAGCCTGCAGGGTCGTCCTTGAGCGTGACCTTTTGCACCACTCCGTCCTTTGCCGTCAGACACAACCCCTGGCTGTCGTCAACATACCGCACTGGGGGGTGCTGAGCGGGGAGCCACACCATCGCGCGGGATGTTGAGGGATTCATGAAGTCTGCGAGCGGATCCCCGCCGATCGACTGTCCGGGAGTAAAAAAGCTGCTGAACAGACGAAAGGCGGCCTCGGAAGGATATGTAGGAATTCCGCGATACCGTATCGGTCGTGGGGCGGCCCGGTCTTTATTCTGGTCGTCATAGAGCCCCCGAATGAGTTCGAACACCGCGGAACCCGTTCCGGGCAACAGCGACTTGAACAGCTCGACCACCGGGAGAAAATCGATATGGTCCCAATGCATGGCGCCCATGCACGACATGAAGCGCGCCTGTTCGAATCCTCCGTCATCGAGCACATACAGCGCATCCTTTCGCTGTCGAATCGTCGCCGTCCCGCGAGGATCGATGCTGAAGTCATCATCCCAATAGAACCACCGCACGTCTTCGATGGGGACTCGCAGCGCCCCAGCGGCCATGGCGCGAAGGTCATCGGGAGTGATCCTCGGCCAATCGGCCCTCGCGGCAAGATTCACCTTCGTCTCATGCACCAGTCCGCAGGGTTTGATGCCGACCCACCGGCCCCAATCCAGCCGGACTCGCGCGCGCGTCAGTGTGGCGGCCCCTGCCACGGTCGACTCCCATTCGCACTCATGCAAGGGGTGCCCAGCCGGATCGGTCGCAAGGAATCTCCGCCCATCGGGTCGATACAAAACGAGGTGCCCGGTCGGAAGCGTGTCGACACGGCTGCCGTTTCGATCGAACCGTTCAGCGAGCGCGCGGGTGGAAGGAAACCGAAGATGACCGGGAGTGTTCAGGGCGACTGCCAGCGCATCCGAGAGCATTTATTCGCGGAGTTGACCGCTTCCCAGAACAATGAACTTGGAGCACGTCAGCGCTTCCAATCCCATGGGACCTCGCGCATGCATCCGCGAGGTGCTGATGCCGATCTCGGCTCCAAGGCCGAATTGATACCCATCGTTGAGTCGCGTGGAGGCATTCACCAAAACGGCGCCGGCATCGACTTCTTTGAGGAACCGCATCGCGCGTCCGTAATCCGCCGTCACAATCGCTTCCGTGTGCCGCGATCCATACTGTGCAATGTGTTCCATCGCGTCATCCATGTTCTTCACGATTTTCACGGCAAGAACGAGATCGAGAAATTCTTTCCCGTAATCCTGTTCGCCGGCCGGTTTGGCGTCGGCGATCAACTGGCAGGTCTTTGGGCAGCCACGAATTTCGACGTTGGCCGCTCTCAGGCTTGCGGCGAGCTTCGGCAACAGGGTTCGTGCGATCGACTGGTGGACCAACAGGGTTTCCATCGCGTTGCAGGTGGAAGGCCGCTGCGCTTTGGCATTGACGCAGATGGCTTCGGCCATCGCCGGATCGGCTTCGGCATCGACATACACATGGCACACGCCCGCGTCATGCTTGATCACCGGAATCGTCGAATGTTCCGCGATGAGTTTCATCAACGATTCCCCGCCTCGCGGAATGATCACATCGATGAATCGGTCCTGTTTGAGGAGCACGGGAACCAGCTCTCGATCCACGCGATCGATGAAGGTGATGGCGCCCGAGGGAACATCGGCCTCCTCCGACGCCTCGGAGAGAATCCTGGCAATCGCCGTATTGGAGTGAATCGCCTCGCTCCCTCCCCGCAACACGCAGACGTTGCCCGATTTCAGACAGAGCGCCGCTGAATCCGCCGTCACATTCGGGCGGGACTCGTAAATGATCCCGATCACGCCGATGGGCACGCGCACACGCCCGACTTGCATCCCATTGGGCCTCGTCCACATGGCGGCCATCACCCCCACCGGGTCGGGCAACTGCTCCACTTCACGAATGCCGGCGGCCATTTCTCCAATCCGCTTCTCGGTCAGCCGCAACCGGTCTGCCATCGCCTTTTTCTCAGGCGCCGTGCCGAACGCGTGCAGGTCTCGTTCATTCGCGGCGAGCAACTCGTCGGACTTCGCTTCCAGCGCGTTCGCCATCGCGAGCAGCGCGTGATTCTTGGTCGACGTCGACAATGACGCCACTTTCCTCGTTGCTCGTCGGGCCTTGGAAACCAGCTCCAGAACATACTCCGGCATGGGAAGCGGCTTGGAGGCTTCGCTCTTCTGATCCGAGACCGTGTTACCCGACGCTTCCATGTATTTCCTCAAGAATTCGTCCAGTTGAGACTCGCGCTGACAATACCGTGCAGATCAGAGATGGGTCAAGGCCCCTGCGAACAGCGCTGAGCGGGTGACTTTTTGCTTGTTACCAACGACTTCCGGGCTACGGCGCTGTCTCTGAGGGCACACCGGATGTATCGGGAGGTTCCGGCGGCGCATCCACGTCCGGCATCGGAAGCGAGTCAGTGGGATCCATGATGTCGTCCTGCGCATCCAACGATTCCTCTACGGGTGTATAGGTCAAGGAGCCCTCTTCTCCTGGGCCCATCGGTTGATTCGATATGGCTGGTTGTCCCGGCCCCGACATCACGATGGGACCGGCTGCCGCCGCCATGGATGGATTGGGGTATTGGAATGCCCAATCGAAGTAGGTCGGTGTTCCCTGGAAGTGGCGAACGGCGGGTGGAAAGTTCCCCTGCTTGATCGGCCTCTCCCGGCTTTTGCTCCGCACCCCCATGATGCCTCCGGTCGGTGCGCGAATGAGTTGCCATTCACCGCGTCCTACCGGATCGAAATAGACCTTCCTTAAAAACGGGTTGGGTGGCCTCGTGAGTTCGGCCAGCGTGTGAGGATAGACCTCTCCCGGCATGACTCTTCCGGCTTTTGCATTGGCCGAGTACAGTGCCAACGCCGTTTGAATCTCGATCCCCTTGGCCAGCAAATCCGCCTCTAGTTCCCGCTGGATCATCGTCTTCCACTGCCGAGCCGCCATCGTCATGGTAAGCCCCATGACCGTGATGGCCATCATGACCATGAGATAGGAGAATCCCGCTTCCAGCCGTCTTGGTGACGAGGTTCGCCGCATACCTCCTCATTCCTGCTCGACCGTTTCCTCCGACAACAGTACGGTCTTCTCCATCCGGGTATTGATATCGCGCATGGTCACGCTCCCGGCGCTGATGGCTCGGAGAATCACATGGTCGTCGACACGGTCCCCCACACTGAGGACCATCACCTCATCGCCTTTACTCAAGACGGCGATATCTTTGTTCTTCTGCCGACTGTCACCCATGCTCAAAAACCCCAGGTACCGGTACTGTGCCGGCTCCTCTGCCTCCGCGTGTTCCGCAACGGCCTCATCCGAAACCGAATCGTGTCGGTTCTCCAACGCCGTGTCTTGGCCGAGAGGAAGCGAACCGTCGGAACGAGGTACCACAAAAATGTTCCGAGGCGCCGTGAACCTTGCCTCACGTTGAGCGTCCGCCGATGTCAGGAGTCCCAGATTGACGCGCCAGCCGGTTCCCATGGCAGCTGCCTGTCGGTCTGGAGATGGGTGACCCGTGACATTCGTAAGCGGTACACGCACAGGCTCCTCCATGAAACGCCATTGCCAGGCTGCCAATCCTGCCCAGAGAACGACTAGTGATACGGCCAGAATCATCTTCGTTCTTGCGTCCATGATTACCGACCTGCTTCCGACAGGATGGGACTCCCCGAGTCGGCACGGAGGTACGTCGCAATCTTAATAGTGAAAGTCAACGTGTCATCGTGCGCGCCTCCGGACCGGCTGAGCTCCAGATCTTCTATGAACAACAATTCATCCGCCGTCTCCACGTTATGAATGAAGCGGCGGAGATCCTCATAGCGCCCGCTCATCGGCCCTTGGAGCAACCCTTTGCTCGTATTGGCGACGAACGTCGGTTCGGTCCGATACGACAAGGCCGGCATCGTGACTCGATCACGCTTCGCTTCTTCTGAAATCCCCAGCGCCAAGGGAGCGAAATCCCGTTCAGCGGGCAGCAACGCCCATACGTGGCTCAGATCCTCTTGCGCCTTCCTGGCCTCTCGGTGCTGCGCCAACGACTGCCGCATTGCGACCCATTCTTTCTCCAATCGTTCCCGTGTCGCCAAGACACCGGACAACCCGACATCCCGCACAAAGAACAATATCACCAGGAGACCGACGACGACGCTCGCCCATGGAAGCAAGGGCGCGAAAGGATGCCGTAACACGACGATCAGACGCTCTTTCATCCGTTACACTCCATCCCGCCGGTATTGCACCGTGACGTCAAATTCCACGAACTCGTTTGATCCGGCCCGATGTTGCGCCAAGACCGGATCCTTGAACGTCGCATGATTCTGAAGTCCCACGGTGAATGCCGTGATGTCCTCCAAGCTCATCGCGGTCCCGGTCAGCCGGACCGTCGTCCCCGCTTGATCGAGACGCACACTCCTCAGCGCCAGGCGTGGCGGGACGGCCTGCTCCAATTCCGTCAGAAACTTCGTCCACGAGAACATCCTCTTTTCAAGGAGCTGATTGGCCAATTCGACCTCGAAGGTCAGCCGACTGAGTGCGTGCTCGGATAAATCAACCCCTTCACGCCTTGCCTCTGCAATCAGGTTAAGATCCTGCTGCCGGACCCGATTCAGCTCCGCTTCGATCGTTCGACATTCTTGATACGTCATCACCGCCTGCGCGAGATTCCAGACTATGGCAGACGCGAGCAGGACACAGGTCCCCATCGACAGAAGACGCAGGGGAACGAGGGCAGGGCGATATCTGCGGCACAGATTGATCCGAAAGTACTCGCCACTTCCGCCTTTTAGCCGGTTCAACTTCAGTGGTTTGAGAAATGTGCTCATTCGAACATTCGTCCCGCAACGTTACGGCAATCCTGCCAGGGCCGCCAGGGATGCCATCCCTCGAGGGTTTCCTTTCGCCACCCAGCCAAGCGTTTCGACCGATTTCCAGTCGAGTTGCTCGACCGAGAGCTGAAGCCCCTCCTCAATCTGTTCCTGCAACGCTGCAACCTCTCCTTCGGCACAGATCACGGCGTGATCGATGGTCATGGAGGGATGCCGCTGATGGCAGACCTCCAGCGACGCACTGCACTCTTCTAGAATTCTGTTCAGCACATCGGGTTTGCTCAGGGCGCCAGACACCTCTTCCCCCAAGAGTTTGCACCGATAAAACATCGGGCATGCTCGCCGACACACGATCGTCGTCAGGGCTCGATCCGACACATTGACCCACAGAACATTGCGACGGAGCCACCCCGGCCCATTCGAAACGCGCCTCCAGAGATCGAGCAGCCTGAGGCTTGTGACACCGACATCGTAGGGGATCAATCCGACGGATTCGCAGAGCGATTCATACTGTTGAAGTACCGATTCTTGGATCGACACCGTCAACACCGTGTACGCCTCGGATGCGCCTGCTCCTTGATCGTGAAAGACCTGGGACACCGTCCTGGCCCCGTTGAGCGGGAAAAGTTGTTCCTGCCCCAATCGCCAGCGGATGAGGTTCTCCCGCTCCTCGCGCCGAGCGGGAAGATGCCCAAAGTGAAGCACCGCGGCTCTCACCGCAGTATCTGGAAGCAGGACGGTGATTCGTCGAGGAAGAGCCGAACGGATTGCCCCGGCCGGTACCCGGTATGCTCCTTCTGAATTCGTGACGGTCTGGACGCGATCGGCTAAACCCGGGAGATCAGATACATTGAGATCCATCGGGGAAGGGCTGATCATGCCGTTCGGAAGCGGCGACATGAAACACCTGCGCCGACGCTGCCCACGCCAGCTTCGTTCACTTTCGGCCCACGCAAGTGAATCGGTCCCGAATTTCAGGCAATGCCGGGGCCGACTGCTCCACCAGTCCCACATCATGTCATCCTTCTTCACTGAAGGTTACACGATTGACCTCGCGAAGCGACGTCTCTCCATGCAACATCTTCGCGAGCGCCGATTGCCGGAGCGTGATCATTCCGTCCGTCACCGCGCGGTACCGAATTTCCGAAAGCGGCCGCTCCGCATGGATCATCTCTTTGATCTCATCCGTTAAATCGAGGAATTCCGTGATACATTTTCTTCCACGGTATCCGGTGCCATGGCATTGCGGACACCCCTTCCCCTCATAAAACGGTGTCTCCTTGTACTGCTCATAGTCCAGCCCTGACTCCTCAATGAGACTCTGCTGGGCCTGCACGGGTGCCCGGCAGGACGGGCATAAGATTCGGACCAACCTCTGCGCCAGCACGCAGTTGAGCGCCGCCAGGAAATTATAGGTATCAATCCCCATCGACGCGAACCGCCCGATCACATCGAACACGTTGTTCGCATGGACCGTCGTCAGGACGAGGTGGCCCGTCAGCGCCGATTGGATGGCGATCTGTGCCGTCTCGGGATCTCGAATTTCGCCGACCATGATCTTGTCCGGATCATGGCGAAGGATGGACCGCAAACCCCGTGCAAACGTCAGGCCTTTCTTTTCGTTGACAGGAATCTGCACCACCCCCGGCAACTGGTATTCAACCGGATCTTCGATCGTGATCAGTTTGTCTTCGAGTGTGTTCATCTCGGAGATGGCGGCATACAGGGTGGTGGTCTTGCCGCTTCCTGTCGGCCCTGTCACCAGCACCATGCCATACGGGCGAGTGATCGCCCGGCGAAACCGCTTCAGATCTTCCGGATTAAAACCGAGCCGCTCAAGCTTGAGTGCCGACACGCCGGTCGCGATGGAGTCCCGATCGAGTATTCTGATGACGACCGACTCACCGAACACGCTCGGCAGGATGGACACGCGGAAATCCACCGTCTTTCGATCCAGCCGCATGCGAAAACTTCCGTCCTGAGGCACTCGACGCTCGGCAATATCAAGCTCCGACATGACCTTCAGACGCGAGACCAACGGAGCATGCAATCGAATATCCAGCGGTTCCATGGCCGGAATCAGAATGCCGTCGACACGGAGTTTCACGTTGGTCGATCGGTCGGCCGCTTCAATGTGAATGTCGCTGGCGCGCCGTTGCATCGCGCTGAGCAAGATAGAGTCAAGCAACTTCACCGCAGGACTTTGATCTTCGGCGGCCTGATTGAGCGCGGGGATTTCTTCTCCTCGATCATCTTCTTTGACGAGAACCGATCGATATTCCGCTTCGAGCTCGCGAAGCGCCTGACTGGATCCTTCACTGCGCTCCAATGCGGCCACGATTGCGCTCCTGGAGCTCACAACCCGATCCAACGGCTTTCCAATCAGAAGTTCCAATTCATCAAGACCTAACAGGTTTTGCGGCTCTGCGATGGCGATCGTGAGTCCCCCTGCACGCTCAGCGACAGGCACAAAGGGAAACCGCTGCATGAGTTTGACGGGCAGGATCTCGTAGTATCGAGGATCTACCCGAAAGTCGGCGAGTGTGTCGTAGGGAAGGTCATATTGAACCGCCAACGCCTGAGCCAATTGGTCTTCCGAGAGGAGCCCTTCAGCGACCAATGTGTGCCCCAACGTGGCCGGTACTTCGTTCAATCGATGAAGAACCTCGTCGACAGTTTGTTTGTCGAGTAGGCCCCGGCCTACCAAGACGTCTGACAGGGAAGGGCGAACAAGGCTACGTGGCATGGGCAACCTCTTTGACCATCTATCCCTGCGGTCCGCAGTCTGACTCATCCATTCCTAGCCGCCAACTGTTCCAGCCATCTGAAAGACGGGCAGATACATCACGATGACGATCCCGCCAACCATGATTCCCATGATGAGTAGCAGCGCGGGCTCGATCCAGGTGGTGAGCCGGGCAAGTCTGGTGTCAAGATCGGCCTCATAAAACTCCGCGATGTCCCGTAACATGGCATCGAGAGAGCCCGTTTCCTCACCGACCGCCAGCATCTCGATCGCGAGTCGGGGAATGACCTTCGGACGATCCAATGCATTCGCGAGAGTCGCCCCCTCACGAATCTCGTCGACAGCTCGAACCAGCCGGTGCGAAACGAAACGGTTGGAAACGGCCGCGCGCGCGCTGTGCAGGGCATCCACAAGCGGAGTCCCTCCCCCCAGAATCGTTCCCAACGTTCTCGTGAGTTGCACGGTATTGTGTTGGACGATGATCTGACCCACGACTGGAAGTTTTAGAAAAAGACGGTCGATCGAAAGACGCCCGGCCGATGTCGCGTAGTAGGCCTGTGTCCCCAACAGGATGCCGATGACCACAACCATGGCCGGTAAGGCCCATGCCTCAGCGCGAGAGACTCCATCGAGTAGCAACTGAGTCGCCCATGGCAAGGTCTTCGCTGATTCTCCATACACTGACACAAAGGTCGGCATGACATACGCCAACAGAAATCCGATCACTGCGATGCCGATAAGAACAAGCACGATGGGATAGGAGATGGCCTTCGTCACTTTTTGGCGAAGGGCAATCATCAGTTTCAGATACATCACGTACCGCTGGAGCACATCCGGAAGATTGCCGGATTGTTCCCCTGCCTTCACGGTCGCGACATAGAGTTCGGAAAAATACGATGAGTGTTTTCCCAGGGCGTCCGAAGCGGATGCCCCGCCTCGAATATCCTCCTTCACCTCGCGGAGGGCCTGCTGAAATCCGGCATGCCCGGCTCGCTCGATGAGCAGGTCCCAAACCCGCAGGATCGGCAATCCCGATTTGACGAGAGCCAACAGTTCTTGATTGAAGATCAAGAAATGCCCGAGCGGAAGCTTTCCGCGAAACCAAGGTTTCCTCACCTCCACCGTGGCCGTTCCACGCCTGTGGAGATGAAACACCAATAGCCCCTGGGACTCCAGCTTGGCGCGAACGAGCGACTCTTCTTCTCCCTCTACATGACCATGGATCGTAGAGCCATCGGGACGTGCCACCCGGTACGCAAATACTGCCATAACATAAACCTCTCGATCATACGATCTCGCTCGACTACATGGCGTCGTACCCGATCGCGTCGGGAGAGAGCGTGGGAACTCTGAGGGCTTGGCCGACGTGAATGCGATCATTGATAAGGTCGTTGACGGCCATGAGGCGCGTCACCGACGTCTGATATCGCCTCGCGAGGCTCCAAAGCGTATCGCCAGGCTTAATCGACACACTCGCGTAGCCGGTCATAATTGAGGGTCGCATGACCGGTGGAACCACGCCGGCAGACGACATCGTATCCGCCGATTCGTCAAGGTTGTCCGACTGAGCCTCCTGTTCCAAAGCCACATTCGTCAAATCCAGCCGGTCGGCCCGCCGGGACATGATCGCGGCCGGCGATACTCCTCCTTTTGTCTGTTTACCAGTTTTTGACAACTGTTTTCGGGATTGTCGCAGCTCACGCTGAAGAGCGGTTCCCGTTCGCCTCATTTGCTCTCGCTCAGATCGCGCCATTGCCAACTCCTCGCGCTGGAGATCGATCACACGGCGGGCTTCGATCAGCCGGCGTTCCGCCTCCCGACTACTCCCCTCGAATTGAGCACGGAGAATCTGCGCATCGGCATATGATTGGCGCTGTCGATCAATTTGCATGTGCAGTTCGGCAATCGTTCGTTGCGCGTCTCGCAATGAACTCCTAAGGGTATCCACGGTCAATTGGAGATCCGATGTCTCAGGATCCAGGATAGGCTCAAGCGGGCTACATGCCACCATCCCCATTAGAAACGCTCCGCTCACCATGCTCCATTGCGCCCCTTTGGATATGTTGCTCATTGAACCCGGCTCCTGCCAAAATGCACCCATGCCCCTGTCACCATTTGTTATAGGGGGTACCGTTTGTCCCCACCAAATCAGACCCTGAGTACACATCAAAGATGCCGCCCTCTGTCGGCTCGGTAATTTCTTGCCAAGAACTCGACAAATTCGTAAATGGGTCCTTAGGAATGGCCCGAAGATATCCCGCCGACACCAAATCATCCAAGGACGGAGGATACTTCCCCTGGTCTGCGCGGTGATGATCGAGCAGCTCGCGCAGGGTAAACAGATCCTGCCGCAATACCGTCTCCTTCGCTCGAATCAACGATGATTGATACGATGGAGCGGCTATCGTGGCCAAAATGCCCACAATGGACACCACAATCATCAGTTCGACCAGCGTGAAACCCTTTTCATACTCCATTCCGTTTCTCTACCAATCCTGATACTTGGTGCCATCCAATGCCGTCGCTTCGCTTTGCGTCATCACATCATAGACATCCTCTCCACACCAGCTCGTCGGTTTTGGACGGTCCTTGTAACAACGCAAGAGCCAATCTGGTTGCCCGGTCAGAGGATCCACCGGCATGACCCGCAGGTACCGCCTGACCGTCGTGCCTCGAACGGTCGCTTCCTCTCCGGTGAGCTTCACCCCTAACAACACATCCAGGGACTTCGGATATCCATAGGGGCCGGTGACTTCCTTGCAGACCAATTTATTTTTCAGACAGACAGGCCCCAGGAGGACATTCCCGTCACGATTCCACTCCGACTTGAACAAATCGATGGCGCCGCGAATGATTCGAAGCTGCTGACGCAGCTCAATTTCATGGGTTCGTTTGGCCGATACTTTACTCAGGGGCATGGCGATGGAAGCCAATAGCACGACGATCGCCATGGTGACGAGGACTTCGACCAATGTCAGGCCCTCCTCTCTCACCGCACTCTCACGACCCCAGACCCCGTAGACTTGGCGGACGCTTCATCAACGGCAGAATCGGGACCACTCAGCCCAACACGAACGGGCGACACCCCAGGCGCCTTCGCCACAAAAGTCAGGTTCAGAGTCCGCGGCGGCCGCTGATCCGGATGGGCCAGTTGAAACATGATTGTTCCCGCTCGGGTTCCACCTGTCGTCGCATCATGGAGCAACTGCGCGTCGCCGAGACCTTTGAATTCCAGAATCTCAGGGTCGTATTCGAGCCTGAAGGTACCCTCAACAGATGCTCGGAGTCGACCATCCACAATGACCATGCTGACCTCCTTGCCGGTTTGGACAACAGCGTCATCAGGCTTGATCTTCAATACAGGACCCGGCGTGGCCAATTCGGTCAGTGATTGGACCGGGTTCACCTGCGTCGCACCTTTGGATGTCATGCCGGGCTGAGTTGCCGACCTTCCGTGATCACCTTTTAAAGACGGTGACTTCTTGCCCGTCGACCCGGTGAACACTGGATTTGTCGAATAGTTGAATTCGGTCCCGGACCAAAACGCCTGATTCGTGGATCCCGGAGGGAGCAGCGGCTGTGCAATACGGGGAGTAATGGTCAAGATGACTTCCGTCGTGACCCGTTCGGTTTTGAACGAACTGAGCACGTTTCCAATGAGCGGCAAATCCCCGACCCATGGCATGGTGACGCGTGTTCGGCGATCTTCTTCTTGGAGAAGGCCCCCGAGGACAACGGTTTCACCATCTCTCATACTGAGGGTCGTTTCAGCAGAGCGGTTACCGAATTTGAATTGCTGGATGAGAGGAGCAGCCTGCAGTGTGACTTGATCACCGACCCGAATGACCTCCACCTTTATCTTCAATGACAACTCATTGCCTAATCGAATGGAAGGTTCTACCGTCAGTTTGACACCCGTATCTCGAAATTCGATTGAAGTGACGGTCGAGGTAGTCGGTACAGCTCCGGTGGTAGCCTGCCCCGGTAATACATTGGTTGTGGAGAGAAGGATCGGTTGTTTGTCTCCGATGTTAATCTCCGCTTTCTTGTTGTTGATGACGCGGATTTTTGGCGACGCCAGGGTCTTGGCATCAGATTGCTGCTTAAAGAAATCCAGCAACACGGTTGTCGGTAGCTTGAAGAGGTAACTGTCGGGCCCTAGATTCGTGAGTTGCCGATAGGTCATCTGTACGGCCTGTGCCGCCAGTGTTCCCGTGAATCCAGAGGCAATCAATCCGGCACCGGCTTGTTTCGGATAATCCAGGCCATACGTCTGATTCTTCGTACGGTTGACCTCCAGCACTTCGAGATCGAAGAGAACCTCTGGTTCCTGTCGATCATTGGCAAGGATGATTTTTTCCGCAAGTTCCAGTTTCTCCGGCTGGTCACGAATGACGATGGCGTTCAGCTGCTCATTCGCATGCATTCGCTTTGAATCCAACATGCTCTTGAGTAGGAGCACCATATCTTTGGCCTTCGCCGTCGAGAGATAGAATGTCCGGATCATCAGGTCCTGATACTGTTCCTGCTTTTGCTTGGTATCAGGACTCACGACCAGAACGGTCGAAGAGATCTGCCGCGCAAATAAACTATTGCTATTGAGGATCAATCGAAACGCCTCTTCAAATAGCGTGTCCTGAATCGAAATTGAAATAGGATCATTTCGAACATCCTTGTCGAACACGAGAGTCAGGTCGCCAGCTTTTGCCACAGCCTCCAAGACTTCTTTGATACCGGCATTCTTGAATTTTAGGGTCAGGGGCCGCGTCATGCCCTCCCCTCTTCCAAGCGCTTGTTGCTCTTCGGTCAGTCGAGCAATGCCGTCGAGTGGGGCTTGGTACGTGGGATCGAGCTCCACAGCCCGTGCGTAGCTACCTAATGCCTCCCCGATTCTCCCGAGTTGCGCCAGACGTTCTGCCTCATGATAGTGGGATCGTGATTCCTTCAAACGAGTGGCGTCCTGAAAGCCTGATTGATATTCGGCGTTGGAGGGTTCAATGGTGAGTGCGCGCTTGAATTCTTCAAGCGCAAGGTCACCTTGATTGTCTCTTATAAAAGCCCGGCCGCGTTCGGCATACATCGCGGCCGTACGTCCACGAGCTAACGCATATTTGCTCTGCAGAGTGGAATTGAATGGATCATCCTTTAACGCTTGCTTGTAAGCGAGACTGGCCGCTTCCCAGTGCTCCTCAGCCAAATGTTGGTCCCCTCGCTTGACTTCTGGAGATATAAACAGGGAGCACCCAGTGAACAATAGGGTACTGAGTGCGAGCGAATGTAGGTATACTTGAGAACGGCAAGCCACGATACTGGTCTCCCTAGGCGTACCGACGGCACGGACCGATCGTCCATCCCAGCCATCAATTTCTTATACTACGGATCAAGAAAGGCTCAAAGAAAAAGCCTAGAAGGTGAGGGAGGGATTTAAGAAGCTTTTGCCGCAGCCTTGATGAAAGAAAGGATTTCTGACCATCCTGGCCATCTTACCCGAGAGAGATCGGATAAGTTACAACCGCCAGTATTTTATCGTGGCAGGGATTTGGCGTTGATCCAGAATACCCTTGATATCGATCACGACACCTTGTTTCTGACTTCGAAGAGGTTTTAATAGGTCCATCAACCCCGACTCAGAAAATTTCTCGTGTGCGACGGCAAGAATCAATCCATCAAGATCTTTCATCGTGTTCCAATCGAGGAGATGAATACCGTACTCCGCCAACGCTTCCTCAGTTTCTGCGATGGGATCATGCACCAGCACGTCAACTCCATATTCATGAAGTTCGCGAATGATATCAGGCACCCGGCTATTACGGAGATCCGGCACATTTTCTTTGAACGTGAGGCCAAGTACTCCCACTCGTAATTCATTAGCAGGGCGCGATAACTGGCTGAGCAACTTCATGGTATGCTCCGCCACAAACTTACCCATGCCGTTGTTAATGCGCCGTCCGGCAAGAATGACTTCAGGATGATAGCCCACCGATTCCGCTTTCGAGGTCAGATAATATGGATCCACACCTATACAATGGCCACCAACAAGGCCTGGGAAGAACTTGAGGAAATTCCATTTTGTCCCTGCGGCTTCAAGAACTGACTTGGTATCTATCCCCAGCCGATGGAAGATAAGGGACAATTCGTTCATGAGTGCAATATTCAGGTCACGCTGCGTATTTTCAATGACCTTGGCTGCTTCTGCCACTTTGATGCTGGATGCTCGGTGAATACCGGCCTTCACGACCAATGCATAGGTATCCGCGACGACATCGAGGGATTCCTGGTCCTGTGCTGATACGACCTTGATAATCTTTTCGAGCGTATGCTCCTTGTCTCCAGGATTG
>JAHBWT010000069.1 GCA_019636815.1 Nitrospira sp.
TTAGAGCGTTTTCTATTTAGGCATGCATGAATATCCTGCGGCGTTGAAGTACTTAGCGCATTCTTGCGGAGAGAAGGCGTCTAGGTGTTTCCCGATTTTATTCCAGAGTGCGTCGACGGTGCGGCGTGCGGCTTTTTTGAGCAGCGCTTTGAGTTTGGAGAAAACCATTTCAATCGGATTGAAGTCGGGTGAGTACGGGGGCAGATAGCGGATGTTTGCGCCGACGGCTTCGATGGCCTTTCGCACGTCGTCGCTCTTGTGACTGCCGAGATTGTCGGCGATGACGATATCGCCTGGGTTCAAGGCGGGGCAGAGGACTTGGCGTACATAGACAAGAAATGCCGCCTGATCCATGGGGCCGTCGAGCGTCATCGGCGCGGTGACTTCGTTCACGCGCAACCCGGCGATGAACGTCGTGGTGTTCCAGTGACCGCCCGGAACGGAAGCATGGCACCGCTCACCTTTCGGAGAACGCCCGCGCGGGCGGGTCATATGAGTGTTCACGCCAGTTTCGTCGATGAACACCAGCTTGCGTACATCAAGCGCGGGCTGGCTTTCCTGCCACTCGGCCCGTTCCTGTTTCACGTCTTCTCGTTCGTGCTCGCTGGCGCGCAGAGTTTTTTTTAAGCGTCAGGTTCCATTTATCAAGCTGATGCCACAGCGCGGTCGTTTTGATCGTCACGCCGTGCTCGGCCAGCCGCTCGCTTAACTCAGCGAGCGTCATATCAACCTGCGCGCCGATCCACGCCCGAATACGCGGCTCCATCGCCGCCACGCGCGAGCAGCGATATCCGCCCAACTTCTGCGCCGCCCGCTCCCCTTTCTTCTCGTAACGAGCCTTGACGTGGTACACCCAGCGCAGGCTCACTTCCAGCCGGTTGGCAATCGATGTCGCCCCCTCGCCGCGCTCAAGCCCGCGCAGCACCCGATCTCGTAAATCCTGTGAATAGGCCGCCATACTCACCCCTCCAAAGGCAGCCTCAGTCTACCGCATATTATGCAAGATTAAATAGAAAATTCTCTAATGCACCAGGTCGAGCCGTTGCGCAATACACGTTACGCGGTGTTCCTCAGTGTGACCGCATCAATGTACTTGTCTCCCACGTGGGAAAAGGCTTAGACTCTACTCCTACGTAGCATCTCGGCTGCGGGCGACGACAGGCCGGTACTGCCTCCGCTGACATCCCGAGGCGAGGACTCCGTGATGGCGACGCCACGAAAGTATGAGAAGAGACGAGTTCGTGCCAAGGTCGACGCCACACAAAACAAGAGTGCCAAGCGACGCCCTTTGAAAGCCACGCTGCCTCGGGCGCAATCGACTCCCTCGACAGACCAGCCTGCAGAACAACCAGAGAGAATCACAACATTCACAAGGCCCCACCGTCAGGCGGAGGAGCTGCTGCGGATGACCAAGCAGGATGTCGCGGCCATGCCCGTCAAGGATATCCAACAGCTTGTGCACGAACTACGAGTGCATCAGATCGAGCTGGAGATGCAAAACGACGAGCTCCATCGGACAGAGCTGGAGCTCGAAGCTGCGCGTGATCGTTATATGAAGCTCTATGATTTTTCCTCGGCTGGCCATCTCACGATGGATATGGAATGCAAAATAGTAGAGGGCAATCTGAGGACGAGTACCTTGCTCGGTTTCAGCCGGGAAGAACTGATCGGGCAACCACTCGCCCGTTTCTTTGCATCGGAGGATCAGGACCTCTTCCACCGGCATTTTCGCGATGTCTTAAAGACCGGTATGCGGCAAAGCTGCGAGGTGCGGCTCCGAGAAAAGGCCAGCGCCGCTTCTTGGATCCAGCTTGAAAGCCTTGCTGTTCACGAGGAGCCAGGGTCGATCACCCAATGGCGGACGGCGCTGCTGGACATCACCGAACGGAAGCGGGATGAGCAGGCGAAAAGTCTGCTCATCAGAGATCTGCGTCGGTCTCAACAGCACTTTCAGACTCTCTTCAACTGGACTCCCTCTGCTGTCGGGATCAGTACGGTCGCGGAAGGCCGGTTTATCGATGTGAATGAAGGGTTCAGCCAGCTGACCGGGTACAAGCGGGAAGAACTGATCGGCCGTACGACGCTAGAATTGGGCTTGTGGGTAGATCCAGCGGAACGCGCGACTGTGCTCCGAGAAATTCAGGAACAGGGCCATCTGCATAATCGGGAAGGACTGCTTCGGACCAAGTCGGGAGAGATCCGTTCTCTCATGGTTTCCATCGATTCGGTCCAATTTGAGGACACTCCTTGCTTGATCTATCTGGCCCATGACATTACCGAGCGTAAACGGGCGGAGGAAGCCTTGCGGCTGGCGAAATTCTCGGTAGAGCGGGCCGCTGACGCTGTGTACTGGGTCGATTCGCAGGCCAAGATCCTGGATGTAAACGAGGCGGCATGCCGCATGCTGAACTATTCGAAAGACGAGTTGTGCGCCATGACCGTCCACGATCTGAATCCCGATTTTCAGGCGGACATGTGGCCGGCGTTTTGGCTAGAAACCCAGCACGGCGGGACCATGGTGATTGAGACGGCCCATCGGGCACGAGACGGCCGGCTGGTACCCGTCGAGGTGAGTGTCAATTTTTTGATTCATGAAGGCAAGGAATATCATTGTGCGTTCGTGCGTGACATCACTGAGCGGAAGCGGGCAGAGGAGAACCTCCATCAGTTAGCGAATCGATTGAAGCTAGCCACCAGTGCAGCACAGATCGGGGTGTGGGACTGGAACATCTTAAACGACGAATTGGTCTGGGACGATCGGATGTTTGCTCTGTATGGGGTGAAGAAAGAAAACTTTGGCGGCGCCTACGACGCCTGGCTGTCTGCCGTGCACTCTGACGATCGGGCGCGATGCGATGAGGCGATTCAACAGGCCATACGCAAGGAGAGGCCGTACGACATTGAATTTCGCATCTGCTGGCCCAACGGCACAGTTCGTGTCATCAAGGCCGTTGGGCAGGTGATATGGGATACGGATGGCACTGCGCTGCGCATGACGGGCGTAAACTATGACATCACCGAGCGTAAACGAGCTGATGAAGAACTACGAGGATCCGAGTCGTTCATCACATCTGTGGTAGAGAACCTGCCCAACATGATCTTTGTGAAAGATGCAAAGAATTTGAAATTCGTCCGCTTTAACAAAGCCGGCGAAGAGTTGCTAGGCTACCCCCGCGAGGTTTTAATAGGCAAGAGCGACTTTGATATATTCCCGAAAGATGAAGCGGACTTCTTTACTTCTAAAGACCGTGAGGTCTTGAAACTCGGTGGTATGCTCGACATTCCCGAGGAATGGATCGACACGAAACATCACGGCCGGCGTGTTCTCCATACCAGGAAGATCCCCATTTATGACGAGAAGGGGGAACCACAGTACTTATTGGGCATCTCCGAAGACGTCACGGATATAAAACGGCTGGAAGCGGCGAGGAAAGAAAGCGAGGAGCGATATCGAAACATTTTCGAGAATGCCCTTGAAGGGATCTTTCAGACCATGCCTGATGGGCAGTATGTCGCCGTGAATCCGGCGCTCGCCCGCATATATGGGTACGACTCGCCCGACGACATGATCGCCACGGTCACAAACCTCGCCGGTCATCAGTATATGGAGCCTGGACGTCGTGATGAATTCATTCGCTTGATGCAGGAACAAGAGAGAGTGACCGGCTTCGAGGCGCCCGTGTACCGAAAGGACGGCAGCTGGATTTGGATTTCCGAAGGCGCACGGGCGCTGCGCGATCCCTCCGGGACGCTTGTCGGGTACGAAGGGACGGTGGAAGACGTTACGGAGCGCAAACTTGGGGAATCACGATTGCGCGTTACATTGGAGGAGCTCCGCATGCTAAGCGGACGACTCGTTACGGTTCGGGAAGAAGAACAAACCCGCATTGCCCGTGAGCTGCATGATGAACTTGGTGTTGGGCTGACGTGCTTGAAGGTCGACCTCTCCCGTCTGCATGCGATCATGGGCGAGCCGCGCGGTGAGAGGGGTCGTAAAAAAATGAAGGACAAGATCAGATCCATGACGGAGCAGGTCGATGCCACGATTGCCTCCGTGCAACGAATCGTGACTGAGTTGCGGCCTAGGATACTGGATGATCTCGGCCTGGTCGCGGCGATTGAGTGGCAATGTCAAGATTTTCAGCAGCGCACCGGTATTCTCTGTACCTGTGTGAGCAGCGCGGACGATATCGCCATGGAACCGGAGCAGGCCACGTCGCTCTTCCGCATTTGCCAGGAAGCCCTCACGAACACGGCCAGACATGCCCAGGCCACGGCCATCCAGGTGCTGATCAAACAGTTGGACAACAATCTGCTACTCGCCATTCAGGATGATGGAGTAGGGATTTCTTGTGAAAAACTCACCGAGTCGACCTCGTTGGGTCTGTTGGGGATGCGCGAACGGGCCGCAAGCCTTGGTGGACAGATGTCGATTGTCGGCTCGCCCGGGAAAGGCACGACAGTGACGGTTCGAGTGCCTCTACTGAGCAGCATATAACCAATTGCAAACAGCTGGCGATTGGCTGTGCACTATCAGTGGTCGCTCTTGGTACCCCCGATGCTGAACATTCTGATCGCCGAGGATTATCCGCTCTTTAGGCTTGGCGTCAAGGAGCTGCTGACGGACGGTATGGAAGCCGTCAAGGTCGGTGAGTGCGATAACGCTCACGACCTCTTCGAGCTGGTCCGGCGAAAGAAATGGGATGTCCTCATTCTGGATATCACCATGCCCGATACCACAGGAACCGAAGCACTTAAGCAAGTAAAGAAAGCCTGTCCAAAACTGCCCGTTATCGTGCTGACCATGCACCCGGAGGATCAGTACGCTGTCCGCATGTTCAAGGCCGGGGCAGACGCCTATCTGACCAAGGCCAGCGCGCCGGAGGAGCTCGTGAAAGCCATTAAGAAGGTGCTCGCCGGCGGACAATATGTGAGCCCGTCCTTTAGTGAGAACCTTGTGCGCCTGGCTTTCCATCATACCGACCGGCTGCCCCACGAAATTCTGTCGGATCGCGAGTACGAAGTGATGCGGCTCCTCGCCTCTGGCAAGACCGCCTCGGAAATCGCCGACAGGCTGCATTTAGGAACCACCACGATCAGTACCTACCGTGCCCGTATTCTTGAAAAACTGAATCTCAAAAACAACGCGGAACTCATGCGCTACGCGATGCAACAGGGAGTTGTGAAATAAAAGTTCGGAGTGGTGAGTATCAAGTTGAAACGGCATATGCGCGTACAGTCCTGTCACCCTTTGTTCACCGACCTCTGCCCACTCCAGCTTCGCCGCTGAACACTCATCACTTCTTCTCACCTCTGTCGTACAAATCACGACAGTGCTGTCGTTGCCGATTCGACAAGAAAATCACGTTTTTATTGATAGGGACCTACAGAGAATTCAGCTATACATCCTTGGCATACATGTTGGTCACATATCGTCTATTGTTCTCTCTCACAAAAGAGGAATGTTATGGCAGAGACAATCCCTTGTGTTGACCTGGCCATTTACCCAAAACTTGCCGGGATTGGGCCCTGTACCTTCGATGAATTGGTTCGCCGGTTATCGATTTATTCCTGAGGGCAAGTCTTTTCGGTGGTGGATCGGCTCAGCCGAGCGGGGAACCATCTTGTTCAGCCGCAGGCGCGGTGTCGACTACGTGATATCTAATCGGGCGGGCTCCTCCCATTCCCGACTCTTCGTGCGACCGCGAGTGCCACACGGCACTATCTGAGGTAATCCGATACAGCGCCGCCACGTGAAACGTGAAGTGGCATGAGCCTAATAAAGAAATGAAAGGAGATCTGATGATGATGAGTCGGCAGAACGGTGAGAGAACCAGGGTGATGATTGTGGAACAAGACTTGGAATTCGGGTTGAAACTTGCCGATTGGCTCGCTACTCACGGCTATCACCCAGCATTTATCAGTACAGCCAATGTCGCGACCGATGCGCTGGTCGGTTTCAGGCCGCAGGCGGTTTTTGTCGGCCTTGGCTGTTCTGCGCGAGCAGCCCGAATCGACATGTTTGAAATACTCCTTTTGATCCAGACTATTTGTCCATCCGTTCCGGTAATTATGATAGCGGATCAGACCAGCGGGGATCTGAAGCACGTTATGTTTCGCCAAGGAGTTCTCCGGTTTCTGGTCAAGCCGGTGGAACTCTCGCACATCGGCGAGGTGCTTCAGTCGGAACTGACTGCGGCAACGGTATAAGGTGGTGACATCGTCGACCAACCGGTAGAGAAAGCGCACTTTGAAGCGTTTGTTATAAACAGGAGGAAAACTTGTTATGCCCAAGAAAATTCGGTCGGTCTCACGTTCCATACAACGTGACACAGGAGCCGAATCACGGAGTAACGGGAACGACGTTAACAACCGACCTGATCAAAATACCCATGATATCCATGCGTGTATCTCGGAACGCGTCTACGGTCGTCGACGGCGTAATCTTCAAGGTTCAGCCGCCTGCTGTCGTCCTCGCCGTGGACCCTGCTAGTCGTGCGCCGTTCAAGAATCGAGTTCTTCTCAGCGCCGACCATCATACCAGACGGAGAGGTGTTTCTTATCCTGTAACGTTCTTTTGGGAAGGAAAAAAATTCTAAAGATCTGACCGGCTATCTCATGGCCGGAGTAGAGCGAGATTTTTCGAGAGGAGGTTTCAAGCGGATGCTCAGTTAAAATGGTGAACTGCAGGCCCCGCTGCCGTCCCCAGTGCTTGAGCTGTTTACTGAGCCGGATTTCATCCAACGCGTAGAGTTCCTGGTCGAACCCGCCGACGGCCTGAAAGGCATCGCGGCGGCAGACGACCAGCGCCCCGGCGGCCCAGCGACAGAGGATCGAGGTGCCGGTCCACAGTTTCAGCGTCAAGTCGGCCCACCAGGGCAGGCCATCCATCCGCAACGTACTCCCACAGCCGACGTACGCTCTCGATTCAATCACGCGTAGAATATCCGCCAGCAGTCCCGGGTTGAGCAAACTGTCCGCATCCAAAAATAATAGCCACTCACCGGTCGCCTGAGCTGCCCCCGTGTTGCGCGCCCGGCCGATTTGATTGATCGGTTCGAAGACGACCTTGGCGCCGGCCTGTCTGGCGAGTTCCGCTGTATTGTCCGTGGAATTGTTGTCGACCACGATGACTTCGGATGTGAAACCGGGCATGGCGTTTGCCGCAATCGAAGCGGCAACGGACTGCAGAGTTTGTTCGATCAGACGCGCTTCATTGAACGCTGGGATGACGATGGAGAGCCGCATGGCCGCCATCATGCCATAGCTGCCATGGGCTTCGAAACGGGTCATCAGTTCCACGCACAGGTAGAATGGACAGGGGGCATCGTATCCCTGTGCTGTGTGCATGGTAAGATGCCGCCGATGCGGCTCTCGAATTTCCATCCGATCGTCTCCAAGTGGTTTTCTTCGTACGTCGGTCAGCCGACCGAAGTCCAGATTCAGGCTTGGCCGGCAATACAGTCTGGATCGGACGCCTTGATCGCCGCGCCAACCGGTTCCGGCAAGACCCTCGCGGCATTTCTCTCCTGTATCGACCAGCTCTTCAAACAGGCTCTCGCACGTGAACTTGATGATTGCACTCGTGTGCTCTATGTGTCCCCGCTCAAGGCATTGAGCAACGATATCCAGAAAAATCTCCGGAAGCCGCTGACTGAAATCGGACAACTGGCGCTGGAAGCGGGACTCTTGATGCCTGAGCTGCGCGTGTTGGTCCGTACCGGTGACACGCCGATGGCGGATCGCCAACAGATGCTGAAGCGGCCGCCCCATATTCTCGTCACGACCCCGGAGTCACTGTTCATTATGTTAACGGCCGAAAAGAGCCGTACACTCCTGCAGACGGTACGAACGGTGATTGTGGATGAAATTCATGCCGTGGCCCCGAATAAGCGCGGTGCGCATTTGGCGTTGTCGTTGGAACGGCTGGAAGCGCTCACGTTCGCCAAGCCTCAACGTATCGGGTTGTCCGCGACGCAACGACCGATCGAACTGGTCGCCGACTTTTTGGTCGGGACTCGCCCTCGCCCAATGATCATCGACGTCGGCCATCGGCGTGAGCTGGACCTCGCGGTGGAAGTGCCGAAAGATGAATTAAGTGCCGTTGCGACGAATGCCGTCTGGTCCGAGGTGTATGACCGTGTGGCGGAACTTGTCCGTCAACATCGCTCCACGCTGGCGTTCGTGAATACACGACGATTGTCAGAGCGAGTCTCACATTACTTGGAGGAGCGTCTCCAAGATCTTGGTGCCGATGCGGTGGCGGCGCATCACGGGAGTCTTTCGCGGGAGATCAGGCTCTCGGCGGAAGAGCGGCTGAAGAGCGGCAAGACTCGCGTGGTGGTTGCGACGGCCTCGTTGGAATTGGGCATCGATGTCGGGACCGTGGATCTGGTGTGTCAGATCGGGTCTCCTCGCGCCATCGCGACGACGTTGCAACGGATCGGGCGCGCGGGACACTGGATTCACGCCATTCCCAAGGGGCGCCTCTTCGCCATGACCCGAGATGAGCTCGTGGAGTGCGCGGCACTTGTACGGGCTATTCGCACCGGAGTGCTGGACCGGATCAAGGTCCCTCCTGCGCCGCTCGATATCCTCGCCCAACAGGTGGTCGCCGCCGCCGCGACTCAGAGTTGGAGTGAAGGCGAACTGTTCGCGTTGTGTCGGCGGGCGTATCCCTATCGAGACCTGCCACGAGGGGAGTTCGATGCCGTGGTGCGGATGCTGGCGGATGGCATTGCGACCAATCGCGGGCGGGGGCGTGCCTATCTCTACCATGACCGGGCTCATCATCGGCTCAAGGGACGACGTGGCGCGCGGCTGGCAGCCATCACCTCAGGTGGCGCGATTCCCGATACGGCCAACTATGCCGTGGTCGCAGAACCGGACGGGACCGTGGTCGGATCGGTCGACGAGGACTTTGCCGTCGAAAGTCTTGCCGGGGATATCATGCTGTTGGGCAACACATCATGGCGCATCAAGGGGGTTGAAACCGGGAAGGTCCGCGTCGAAGACGCGAAGGGAGCGCCGCCGAACATTCCGTTTTGGCTCGGTGAGGCTCCATCGCGAACGGCGGAGCTCTCCGCGGAAGTCGCCGGACTTCGGCAGGCGATCGTAGAAAAGGCCGACTCGTCCTTGTCGGCCATGCAGTGGCTGAAACAGGAGTGTGGCCTCGATCAACGGGGCGCCCAGCAGGCCATTGAGTATGTGCTGACGGGAAAGCTGGTACTGGGAACCGTTCCCACGCAGGCCACCGTCGTCGCAGAGCGGTTTTTCGATGAGAGCGGTGGAATGCAACTGGTGATCCACGCACCCTTCGGCGGGCGAATCAACAAGGCCTGGGGATTGGCGCTTCGAAAACGGTTCTGTGTGACGTTCGACTTCGAATTGCAGGCTGCCGCGACCGATAACGGCCTCGTCATTTCTCTGGGCGAGAAGCACAGTTTCCCGCTGGAGTCGGTGTTCGGCTATCTCCACTCGAATTCAGTCAGAGAAGTGCTGGTTCAGGCCGTGCTGATGGCGCCGATGTTCACCACGCGCTGGCGGTGGAATGCGTCGAGATCGTTGGCGCTGGTGCGGTTTTCCAACGGCAAGAAGGTTCCGCCGCAAATCCAACGGATGAGATCGGAAGACCTCTTAGCCGTCATTTTTCCGGATGCCGTCGCCTGCCAGGAGAATCTGATGGGGGAGCGAGCTGCGCGGCAGATTCCCGATCATCCCTTGGTCCAGGAAACGCTCCGTGATTGCTTGACTGAGGCGATGGATGTCGAAGGGCTGACGGCGGTGTTGCGACGGATCGAAGCGGGTCAGATCCGCTGTATCGCGGTCGAGACGCCGGCTCCGTCCGTCTTCAGTCACGAGATTCTGAACGCGAACCCGTATGCCTTTCTCGATGACGCGCCATTGGAAGAGCGTCGAGCGCGCGCGGTGGAAATGCGGCGAACCTTGCCGCCCGACTTGGTAGGGGAGGTTGGGGCGCTCGATCCCGAGGCCATCGACGAAGTCGTCCGTGAGTCCTGGCCCGTCGTGCGTGATGCCGATGAGCTGCATGACGCGCTACTCACGCTGGTCTGGGTTCCTCGCGAGACAATTGCCGAGTGGCAGCCGTTCCTGCCGGAGCTGACCGAGTCCGGCCGCGCGGTGGAACTCTCGGCGAAGGGCTGGGTGGCGACCGAGTACCGAGAGGGAGTCGAACGGGTACTGGCGGGAGGCGATGACACGACGCTCGATGCCGTGGTGCTCGGTTGGATGGAGAGCATCGGCCCGACCACTACAAACGAGTTGGCCGAACGGCTGGGTCTTTCAACTGCTGCAATCAACGCCGCGATGGTCCGACTCGAAGCCTCGGGCCAAGTTCTCCGTGGCCGGTTTACGCGTTACGCGTCACGCTTCACGAGCGACGAGATTGAATGGTGTCATCGCCGGTTACTGGCGCGCATTCATCGACTGACAATTGGAAGGCTGCGCAAAGAGATCGAGCCGGTCACGGCAACCGAATTCGTACGGTTCTTGCTGCAATGGCAGCATGTGTTGCCAGGGTCACGCCGGCATGGAGAGTCCGGCCTCTCGCAGGTCATTCAACAGCTGGCAGGATTCGAGGCGGCGGCATCTTCGTGGGAGCCGCAGCTCTTGAGGCTGCGCATGGCCAAGTACGAGCCGGAACTCCTGGACCGCCTCTGTCTGAGTGGAGCGGTGAGTTGGGGACGTCTCTCGCCTCATCCGAAGTTCTCGCAAGGAGGGCAGCCGGATCGGCGTCGCATCATCGCCACGAGCGGTGCTCCTATCAGTGTCTTCCCGCGGGAAGACAGCGAATGGTTGATGCGTGCATTTCGTATCGAGGCATCGGTGAGCGGCGTGGATCTTTACACTCAGTTGACTTCGGTGGCTCAGGATATTCGGCGCGTGTTGGGCGAGTGCGGCGCCAGCTTCTTTGCCGATCTGGCGGAGAGGACCAACCATCTTCCGGCTGAAGTCGAAGGTGCGTTGTGGGAGCTTGTCGCGGCAGGGGTCGTGACGGCTGATGGATTTGATAATCTCCGTGCGCTCATGGATCCGCATCGGCGCCGGGCCGAAGGGCGCGAACGGGCTCGTCGGCCGCGCTACTCAGCCGGGCGTTGGTCGTTGCTTCGACAAACTCGCGCACCACTCACGACTGACCACTCACCACTTGCAGAGAGGGTGGCTCGTCAGCTCTTGTGCCGCTATGGCGTTGTGTTCCGCGATCTGCTCCAGCGGGAATCGCTGGTTCAATCGTGGCGCGATCTTTTGGTGGTGTATCGCCGGCTCGAACTGCAAGGTGAGGTGCGAGGCGGACGATTTGTGACCGGATTCACCGGTGAACAATTCGCCCTGCCGGAGGCAGTGGAAGCCTTGCGCGTGTTACGCAAGAACGGTAGCCCGAATGCCGGGGTCGAGGTGAAAGTGTCTGCCTGCGATCCGCTGAACCTGGCAGGGATTGTGCTGCCGGGACCGCGAGTTCCCGCGGTCCCCACGAATTTCCTTATTGTCAATGATGGTGTTGTCGTACGAACGGTGATTGGGAAGCAAGCTGAAGGCAGGCTCATTTCCCCGGAACGCATCGGCGCCCAGGTCGCGCAACGGTTTCTCTGAACTCTCAGTTATGGAAGGAAGGGCCTCGATGCATCCCGAAGCAGGGCCAAGAGTGCCGCAGGATCTTTCCCGACCGTCTTGAC
Source organism: Nitrospira sp. (assembly GCA_019636815.1). Taxonomy (GTDB): domain Bacteria; phylum Nitrospirota; class Nitrospiria; order Nitrospirales; family Nitrospiraceae; genus Nitrospira_D. Next base: position 11,694 of record JAHBWT010000069.1, read on the forward strand.
ATAGCCGGCTTGAACGGCGGAGGAAAACACCGGCTGTCGCTCTTCGGGAATGCCCAACAGTCGGCTCACGGATGTCAGGTATTCTCCTCGCCCCGCTGCCAAGTCTTGCCGAAGGTTCTCTTGATTCAAGGTCACAAACGCCGTGGCCTTGAAGTCCGGCTTGATCTGACCGTCTTCGTTCCACCAGGCCGACCCCGAGGTGGTGCCGGTCACGTTGGACGTCGTATCGGTCGTTTGGTTCAGCGTCGCCTTCAGCGTGCAGCCGGCTGTGCCAAGAATCAGACTTGCTCCGACGATCACAAGACCTCCGAAAAGATTTCGCATAAAGCCTCCTTGTCATAAAGGACTACGCAGTGTCGTTCACTATAGCACACTGTTTCTTAAGTTCAGCCCTGCCAGTGCCGATAAGAGGAGTGACAGAGAGTTCGACTCCGGTCGACGAAGCAGGAGCCATGCATGCCGATTCAGGCGCTGACAGAAGTCGATCCGCACCGCTTCTTGGATCTCCGCTCGACATCCGATAGAGGGGCGTACAGGTTGGAGACGGGTGTCAGGGGTGTGGCCGTATCCAACGATTTTTCCGGACGCCTGAGTGTGAGGACGGCAGAAGGCGATACCATTACGCTCGCGGCAAACCTTGAGGTGGACTTTCGCGCCGGCCGGTATCACGCTCATGGTGGCTCCAGGCAGGCGGCGGTGAGCATCGGCGCGGAGTATGTGCAATACGGTCTTCAGCGAGAATTCAGCATAGCCGTCGACGGCGACCTCAATGTGCAGGAGCGAAGCGATCTTCGCAAGCTCTTGCAAAAAATATCCGGCATCTTTCGTGGATTCGTTGAAGGGCGGGATGAAAAAGCCCTCGCACAGGCGGTAACACTCGCAGAACGGTTTCACGGGCTGGCCACGCTCTCCAGCCTTGATTTGAGTGTAGAGGTCGTACGATCCGTTACCGTGGCGGCGGCATCGGCCTATACCCCGGGTGGGGCGCCTGTGACGGCGGCGGCGATCCCGTTGCTGTCCAATGGTACCACGGCGCCCACCCCGTCAGGGGATCCGTCTGAGGACGGCGGTCTCAGTGCCTTGAGGCAGGACACGTCGCTTGTGTCGCTCATACAACGCGTATTCGATGCCTTGAAGGAAGCGGAAACCGAGTTGCAGAAATTCCAGAAATACCTTCCGGATTTCTTCGAGAAGTTGCACGAGGATCTCCTGAAAAGTCTGGAGGATGTGGCGAAACCCAAAGAAGAAGCGCAAGCGAGGCCGGTGGAGCAAACACCTTCAACGATTGCTAACGACACTGTTTCGACGGCCTACAGCTCGGTGGACATCGCTACATTGTCATTGTCCGTCCAAGGTTAACTTCGTCAGGATGCGTGGTGTTGATGGCTGGATAAAAAAACGATGCCTTTGTCTGGTCTCACCTTGCCGTTCCCCGACGAGTTGGTCCAGCGCCGCTGATACCGCTTCTTTTCTTCACCTGTAGGATGTGCTGCCACGTTTATCGCTTGACGAATCTCGCCGATGTTCCGGTCAAATTGGCGAGCGTTTGCGCCTCGCCTTCATACCGCATCGTGCGATAGTTTGTCGTTCCAATCAGAGCCATTCGAGGCTGTTTCGAGAGGCTATCGCAGTGAGCAGATCTGATTGCCGCATAGACAATCATTGCTGTCTCGGCTAGGCTACGGCATGGATGATACTAGAACCTATCTCAAAATAGTTGACGGTCCGAAGATTCATCCCTATAAGGCCGGTCATGCTTCGTCTGCGCGACGATCAATGGGAGCGGATTCGGGAGCATTTCCCTGAAGAGCACATCCCGGACAGCCGCCCCGGCCGCAAGCCCGTGCCGACACGAGCGGTCTTGGAGGCCGTGCTGTGGATTCTGAACACCGGTGCCCAATGGCACTTCCTGCCGCAGTGCTATCCCAACTACAAGACGGTGCATCGCCGGTTTCAACAGTGGTGTCAACGGGAGGTGCTGCGGGAGGTCCTCACCCAACTGGCGAATATGCTGCGCGACGAAGGGGCGATCGACGAACGCGAGAGTTTCATTGATGCCACCTTTGCGGCCGCGAAGGGCGGCGGGGAGGCCATCGGCCTCACCAAACGCGGCAAAGGGGTGAAAATCCTGGAGATTGTGGATCGCCATGGATTACCCCTCTCCGTCAGTACGCATGCCGCGAACCATCACGAAGTCACCTTGGTCCAACTCAGCTTCGACTTCTACATGCTGGAGGCGAAACCCGAACATCTGATCGGCGACCGGGCCTATGACAGTGATGGCCTGGATGACGACCTCAAGCAAGATGGCGTCAACCTCATTGCGCCCCATCGCTCGACCAGGAAACTGAAGACGCAAGACGGCCGCCACTTACGGCGATACGAACGTCGCTGGCTCGTCGAACGCTTCTTTGCATGGCTCCAGTGGAAACGGCGTTTACTGATTCGCTGGGAGTACTACGCCTCCAACTTCCTCGGATTTGTCCAGCTCGCCTGCATCACGATGCTCCTCAAACAATTTTGAGATAGGTTCTAATCAGAGTGGATAGATGAGAGAGGAGCCTATCAGAGAATCGGAGCTTAACCTCAGAGAACTTGCCAGCGTTTCGGCATTCGTGTCATCCTCCAGTTTGGCTCAACAGTCACGGGAACGACGCATGAGAGCAGCGATGTGGATCTGGCGGTGCAGTTGGATACGCCTGCCGTGTCGTTGGAGACCGTTCTCGAGATGCAGGAAGCCTTGCAGTCACGGTTTCCTGGGCGCGAGGTTGATGTGGCGATCCTGAATCGAGCAGATCCGCTCTTCCGGAAGAAAATCATGGAGGCCTGTCGGATGCTCTTCGGTACATCCCAAGACTTCGCCCGTCTTCGTCTGTACTCGTTCAAAACTTACCAAGACTTTCGGCCCTACTTGGAGCTTGAACGACAGTCTGTTGCGAGGCGACTGTCGGCGCTGGTGGCAGAGCCTTCTCGCCCATGATCGACCGCCAACTCATCACCAGAAAAATGAGCCTCATTCTTGAGGACGTGACCGCGATGACCCGGTTACCTGAATCGCGATAGCCCGAGACGGCATCATTCGTGCCAAAGGGCTGGTTTGTCTGGTTGGCGTGTGTCGCTGTCGCACTCCATGGAATCCTCTCTGGATCGCCGAGGGTTTGCGGCGGCTCCAACCTGCCATGGCTTTCGTGGCAGCCTTCACAGGAGGATATGGCGCGACGGGAGAAATCCTTTCAGGTGGGATGGTGACCTGAGCTGTGTTGACAAGTCATTGAGGCATTGCAAGAATAACGCGCAATCTGTGGAGAATTTCATTTCGTGATGAAATTGTGCCGCTGGTCTTGCTCAAACCTATCTTTGTGAGGCCCTTGACGATGCCCGCCTGGCTCCTTCCTGCGTTGAAAGCTGTTCTGCCGCATGTGGGGACAGTCTTGTCCGCGGCGGCCCCTGTGTTTACCAAGAAGAGTGCCGATGCGGCTACCAATCAGACTTCGATGTTGCAACAGCAGGTCACCGAGCTTCAGGCCGCAGCCGCTAAGAACGACACCCACATCAAGGACTTGGCTATGCAAATGCGAACGACGCTCGAGGCGCTGGAACAGGGTGCGGCTCTAGCGGAGCGTCGGTATCAACGTATCCTGACGATGTGTCTCGCGACGGCAGTGGTGGCGGCGGTGTCTCTGGGGTTGGTCCTATTATTATTGCTCCGATAAACTCATGGGCCGGTCCAGAGTCGCGTGAGTGAATATCTGTTGGGAAGACCTCGCTGCGTGAGATCCGCTACAGGATCGGGTCTTGCGACCACGGAATTGAACGAGGAGGTTATTACTTTCTTGGGTGGTCACCGACGAATGGCTTGTCCTCCTTGCCCGAGAGTGCCGTGAGACTTGGTCTTGAGTGCCGAGGTAGGAAGATAGAAACGTTGCGGGGCAGAAATATTCGATCGAATCTCAGCAGCTCTTGAACTTCTTTGAGCGACATTGTTCCGAGAGCCGCTTGGCTTCGGCGATCTGCGTGGCTGTCATGCGTTGGGCGACATCTTCTCGATTGTCTTCCGCCTGTTTCTTTTCCTCTCCCTGCATGTGTGCGGCGGCGAGGTTCACCCACATATAGGCACGCACGTAGTCTTGCGGGCCACCCAGGCCGGCAAAATACAGTTCCGCGAGGTTGTTTTGCGCAAGAGGGTGACCCTGCGCTGCGGCTTTCTCATACCATGCTCGCGCCTGGGCGTAGTCCTGCGGCACTCCTCTGCCTTTGGCATACAATTCCCCGAGGCTGTTCTGCGCCTCCGTGTCCCCTTGGCCGGCCTGTGCCTGGAGCGCATGCAGGTCTTTACCATCGGACGGGGGAAACGCGGCTCCCGGTCTAACGGGAAGAACAAGCATTATCAGAAGAATGATGCCAAAGATATGCATGAGTTCCTGAGTATGGCGTGCGCTAGAAGAGATCGTCAAGGTGAAAGGCGACGGGGCGATGCGCTTTACGAAATCAAGAGCGAAGACTCAGCCTGATTCCCAGGAAGACTTGCGGACTGATTCCGCGACCGCCTAGTTTGACAGGCGGTCTCAATCGCCTCGAGTTGCTCGTTCGACGTCGTCATCGATATACACCATGCCAGCTCGTCGGTCGGGAACGCGGATATGAACGTCCAGGCTTATAACAATGAGGGCAGTCTCATGGGCCGTAACCATGGGTTTCAAACCGCCATTTCGATTTTGGTGAGCTCCACTGGTCAAGAATAATTTGTGTCGGCATCGTGAGACCAAAGGAACATTCAAGACACGAGGTTTCGCCCCTGTCGCGTGTGAGCCGCAGACCTTGCCGAGGACTGTGTGGTGGCCTATGATGAATGACCATGACCCACGCGCTCGACTTCGTCACCGTTGAAGGACTCCTCGTTTATGGTCATGCTCTCGCGCGGCGAACATCGGAGCGGGGACTTGTCCAACCCACACTAAGAGAACCATCAGACGACGACTCTAAGCGCGTCCACGCCAAGATGGAGCAACTCCGCGCGTTCGTAGAACGCGCCAAATCTGGGTTTGCAACCGCTGAAACCTACCGGTCGGCTCTGGCAGGCCTCATCGATGATCAGCTGGTGTTCTTTGCTGCCTGGAATGCGCTTCTTGCTGAAGGTTCGTTGCAGCCGTTGCTCCGAGCTACGATCGGGGCCGTAGCCAAACCAACATATCGACGCCCGGTGGCCATCGTACCTCGTACCCAGCTGACTCCCACACTGGCGGAAGGCCGCATTGTCTTGGAACTGGGCGACGACCGGTTTTGGTTGCTGCCTCGGGATCTCGGCAATCGGACGCTGTTTTTTACAATGCGCCATGGAGTGTCGCAGGTTGATAGCAAGACCCATCGTGTCGGATGCCGCTTGCCGAATCAATTGGACCCCGAACGAGGGTTTGCCAAGGCCAATGCAGTAGGGTCGGCGCTTGCCCGCATGATCGGCGTTGTAGGACAGCAGCTTGATTTTCTGCATCTCGCGAACTACCTCGATCCGCGCACCTTTCTCCATTGCGTGACGCGTAGTCCAAATACCAGGCAGCTCTTCGAACGGGTGTCTGCCGCGCTCTTGCAAGGTGTCTGCACGGCCGAACCGGTCATCGAGCCCGCTCTCGAATCGTCGGATTTCGGTTGGGTCACGGGATTGGAAAAGTCGGTGGAGATTGAAGAAGCCGCGCAGGCGTTCGGCGTAGAGACTTCGACGGCCAAGCAGCTGATCAAAGATCCGCTTTATCGGTATCCGGATGGCAATTCTTTCTTCGAGCTCTATGTGGACGTCATCGACGGTCTCCACCGATTGGGTGCCAGGCAAAAAGGCAAGGTAGCCTGCCTCTATACCCACAGTTCCACCCTCCGGGCCTTGATGATTTACTTGGACCCACGCCCGTTCCATGAAGCTTTCAACGAGTTCAGTGACTACAAGGAAAGCCAAGACAATGTGGTGCTGCTTACCGTTGAACAAGGTCGGATGTCCGGCTACTCAACAGCGGTTGGACTGTCCGAGCGGGAGCGGGTTGCCCGTCATACCTGGGTGACAGTGGAGCGTGTAAGGAAAGACCGCGTCACACTCAAACCTCGAACTCTCAAGCGAATCGTTGCGCTCGTTTCTGGAGGTGATTTCGCCGGAGCCGGCGCCGCGTTAAAAGAATTGCATGTGACCGGCCACCGCATGGGTTTGGAGGTCTATTTCGTCCGGCACGGCTATCTCGGCCTCGCCAACAATTGGATCGAGCGAGTCACCGAAGGGCACGCCCGCGGCATGGGAAGTCATCCCAGCAGCCCCATCGGCAGCAGCCGTTTTGAGGAATTCAAACAAGAAACGGTCCAGCACCTGACAATACGGCACCTCGAGCCGTACCTCCATGATGGCGTATTGGTTGTGTTGGGTGGTGACGGCAGTATGCGAGGCGCTCGGGCTATTTACGAAGGATTCGGTGTGCAGGTGGTCGGCCTTCCGGGCAGCATCGACAACAATATTGAAGGAACGATCTCTCTTGGATTTCAGTCTGCAGTGGCGCTGGCGGATCAGTCCATCGAATCGCTGAAAGCCACCAGTGCCGCGATGGGCAGTGTGTTCTTTGTGGAGGTCATGGGCGCCGGATCCGGTCATCTTGCGTTGGCGTGTGCGTACCAGGCTAGAGCCGAGGGATTGTTAGTTAATGAACATCCCGACCCAAATGCCTATATCGATGATGTGATCCTCGGCACGCTTAAACGGACATTGGGCGTGCCGAACAAGAGCCACCTATTCGTCGTCGCCGAGCGCACACCGCACCGGCATCACAAGGATGGCGGCGTACATGGTCTTGTGGACTACGTTGCGGAGGTGATTGCTCAATGGCCGGAACGGCAAGCGCAACCTGGGCATTATCCGCTCACACTGGCCACCAAGGCCACCATTCTTGGCCATACGCTTAGGGGTGCCCGGCCAATACCGGAGGACAAGGCGATCGCCCAGCATCTTGCCCATGAGGTCGTGCACCGACTGATCGAATCACCTGACGATATTGTCGGATGTCTCTTGGCCTATCGCGAACGGGGATCAACCGGTCCGATCCCACTTCATGCAGTCACGCCGAAGCAGTTCGACTGGGAGGTCTTCAGTCGAATGCATGGCAACAGTCGCGTCTCGTGACTCGCAGCCGCCGTCTGTATGCGATCACCCGGTGCCATGCTGTGATGCAGACCGACGCCCATTTGGAGTCGTGTCTTGCAATCACAATTAAACGTGCCTGTTGAGTCTGCTCGCGCTGCTCGCTCCACATCAGTACCGCTAAACACGATTTCCTCTCTTGGTCTAGAAACGCAATACTGAGTGTGAAACGCAAGTTGTCCTACCGGGCCCTTTGCGGAAACTCCAGAGCTGGTGGTTGAGCCGAAGTCGGGGGAGGAGGAGGAAGCTGAAGGGTGCGATTGTTCAATTGCAGGGGAGGGCCAAGATTGATCGCCGGGCTTTGCGGTGGCTGTACGACCACGGTCCGTTCACCGTTCGGGAGATCGGTCAAGGTGTGCACATTGCCGGTGGGATCCATGTAGACGGTTATGCCGCCTTCCGCGTCGAGGACTTGCTGCAATCGTTCTTTCGCGTTGGGCTGTTGAGACGACTTCCCATCTGAGGCGGGCAGCGAGCCAGGAACTCCAAGTCCGATTGTCATAACAAGGGAGATAGCGATCCAGTGCATAGGTGCATTATACTGGTGCCCTGCCGCTTAGCAAGGGGCGATAACAGGGGGGGAGGCTTGGATGGACGGAAGGGGCCCAGAGAAAAAGCTACAAGTGGCCATTCTGTTGTACGATGGCATGACCGCGCTTGATGCGATCGGCCCCTACGAGGTGCTGCAAGTGCCGACGCTCGGGACCGACGTGCGCTTCGTGGCCCGAGAGAAAGGTGTCAAGCAAACCGACTTCGGCCGACTCCGATTGATGGCCGATTATACGCTCGCTGAAACTCCCAGCCCGGACATCCTCGTGGTTCCAGGAACGGCGTTTCCCCGGTCCGTGATGGGCGATCAGCTCGTGCTGGATTGGATTGCCCAGGTGCATCGGACGACGAAGTGGACCACGTCGGTCTGCACCGGTGCGTTGGGTCTTGCCGCCGCCGGCGTGCTTCAAGGATTGAAGGCCACGACACATTGGCTCGCCCACGATGTCTTGAAACAATTCGGTGTCATTCCGACCAAAGCACGTGTCGTTCGCGAGGGCAAAGTCATCACGGCCGCCGGTGTTTCTTCCGGCATCGACATGGCCCTGACTCTGGTCGCCGAAGAGTTTGGTGCCGATGCGGCGCAACTGACTCAGCTGCTCATCGAGTACGATCCCCAGCCGCCGTTCGATGCAGGAAGTCCGGACAAGGCCTCATCCGTCATTGTGAATACGGCACGTGAGGAGTTCGGCAAGTTGGTCACGATGCCGTAAGCCTCGTCGCAGACCTCACAGAGACTGGTTCACGCTCTCTCCTTCCGGCAAATTTCCATCCATCGCTTGCCGATCGTGCTTCGCCCAGTCAAGATTTACTCGTAACCAGCACCATGCCTCCAAATCATGATGATGGATCGGCGATCAAGCGAGATGTTCGCCATGGCTAAGCTTCAACGAGCCGGCGACCAGAGCAGAAAATTGGCCATCGTGGCCTTGATCATGGTGTTGATCGGTGGCGTGGTGCTCGGGATGGTCTTTGAAGAGTGGATGGCCAAGGTGCGCGGCCTGCCCATTGGCTCTTGACCAGTCACATTATCCTGACGCTAAAAATCGTGAAATAAGTTGTCGGAATCCACCTCTCACGATACCTCTAGATGGCACGCTGGTTCCCAGCTCGAGAGAGGGCTCTCAACCAATATCAGGAAGGATGTGTCCATGCACATTATCATCGTGACAGTCATCGCAGTCGGGTTGGTGTATCTGCTCTGGGAGGTACGGCCGTAGCCTCGTTTCTGAGGGCAGGGGGAGCTCAAGAATCAGCACCAAGTCATGAAAGCCGAACGGCTCCAGTCGATGGATCCGGCAAACCTTCCCAACTCAGCATCTCAGCATCGGGCGAATAGGCGGAGTGGAATTCGTCGAACCGGCGACATATGGGCGGTCGCCCGTTGGTTGCCAAACTGGGACAGCAGCCAGTCCACCGTCAGAAACGGCGGCGCGGCCGCGAGTCCTGTCGTGGCCTGGTCCTCGACCACGGATAGGTATCGGCTTTGCCGGCGGTCTTGGCACGCACCGTATTGAGCACCACGTAGCGGCAAAGTTCCAGCAGATAGCTCTCCCGGTCAACAATGATCGCCCTTGAAGCGATCTTGTAGCACGTGCCCAATCCGGTCGTGACGGCGGTTGAAGCTTGCGTGTAGACCCCATTGAGCTGGCGCATGGTCTTCGACAGATTCGTTTTGGGCGTTTCCACCATCAGATGGAAGTGGTTGTCCATCAGGCAATAGGCACGCAGCCGAAGATAAAAAGCGGGCAACGACGTGCCCCAGCACCCCGAGAAAGCGTCGGCGGTCCTCGTCATCCAGGAAGATGTTCTACCGGGCGTTGCCCCGGGTGGTGGCGTGGCAGAGGGCGCCGGAATATTCGATGCGAAGCGGGCGGGCCATGGGGCGGTACCCTAATTCAACGGAAGGCATAAAACAAGATCTGCCTCCACTTGCCTCCCATCGTATTACTGCGCGGCAACGGCCTGAGATTCTCGGGCCGCTAAACTCTTTCGGCGATTACTA
>JAHBWT010000007.1 GCA_019636815.1 Nitrospira sp.
AAGGCGCATCAAGAGAGCGCGGATCGCGGTTGAGTAATACATCAAATGGTGTCGATTCGCCTCTCGCAGTGCGAAGAAGCGACAGAGTCTTCGATAGCACCATAAGAAAACCACCCATCTGTCGGCACGCCAACCAAGTCGCCCTTTGATCTGGGCCAGCGCCGTGACTCTCGTCTTTTCCTGACGCGCAAGAATCGCTTTATGAGAAGAGGAAGCCGAGAGGAGTTGAGTTCGGAGAATCGCCAAGATCGCTTCCGGATTGTCAGCCAGTCGTGGTGACATGACATCCGATTCGCCGACTCCACGATGGCCATAGTCGTCCAAGTAGGCGTTGAAGGCATGGAGGAATTTCGTGTCGGCAAGCGCCGCACGAAATGTCGAAGCCTTCCATGAGTCTGCTGTGAGAAATGCGCCTGATCTGGGCTCCTCTCGAGCGATGTCCGTGAGCTCGGCGAGACGGAGGATCTGCTGCGCGCTGATGACCGCCCCCTGTCCTTGGAGAGCTGCGTTTAACAGTTCTCTCCAATCATGGCCCAGCCAGCGAGGCAGAATGTGACCAAGCATTTGGAGACATTGAGCGACACCGCCGACGATGCCGAACGTGACTTCACGGCTCTCCAGCCAGGGACCGAGTGCGTCCAACTTAGGGATGAGTTCGTCCACCGACAGATGGAGGATGCGATCACGCTTATACGTTGCAGCCAACTCCTTCATTTCTTGGAATAGGCACGGACCAAAGCGTTCGACTCTTCGCATCTCCGCCCACATCAACCATCCTGCCCTCACAAGAGTTGCTCTATCCAGCGGTTGAACCGCCGGTGCGTTCTCCAGCGGTTCACCACCCATCTGTTCGGCGTTCATTGACGGGTCCCCGCGGAGTTGAACGACCAACATATGGAAGAGGGTGACGTTCAGGTAGGGCCGCCCATTCAGTATGCGGACGGACGTGAGTCCATCGGGAATGCGGCATCCCAGCCTACGATAGTGGGCAAGGATGTAGCGATCCATAAACCGTTCAAGGAACGAGAGACTTAATGGGCTTGGCAGTTCCGGCAGTGTCTCTTTGAAATTGGTCCGTGACCATTCACAGTCATCATTCGTAAGGGTCGATGAGGAGCGGACGTTTGTAATCGGCCTGGCCTGCACAAGCCAGAGCTGTTGAGCGTCATAGGCCCACTCAAAATCCATGGGCTGACCCAGGGCTTGTTCAATCTGTTTAGCGGTCTTTGAGAGGGAAAAAAGCTGAGCGTCTGTCAGTGATGAGCGGCGTTGGGTTTCCTGGTCTAGCAGATCGGTCCGTAACCCATCAGGTGAAACCGATAGCTGGTGAGACTTCTGGGCCAGAACCCGTGTGCGAATCACAGTCGGTTGTCCATCGTCGGCCACTTCCACGACGTACTGGTCTGGAGTGATCGTGCCGTCGACCAGTGGTGCGGCAAGCCCGGGTATGGCGTTAATCATCACCTGATTGCGTCGACCCGTCACAGGATGGATGGAATACCCAACTCCAGCAGTTTTGGCGGCGACCATCGGTTGGAGCAGCACCGCCATTCTCGGAGGTGCTTGGCAATTCTGCCGGGCCAGATAGTCAACCACACGGTCTTCCCATAACGAGGCCCAGAGGTCCTTAATAGCCGCCTCGATCTCGGATAGGGTCATACCGAGGTGGGTGCGATAGAGCCCGGCGAAGCTGGCTTGGGTCGTATCCTCGTTTGTGGCGGAAGAACGGACGGCCCAGCGCTCACCTGGAGGCCGACGGAGTGTTTCGAGCGTTGTCAGCCATTGACTGGCCAGTTGAGAAATCTCGATCCCTCGGATCCGATTCCGGTAGCTGGTTAAGGCTGAGCTCCGTTCACGGTCGTGTAGTCGGCAAACCATGGGCCATATGTCGCTCTCGCGAAGACCCGATGCTTGGAGAGTCTGCCTGTAGGCTTCTGTCGTGATACACAGCCCCGGAGGGACGGAGAAACCGGCTGCTATAAGCCGAGCCAGTCCGACTGCTTTTCCTCCGGCAAGATCCAGATCCATGCACTGAGACAGTGGAAGAATGAACGGATGCGTCATGGAAGGCGATAGTAATTAGAGGAGAAGAAGGAGGTAAAGGTCGTTCACGTTCGTCCCGGTGGGGCCTGTATGAATATGACATCCAAGCGTCTTTAACGCGGGGTAGGTATCATGTCGCTTCACGGCAGAACGGAGATTGATGCCGGATCTCTTGGCCCGCGTGAAGGTTTCTCCGCTGACAATCGCACCTGCGGCGTCGGTCGGTCCGTCGGTTCCATCACTGCCGAGAGCGACGACCCAGGTGTTTGGAAGACCGGCAATCTCACATGCGGCAGCGGCAGCGAATTCCTGGGCACGTCCACCGTTCCCCTTTCCCGTGACCGTCACCGTCGTCTCACCTCCCGCCACCACGCAACACGGACGCTTCACAGTTCTCTGCCCAACGGCGATCGTTTTAGCAAGTGCTGTCACTCGCTTTGCCGCCAAACTCGCCTCCCCCAGGATGGCCGTGGAAAACAGGATGGTGCGGAGGCCCATCCTGCCGGCGGTGTGCGCGACGGCTTCCAGCATGGATCGATTGTTACCGATGATCTGATGATGCACGGAACGGACACGCCGTGAGCCACGTTTCAGAGTCTCGGGCACGATCCCTTTCCGACCCTGGTCCAAATAGTGCCGGACAGCAACGGGCACGGTTCGCCAGATTCTGTAACGCTCTAACACGTCCACTGCATCGGCAAAGGTGGAAGGGTCGGCAACGGTGGGTCCGGAGCCGATGGAGCCAAGATCGTCGCCGATGACGTCTGAAAGAATCAAAGTCACAATCTTTGCGCGAGTGGAGGTCGCGAGTCCGCCGCCTTTGATCACCGAAAGATGTTTTCTGACGACATTGATCTCGTTGATCGTCGCGCCGCTTCGGAGCAGCAGTCGTGTAGTGCGTTGCTTATCAGTCAACGTCACGCCAGGTACCGGAGCTGGCAATAAACTTGACGCCCCCCCGGACAACAGAACGAAGAGCAGGTCACGAGGGCTCAGGTGTTTGACCAGATTCAGGAGTTGCTGAGTCGCATGAAGACCGGCACGATCGGGAATCGGATGGCCGGCTTCGCGAGTGGCAATCCGCTTTGTCGGGAGTGTATGTCCTGTCTTCACGATGACCAGTCCATCTTTCACCCGTCTGCCCAGCACTTTTTCTAATGCCTGCGCCATCCTGGCGGATGCCTTCCCTGCGCCGACCGCGATCACTTGGTCGACGCGTGAAAGATCGTAGATCTTTCGCCCCACTCGCAGTGATTGGCCATGACGCGAGACACTATGGAGCAGGGCGCGATAGGGATCAGCTGCATCCAGCCCTGCGGTTATTAATTTGCGAACAAGCGATTGCGCAGGAGAGGGAGGAAGGCGAAGCTTCATGAGGGTGAAGGCTACGGTGTTTTCTCTTGCTTAAAACAACGACTCGGACAGGTTTGCCGAGGCACGCGAATTTGATAGCTGCCGCGGGGGAGCATATCCTTCTTGAATTCAGGATTCAACATTTTAAGCTCGAGAAGATAGGTGCCGAATTCTTCTGCGATTGAAGCCAGTGCACGCTGAGACTCTTTCACGCTCACCGTGATGGTTTCGGTCTCGAGTGGCACATAGAGGTCTTTCTTGGTCAGCCCGAGATATTTCTCCGGTTGCGAGTAGATTTCCTTGGCGGCAATGATCCGCGGGACGTAGCGCATGGTTTCTCGGGGTCCGTGCATTTTCCAGTAGTCGGTGATGTTCTGCGCTTTGAGCAACTTACGAATCCGTTCCTCGCCTGCGTTGTAAGCTGCCATAGCGAGGAACCAATCGTTGTTCTGGTACTCCTTAAGATACTTGAGGTATTTTACGGCCGCTTCAGTCGACATCTCCAAGTTCCGGCGCTCATCGCGGACGGCGTCACTCTTGAGTCGATAGCGTCGTCCAGTGGAGGGGATGAATTGCCAGGGGCCCGAAGCTTTGGCTTTGGAATAGGCGGCTGAGATACATTTACTCTCAACCAACAACATATACTTAAGATCATCGGGCAAACCGGTATCTGCCAACTGTCTCTCCGCGGGGGGAAAACAGCGTCCGGTGCGTTTGGCGAGGATGATGCTTTCGCCTTGGTCTTCCAAAAATTGATAGAACTCGTATTCAATACGCTCCCGCACTTGCCAGTTATCCAAGGGAACCTGGAGTCCTGCGAATGTAATCTTGTCGGGGAGCTTAAAGGAACTGAGAAAGAACCGCTCTCCTTCGCGTTTGATTTCCGGAAGAATGACCAGACGGTCATCCGAGTCGGATTGCGAGTCCAGCTGATCCAGTATCAATAGCTCCTTCTCGGCTTCTGATTTGTGGCCTTTCGTATCGTCGGGGTTCGATGTGGTCAGGGCCGACACGTGTATCAAGAGGGTGAAGACGGCTCCGGTCACAGAATACATGACATGGGTCCTACGAGTCACCATCTCACACTCCTCGTTTACTTCTGAAATGGAGTTCGACAACAAATGCGTGGTTATGCTATCAGCTGACCCAAATGCCAGCAAGAAGAATAGGGGTTCTCGTTCATGGTAGACTGCGACCCGTATGGGAACGTTGAAAGTTTTGAACGGCGCCATCTGTGCCTGCACGGCTTGTCCTCGGTTGGTCGACTATCGGCAGACCATTGCACGAGACAAACGGAAGCAATTTCGTGATTGGACCTATTGGGGTCGCCCTGTTCCCGGTTTCGGTGATCCGCAAGCGCGCCTCTACGTGCTTGGGCTGGCGCCTGCTGCACATGGAGGGAACCGGACGGGGCGGGTGTTCACCGGCGATCGGAGTGGCGACTGGCTGTATGAAGCACTGCATCGGTATGGATTTGCCAATCAGGCTTCGTCGACCCATCGCGCCGATGGCTTATCGCTGACGGACTGCTATATCGGGGCCACGGTACGGTGCGCCCCACCGGACAATAAACCGTTGCCGGATGAATTTGAACAGTGCAGCCGATTCCTGCAGGAAGAGGTACATCTTCTAAAACATCACCGCGTGGTGATTGCGCTGGGAAAGATCGGCTTCGATCATTATCTCAAAACCTGTCGCTCGCAGGGGTGCAACATCCCTGCGCCGATCCCAAAATTTGGACATGGCGTGATGTATCTCCTACCCTGGGGCGTGACATTGCTGGGCTCCTATCATCCCAGCCAACAGAACACCTTTACAGGGAAATTAACTCGCCCGATGTTTCATGCGGTGTTTTGGAAGGCCAAGAAATCACTCGAAGGCCGGTGAACAGGCGTCCTTGTGATTTTCGCCTGGAGGATCTTTGGACCTGGGAGAAGAGTGATGGTCAACTACTCTTCCTGCGTTTCCGAGCTGCGGCCCACGTGCCCGTGTTTCCTATTCAGTTGCATCGACGGATTGGCTCACAGACGCAACTCGATATGCACGGCTTGTCCAGCATTCTTCCTGGTTCGACCACTGAAAAGGTGTGAATCCATATGTGCCATCTGGTCTTCGATGGCACCCCACTAAAGAGTTGCCCGCCTTCGTCGCTACTGTTGTCCTTTCGCGCTCCAGTCGTCGAGGAACTTTTTCAAGCCTGCATCAGTCAATGGGTGTTTAAAGAGCGCCTGGAACACGCTGTAAGGCATCGTGCAGATGTGACCGCCTGCTAATGCCGCCTCGACCACGTGCTGCGGATGACGAACGCTTGCGACCAATACCAATGTCTTGTAGTCATAGTTCTTGTAAATTGTCAGGATCTGTCGAATCAGTTCCATCCCGCTTGAGCTGATGTCGTCGAGCCGGCCGATAAAGGGCGAGACGCACCAGGCACCGGCCTTAGCCGCTAGCAGTGCCTGAGTGGGAGAGAAACAGAGAGTGACGTTCACTTTGATTCCTTCTGAAGCCAGTCGCTTCGTCGCCTTGAGGCCTTCTGGAATGAGAGGACATTTGACCACGATATTCTTGTGGATCTTGGCGAGCTCTTTCCCTTCCTTCACCATCGCGTCTGCTTCCACGCTCACGACCTCGGCGCTGATGGGGCCATCTACGATCTTGCAGACCTCTTGCAGCATTTCCCTGAAACTGCGACCTTCCTTGACGACAAGGGAGGGGTTCGTCGTCACACCGTCGAGCAATCCGAGACTTGCGGCTTCTTGAATCTCTTTCACATTCGCTGTGTCGAGGTAAATTTTCATGGTTGGTCCTTTCGTCGGAAAAAGATGTCCTCGCTACGTCTTATTATCGGTCATTGTATGAAGAACTCAATATCACTGCAACATATCGACCGGAATGTTTGACAGGCGATCGAGTCGGAGATAAGATTTTTGCCGTCGGGATCCATCCACTTTTTAAAATGGAGAAATTAGATGCGGCGTTCCCTCTGGGTGTTGTTTTTCTGCCTAGCACTCACAGCCTGTGCCGGGAATAATCCCTACCTGGAAGCCTCGCTTAAGCCGGCTGAGCTCCAGGGAAAGGATAAGGCCTGGTTCGAAAAGAACTGGGGCGCGCCGGACGGCAAGGCTTCCCGGTTTTTTGGCGGCGAAACTTGGACCTACTATCGCATCGCAGGGGGGAAATCGGGACCGCCGCTCTTTAATTTCACCCCTAATCAATGTCAAATCACATTGAAGTTTGACAAAGATGAGAAAATGTCCGATTACTCTTATTCAGGTTGCTAGCCGAAGCGCATGACCTAAACGTGAGGTCCATTCACGCTGTTCAGTTTCCCTGCGGCTCCGTCACGATTTTCTACGCCGGGTGTTGGCTCCGAAACGTCACCGCACACTCTTTGCTACAGAAACAATAGGTCCGTCCTTCCATTTCTTCGATCACAGCAATCCGTTTTGGCACGAACGTGTGACAGACTGGGTCCTCAATCATTTGATCCTGATCTTCATCCCGTTCCGCACTACTAACCGAAATACCCCGACCATCCCTAGTGGCACTATTAATAAAGCCACGAAACATTTGTCTTAGCAGGAAGTAGAGGACGATCAGTAGAAAAATGATAAGGAATAATCTATACATAGTGGCTCTCCGAAGGAGGACCACAATCCTATGAGAGAGGGGCGAGTCTGTCAAGCTGAACGTCAACATTTCATCTTGAGTTGTTGCTGCGAGACGTGTACAAACGACCCATACACGTGGAGACGATTGGGACTCTTGATAGTGCCATCCAGTACTTCAGGAGGATTGGCTTCAGGTTCTTAGAGTGCTAGGGTGTTGTCCATGAAGACTTGTGACAAATGCCATGGGGCGATGTTGCCGGAACGAGCGGTGGATTTGGACGCAGGATTGGCGATTACCGTGTTTGCCTGTTTGAACTGTGGCCGTCGGAAAGCAGCGGATCAGGAACCTCGGCCAATTACAGCTCGACACTAGTCCTCTCCTGCGAGATTTCAAATCTTAGCCTGCTGATTAGCGGTGGATGGTGGGGGGCAGAACCCAGGTGTGTCGTCTGTGTCCGATGATGAACACACCAGCCTTTTCCTTCCTTAAGTCTGTTGCCAACAATTGTAGTCTACAGGCCGGACTAGACCGTTGCTAATCAAACATCATCCCATTGACGTACCTCGGCTTGTTAGACGATGGAATGAGCCCGAGTCAGCTTGTTGTTGAGGCATGTTCAGGGCCCGCTCAAAGAATAATCAGGAGACGGACAACGGGCCCTAGAGCAGGGATCCGGTAGGCTCTAGGAAATAGTAGGGCTGTGGACAATCGCCTGCGTGATACGGTCGGAAGTGCCAACGGCTAGCGCAAACCGAGGACATCCATCATATCGTACAAACCGGGTGGCTGGCGGACGATCCATTTCGCAGCACGGATGGCACCTTGTGCAAAGGTATCGCGGCTGCTTGCACGGTGGGTAACTTCGATTCGCTCTCCCATACCACCAAACAGGATGGTGTGGTCGCCGACGACATCGCCAGCGCGAATGGCCTGGATACCAATCTCTCCTTTGACTCGTTCCCCGATCATGCCCTTACGAGCGAAGACCCCGACCTGATTTAAATCGCGGTTGACAGAGCGGGCAAGAACTTCAGCTATTTGAAGAGCTGTGCCGCTCGGCGCGTCCTTCTTCAATCGGTGGTGAGCTTCGATCACTTCAATGTCATAATCCTCGCCAAGCGTGCGAGCCATTTCTCCAATGACCTTACAGATGAGGTTGATACCAACACTCATGTTCGGAGAAAGCACACACGGAACCTGCCGGGCCAAAGATTTGAGTTCTTCCAGCTGAACGGGTGAAAATCCGGTTGTTCCGACCACGATCGCCCGCCGATGGCGAACGACCGTTCGCATATGTTCGAGTGTCGATTCTGGTGCGGAAAAGTCGATCAGAACCTCCCCGTGTTCCATCAACAACGAGAGATTGTCCGTGATTAAAACGCCGGCGTGTCCTGATCCGGCTAGTTCGCCGGCATCCTCCCCTAACGACGGATGGCCATTACTCTCCAAGGCTCCAGCCAACATCAGCACAGGAGAATCCTTGATCAGCGACACCAAACGGCATCCCATTCGCCCTGCCGCTCCCGCCACAATAGTCTTGATCATCGTGCCCTACACCCTAATACGTATGGCTATATCAATGCCGCTTCTTTTAGGACGCGAATCAATTTCTCGCGTGTGTCCTGCCCCATTGAACAGAGCGGTAAGCGTAATTCCGGATCAATCTTGCCCATGAGTCCCAATGCTTCCTTGACGGGGATGGGGTTCGTTTCGTAGAACAGCGCCGCAAAAAGCGGAGAAAGCTTGAAATGAAGGCGGCGAGCTTCTTCAAGCTTGCCTTCGGCAAAGGCTTTGACAAGACTGGCCATTTCAGCAGGCATGATGTTGGCTATCACGGTAATCACGCCCTTCCCTCCCACCGCCATCATCGGTAGAGTGAGAGAATCGTCTCCCGCCAGTACCGTAAGACGATCGCCACACATCTGCACAATATCTGAAGCTTGTTGGACGGACCCGCTTCCCTCTTTGACACCCATGATCGTCTCAATCGCAGAAAGCCGAGCAATCGTTGCCGGAAGCATGTTAATTCCGGTGCGGCCAGGAATGTTGTAGAGCACGAGTGGTAGGTCAACGGCTTCCGCAACTGCCTTGTAATGGCGATACAAACCTTCCTGGGTAGGTTTATTGTAATAGGGAGTGATCAGCAAGGCTCCATCAACTCCCGCCTGCTTGGCATGTCGAGTGAGCGCGATGGCTTCTTCTGTGCTGTTTGAACCAGTTCCCGCGATGACCGGCACACGCCGGCGGACGACCTCGACCGTCAGCTCAATGACTCGATTGTGTTCGTCGTGAGAAAGTGTGGCAGATTCACCCGTTGTCCCGCAGGGGACAATGCCGTTAGTGCCTTTGGCAATTTGCCACTCAATCAACTCTGCGAACGCCCGTTCGTCAACTTGTCCTTGTCTAAACGGCGTGACAATAGCAACAAGAGATCCGGTAAACATGCTCACTCCATGGCGTTCAGAAACGATGGAATCTGTTCACCCTTTATAAGGTCCTGGTACTGCTCTCGTTCGCGAATCACGTGGAACGATCCCTCTCTCACAAGGACTTCAGGAACACGAGGCCGAGAGTTGTAATTTGATGCCATGACGAAGCCATAGGCTCCGGCGCTCATGACCGCCAGCAACTCCCCGGGCTTAACGACCGGTAGGGAGCGATCTTTGGCCAGGAAATCTCCCGACTCGCAGACCGGGCCAACGATATCCACGGTCTGTTTTGTACGCCGACCTGCTTCCTCGTTCACGGGGAGGACCTCGTGGTAGGCCTCATACAGGCTTGGCCGAATGAGATCATTCATGGCGGCATCGACGATGACAAAACTCTTTGTCTCTCCCTCTTTCAGGTACATAGCCTTTGTAACGAGAATGCCGGCATTCCCGACGATCACACGTCCAGGCTCCATGACAAGCGTCACGTTCAATCCCTGCACGAGCGGTAAGATTGCGTTGGACAGGTCTTGTGGTAACGGTGGTTTTTCATCCGAATAGGTGATGCCGAGGCCGCCTCCGATATTGAGATAGCGGATGTTCAGGCCTCTCTCTTTTAAGGTTTCGATGAGCGACACGACCTTCTTCAAGGCGGCTGTGAAAGGGGTCACATCCGTGAGCTGAGATCCAATATGGGCATGGACGCCCACTACCTCAATATGGCTCATCGAAGCGGCGAGAACAAAGTCTTCCACCGCTCGCTCTGCCGCAATTCCGAATTTACTTTTCTTGAGACCGGTGGAAATATATGGATGAGTTTTTGGATCGATGTCAGGATTGATCCGAAGCGCGATTCGAGCTTTCCTGTCCATTTCAACGGCAACTTGATTGATGGCATGGAGCTCTGCCGGCGATTCGACGTTAAACATCAGGATGTCGGCGTTCAGCGCATCGCGAATTTCACCGGGAGTCTTGCCGACTCCGGCAAAGACGATTTTAGAGGCGGGGACACCGGCCTTCAGAGCTCGGAACAACTCTCCTCCTGACACGATATCTACCCCGCTGCCTTCCCTGGCCATCAGTCGCAGAATCGCGAGATTGGAGTTCGCCTTCATGGCAAAGGCGATGACGTGAGGAATGCTCTTGAACGCGCTATCGTACGCATGGAAATGGCGGACCAGCGTCGCATGGCTATAGATGTAGCAGGGGGTACCGAGTTCCTTGGCTATCCTGCTGACTGGCACCTGCTCACAGTACAACTCTCCGTGGTGATATTCGAAGCTATGCATGGCGCCGTTCCTCAATAAGAATGTACGAAGAATGCACGTCGATCGAACGAAATACGTTCATCGTGTTCCGACTGGATGTGAGGGTGGAAGGCCGATGTCGTGACCCTCTAAAGATGGGTCGGGTCCCATTGGTTCTCCCCCTTCACGTTCTGGATCGAGTGCATGCTGCCGCTGTTGTTTCTCAACTGTCACCGCGACACCTACATATTCCGGGGCCACCGGAGACCCCACCACCCCGCAAGAAAGCGCCAGACCCGCCAATGCAATCATCACCAGAGCTCTCATGACAAAAGTTGTTCAAGCTCCTTGATCCGCTGTTCGACTCGAGCTTTGGCAGTTCCACCGATTTGTCCCTTGTGATCGATCGCCGCCGCAGCGGTCAGCCGAGCGAACACGCTCTTGTCTATTCGTTCGCAGAATCCCCGCATCTCCTCCAACGACAATTCGGTCATCTCCCGTCCCTGATCCAGGGCGGCACGAACGATTCGTCCGGTGATGCTATGGGCTTCGCGAAAAGGTATGCCGCGCAGGACTAAGTAGTCGGCCAATTCCGTCGCAAGCAGCCCGCCTCCCTGCAACGCCCGCTTGAGTACCTCTCGGTTGACTTTCAATCGGCGCATCAGCTCGGTCATGACTTGGACAGAGGACTGCACTGTATCGAGGGCGTCAAACAGCGCCGGCTTGTCCTCCTGGAGGTCTCGATTATAACTTAACGGTAGGGCTTTCAGCGTCGTCAGCAAACTGACGAGGTGGCCATACACCCGTCCTGTTTTTCCTCGGACCAGTTCTGGAACATCCGGGTTTTTCTTCTGCGGCATCATGCTGCTACCGGTGCAGAAAGCATCGGGGAGATCGACGAATTGAAATTCCTGGGAGGCCCATACGATCAACTCTTCGCTAAGTCGTGATAAATGCATCATCACAATGGAAAGCGTCGAGACTGCTTCGATCATGAAGTCTCGGTCGGAGACCGCATCTATGCTGTTGGCGGTGATCGCGGGAAACTCCAACAATTTAGCGGTGTATCGCCGATTCACCGGGTAGTTCGTGCCGGCCAAGGCTCCAGAACCCAATGGCATGACATTGAGCCGGCCGTTCGCGTCACGCAATCGACTTTTGTCGCGCTCAATCATTTCCACGTAGGCCAACAAATGATGGGCGAATAGGATAGGTTGAGCTCGTTGGAGGTGTGTGTACCCGGGCATGATGACGTCACGGTTCGCGCCGGCCTTCATCACCAGCACGCGTTGTAGGTCGATCAGTTGCGCATGCAGCTGGTCCAGCTGCCTGCGCAAGTACAGCCGAATATCCAATGCAACTTGATCGTTTCGACTGCGCCCCGTGTGCAGTTTGCCGCCTAACGGGCCGATGACTTCGGTCAATCGTCGTTCGATCGCCATATGAATGTCTTCATCTTGAGACAAGAACCTAAACTGTCCCCGATCCAGTTCTCGTTTTACCGATTCCAATCCGCGGACAATCGTACGCGTTTCCGAAGATGTGAGCACTCGTGCCCGCTCCAGCGTTTTGCAATGGGCAATGCTCCCGGCAATGTCATCAGCATAGAGCCTGAAGTCGACCGTCACCGACCTCGTAAAGGCTTCCACTAATTGATCGGTTTTTTCTCGGAACCGACCATCCCAAGCCTTCCTTCCCCCAACTGTGGCTTTCGGACGGCGCGTACCCTTGGGCATCAGCGAGATGCCTTCTTGCTTTGGGCACGGATCTTGAGCCGTAACGCGTTCAAGCGGATGAAGCCTTCCGCATCCTTTTGGTTATAGACATCGTCTTCTTCGAAAGTTGCGACATCGAGTCGGTAGAGCGACTGTTTTGATTTGCGCCCCGCCAGCGTGCAGCTCCCCTTATAGAGCTTTACCCTCGCGGTCCCGCTGACGTCTTTCTGGGACTGATCGATCGCCGCTTGTATCATTTCGCGCTCTGGGCTGAACCAGTAACCATTATAAATCAGGTCGGCAAATCGAGGGATCAAGCTGTCTCGGAAGTGGAGGACCTCGCGGTCCATCGTCAAGGATTCAAGTCCGCGATGGGCGATATGCAGAATCGTTCCTCCCGGCGTTTCATAGACTCCTCGCGATTTCATCCCAACATAGCGGTTCTCAACCAAATCTACCCGTCCGATGCCGTGTGCACCGCCCAGTGTATTGAGATGCGCGAGCAGCGTCGCAGGGCTCATCTTCTTGCCATCGACCGCGATGGGATTGCCCCCTTGATATTCGATCTCGACTTCCCGCGGTTTATCCGGTGCTTTTTCTGGAGAAACGGTCATTTGGAATATTTCATCGGGCGGTGATTCCCAAGGATCTTCAAGAATGCCACCCTCATAGCTGATGTGAAACAGATTCGGGTCCGTACTGTAGGGTTTGGCCTTGGTTGCGGTCACAGGAATGTCATGACGTTCGGCATACTCGATCAGTTCCCGCCGCGAACGCATGGTCCATTCTCGCCAAGGTGCAATGATCTTCAGACCTGGCGCGAGCGCCATGTAGGTGAGTTCAAAGCGAACCTGATCATTGCCTTTTCCCGTTGCTCCGTGCGAGACTGCCTCCGCTCCTTCTTTCAGTGCGATCTCAGCTTGTCGGCGAGCGATCAGCGGGCGGGCGATCGAAGTGCCAAGCAGATAGCAGCCTTCATAGATGGCATTCCCACGCAGCATTGGAAAGACATAGTCGTTGACGAAGGTCTCTCGAAGATCTTCGACATAGACCTTCTTCACGCCGAGTGATTGAGCCTTTGCCTTGACGGCTTGCAGATCTTCCCCCTGCCCGAGATCAGCACAAAACGCGATGATCTCGGCTTGATACGTTTCTTGCAGCCATTTTAGGATGACGGATGTATCCAGTCCGCCAGAATACGCGAGAACGATTTTCTTGATAGGCTTTGGTTTCATTCGAGAATTTCTACCATGCGCCTTTCTTCCGGCTGAGCAATTGGCTCAAAATGGCCTTTTGCATATGTAGCCGATTTTCAGCCTGGTCAATGATCACCGACTGCGGACCATCCAGTACGTCCGCCGTAATCTCCTCCCCACGATGGGCCGGCAGACAATGCATCACAATGGCATCGGGCTTCGCCCGTTGCAGAAGTCGCTTATTCAATTGGTAGGGTGTCAAGATCCGTAATCGTCTGGTTTGTTCTCTCTCGCGACCCATACTAATCCAGACGTCGGTGTACACCACGTCCGCTTCTTTGACCGCCACCAGGGGGTTCTCTACCATCTCGATGGCGGCGCCGGTGGCCTGGCCTTCCATTCTGGCACGATCGATTACCCGCTGATCGGGCTGATAGCCGGACGGGCATCCAATCGCCACCCGCATGCCCATCTTGGCACCCGCTTCGATAAGCGAGTTGGCGACGTTATTCCCATCCCCGATGTACGTCAGTTTGATCCCTTTCAGCCGGCCTTTGATTTCCCGGATCGTCAACAAATCGGATAAGGCCTGACAAGGATGGCTGTGGTCGGTCAACCCATTAATGACCGGCATGGTGGATTCTGCCGCCCACTCTTCGACGATCGAATGGTCGTAGGTCCGAATGACGATGCCGTCCAAGTAACGGGATAGAACCCGTGCAGTATCCGAGACCGTCTCCCCGCGCGACAGTTGGATATCGCCCATGGGAAGCACCAGCGCATGGCCGCCCAATTGATTCATTCCCGCCTCAAACGACACGCGGGTCCTTGTCGATGGTTTTTGGAACAGAAGCCCCAGGGTTTTGCCAACCAGCAACGGATGTGGGGTCCCCTGACGCTGTTTTTTCTTGAGCGATGTCGCTAAGTGCAGCAAGTCCAGAATCTGCTTGCGCGGCATCGTGGCAACGTCAAGGAGGTCCTTGGCGTAGGGGCCGGCACCGGTTCTGTGTCGCGCTGGTTGAGCCATCAGTGATGTCTGTCTTTTCCCGCTGTCTGGCGCTGACTCAGCAGCGTACTCAGCAACTCAAGGAGCTTGTCGATCTCCTGCTGTGAAATGATCAAAGGCGGGACGAAGCGCAACACCCGCTCGTTTGCGGCGTTGATCAACACCCCACGGGCAAGCGCATCCGCGACCACCGCCTTGGCGTCGGCGTCTAACTCCATGCCTTGCAAGAGGCCAAGCCCACGGATGTCCGTTACGATGCGATAGCGGTTCTTGCAATCGGTGAGTCCCTTGGCCAAATATTCCCCCATACGCTTTGCGTGGTCCAGAACGCGCCCCTCGAGTAGCACCCGGCAGACAGCCAGTGCTGCAGCACAAGCCAGGGGATTACCTCCGAATGTCGACGCATGGGCTCCCACTGTAAAGGATGAGGCGACTGATTCGGTTGCCAGACACGCCCCGATTGGGACTCCACCGGCCAGACCCTTCGCCAAGGTCATGATGTCCGGCTTCACCCCCAGCTGCTCGTAGGCGAAGAACGTGCCGGTTCTTCCGATGCCGGTCTGAATTTCATCGAAAATCAGAAGAATGTCCTTCTGCGTACAGAATTCCCGCAGACTTCTCAGGTAATCACGATCGGCGACATACACGCCGCCTTCTGCCTGAATGGGCTCGAGCATGATGGCGGCGGTCTGGTCATTGACCATAGACTCAAGCGCGCTGAAATCATTGAACGGCGCATAGGTAAAACCGGGCATCAACGGCTCGAAGCCCTTCTGAACCTTGTCTTGGCCCGTGGCCGTGAGCATGCCCAATGTACGGCCGTGGAACGAATTCTTCATCGTAATGACTTCGAACCGCTTCGCTCCATGTCGCTCATGCCCATAGCGTCGTGCTAGCTTAATTGCCGCTTCATTCGCTTCGGCGCCACTGTTGCAAAAGAACACGCGGTCGGCAAATGAGTGGTCGACGAGGAGATGCGCCAGCCTCACCTGAGGTTCCGTGTAATAGAGGTTCGATGTGTGGATCAGTTGTGCCGCCTGGCGTTGAATGGCCTGAACAAGGTCGGGATGACCATACCCTAACACGTTGACGGCAATCCCTCCGACGAAATCGAGGTATTCTCGCCCCTCCAGATCGTAGACCTTGGCGCCTCGTCCTCGGACAATGGAAATCGGTTGCCGACTATACGTCTGCATCAGATATTTGGCGGCATCGTTTTTCAGTTCTTCGGTCGGCATGAGTACGGATCCGCTCAGAAAGACAGGAAAGCTAGCACAGGGGCAAGCACAAGAGCAATAAGTGGCGGGGCTGAAAGAGGTTGTTTTGGAGAATGCCGATGCTCTAAGTTTGGAGGCGCTCAGAGGGCCTAGAGATAGATCCGACAGTCCACTCTCAAGTATGGTAAGGTGAATTTTCATGACGGCCTGTAGCCAATGCAATCAACAGAACCCTGACGACGCAAACTTCTGCCATCAGTGCGGAACCAAGTTGGCTGAAGCCACGGCTACCACCGAGGTGGCAAGGGAGGCGTCCGCCGCTCGACCGATTCAAGACGAGGAGACGCTTTGGCGCCAATTCATCGGCCCCAATGCCGACCACTATGTGACCGTGTTCAAAAAATTCTCGTCGAACGGCCAACCACGATTTGCGCTCTCGTGGAACTGGCCGGCGTTTCTCTACATTTCGTTCCTCTGGTTCCTGTATCGCAAGATGTACTTGCACGCATTCGTCTACGCCGTCGGTCCAATGGTTTCGACCTACTTCACGGGAGATTTTTCTGCTGGTATCGTCTGGAGCATCATGGCGGGGGCCACGGCCAACTATCTCTATTATTGGCATTGCCGCGAGCATATCGTCGGAATCAAGAAGGCAAGGGGCCTGGATCAGGCGGGACAAGAGGCGGAGCTGAAAGAATCGGGTGGGGTACAGCCCTACGTCATCTGGGTCGGGATCTTCTTCTACATCATCTTTTTTGCGACACTCACAAAGATGGTTCAAGAGGGCCCGCCAGATCTCGATCGACCGGCCGGTGAAATCGGTCGTAGTCAAGGCGTCAACGTGACATGAATCATTCAATCAGTATTTTAGGCTTGGGTCGGACCCTTCCTGTCTTAAGTGAGGAGAGTGAGTGATGGCTCGGTTGGTGTTGCTTCGTCATGGTGAGTCGCAGTGGAACTTGGAAAACCGCTTCACGGGGTGGGTTGACGTCCCGCTCTCCTCGAAAGGTATTGAGGAGGCAAGGCAAGCCGGTGAAAAGCTCCGTGGGTTTACGTTCGACCGGGCCTTCACATCGGTGCTCAGCCGCGCGAATGAGACGTTACGAATCGTGTTGGAAACGATTGGACAGCCGACGATTCCCATCGAGAAGGACAAGGCCCTGAACGAACGGATGTACGGGGATCTGCAGGGGCTGAATAAGGCCGAAACGGCGAAAAAGTATGGCGACGCGCAGGTAAAAATCTGGCGGCGGAGCTACGACGTGAAACCACCCGGTGGGGAAAGTCTCAAAGACACAGCTGAACGCGCGTTGCCCTATTACGAGACGATGATCAGGCCCTACTTAGTAAAGGGTGAAACCATCATTATTGCGGCGCACGGCAACAGCCTGCGCGCCTTGGTGATGGAGCTGGACCAATTGTCGAAAGAAGAAGTCTTGGAGCTGAATATTCCGACCGGGGCGCCGTTACTCTACGAATTCGATGAGAGCGGGAAGGTCCTCTCGCACCGGTACCTCTGATTCTGAAATCTGCCTTGTCGTGTGAGCGCTAGAGCGCCTCGCCAAGCAACTTGCCATACTCCGAGGCTGGCGCATAGTCGATCAACAACACCAGGAGCTTTGGTCGATCCTCTGATGAAATGAAGCCTTGATCCTCGAGTAAGACCGCGGTCTCGGCACAAATTCCCATGTGACCGATCCCTTCCTGATCGACGAGGCGGGCATAGTGTTCTCGTCGTGCATTCAGCTCAGGTTGATACGCGCCCCACGTGTCTTGCCCGAACAGCCCTGCTTCCCACCAGACGTTCCGTATCGATTCGAACAGCTGCTCTTCGATTGCTGCCCGGTACGTGGTGGGGATATGCGCCTCGATAGCGGCCAGGATCCAGTACAGATTGAGCGACAAGATCTCGCGAGCGATGTATTGGGCGGTTGAGTCCGACGTCTCAATGCCGTATTCCTCGAGCTGTGCCGGAGTGATGGGCTGCGGGATTGTGCTGAACAGTGCATCGGCGGCTTCTGCGGGGGTCATACGAGTCCTTGTGCTGGTGCCCAGGGTCCGGCAGGTCTTGACGTGCGCTCCGGCATCGGCATGGATGAGGGTTTTGGTTCAGCGGTAGGTTCCTACTTGATATGGACATAACCAGGCTGTTCGCATACGGACCAGCCTGGTCAGAGCCTCACGTCAACGATTAACAATCTTTTGAACCGCCTTTTTTTGTTGAGCGGGCTTGTTCGCGACTTGCTCAACCTTCTTGCCCTTACCCGGAGCGGTAGCCGGTCCGGACCAGGGGGTGACGATGATTTCGACTCGTCGGTTCTTACTCCGGCCTTCTGCGGTCTTGTTGCTGGCAATGGGCTTGGTGGCGGCATACCCGACGGTCTTGATACGGTCAGCCCCCAATCCGCTGGCGATCAGGGTTTGGCCGGCATGTTGAGCCCGCGCCTGAGAGAGTTCAAGGTTGTCTCGGAACGGTCTCCGATTGTCACTCCGGACCGGGATGCTGTCGGTATGCCCGGCGACTTCTATGCGTTGGATACGAAATTGTTGTAAGGCGGCACCGATTCGCTCAAGCAAAGATGTCCCCGCCGGTGTCATGGTCGCATCCCCGAGCGCGAACACTTCACCTGAGGCCAACGCAAGGGTCAACTTATTGCCTCGTTGTCGTAACGCGACAGTCCCCCCTTTGAGCTCCTCCTGGAGGGCACTCGCCAGATTCTCGCGGACTTTGCCGAGGTCACTTGATCCAGTTGGGCCAGGCACAGGACTTTTATTGGAGGCGGACTGGTGACCTTGCTTCGGCATGCTCCGACCGAGGTTTGCGAGCAACTGCTTCGCCTGGGTGAGCTGGGTGTTCCGCTCAAGCAATTCCCGGTCCAGATCCGCAAGGGTGTGGGTCATCTTGTCGAGATTGGATTTGGTCATCCGCAGCTCTTGCTCTTTTGCGGCCAGCCGTTGCGTGGCGTCACTAAGATGTTCGTTGGCGACGATAAACTCTCGTTCGATGTCGATCACTTGCTGGTTGGCCTGCTCGAGACTGCTTTTTGTTCTATTCAGGTCTTGTGACATTTGTTGATGCGTGTCTCGCTGCGCGCAAATGCCGGAGAGCTCCTGTTCCTTTTGGGTCAGTTGCGCTTCTAGCGCGTCTGCGCGGGTCTTTTCGACGTTCAACTGATTGGTTGCTGCTGCCGTCTTGTCTCGTAGAATGGCCAGCTCATTTTCCTTGGTGCTGAGGAGTTGTTGAATTTGCTCCAGCCGTACACGTTCCCTGTCTGCTTCCGAACCCTGGCTCTGGGGAGTATCCACAGTAATGGATGTCATAGGAACAATGGAAGTTGCAGGAGCGGCTTCTTCGCTGTCGACGGTATAGGCATACGAGCTCTTGGCAAGGTCCTGTTGAGTGTATCGAAGATCGGCCGGTCTCCCAAACCCGACAAGCCTAGCAGAGGGAGCACTGTGACCATTGTCCGATCGAACGGCAGTCGTCTGATGCTTCGCTGCAGACTGATGAGCCGCAGCCAAACTCGATTCCTGTCCATTCACCGTAAATACGAAAAGAAAAGCCAAGGCCACGAACTGCATACTCATGTCTCACCTCACGGCTAGATGATTAGGCGGCAGCGACTCCACGATCGCCTCGAGATAATGTGATAGTCGAATACCGAGAAGGAATATTCTGAGCCCACTAGGAGTGAGCCACAGCGAGTAAAGCCTATCGTATACGCCGTCTGGGAGAACGATGCAACTAAGGATTTTCGGTGCGATCTCACCTCAGCTCGCTGTGTAGGGGCGCGCCGGGAGAATGGTTGAGTTGGTCGAGTTTTCTTGCTGAACGTCAGAAGTAGACAAGCTTCCGCATGACGCGAGCGCTTCCTATTGGCATTTCGCTTCACTGCAGCGGCCGACTGCTTTGTTCAAAATGACGTCTCCCCAGAAAACGACGGCAGGTCTAAATGAGAGTACGATACCGGTTTCAGGAGTGCCATCGCCACGCGCCGATATAAATCCTTAATTACAGTTTGACCTTTTTCAGCGTTGGTGGGTACTAGAATCATCGACTGACGAGCCATCGACGCGGCCTTCTTTTGTTTCATAAGTGGTCACCGCCTGAACCTATGCCTGCCTGATGCCTGGCTGTGGGAAAACTACCATTCGATAAGCGGATAAAATTTCATCGGCGGTCTTGACAAACTACTATTAGTCCATTATTCTGGAAATATGGAAATTAATGAAGCGGTAACAGCCTTTGACGCTCTTTCACAGGAAACCCGGTTGCGGGTGTTCCGTCTGCTGGTTGAGCATGGAAGAAACGGCGCACCCGCCGGAGTGTTAAGCGAGACACTCGGCATTCCGCATAACACGCTGTCCTTCCATTTATCGCAGATGAGCCATGCCGGGCTTGTCGTGTCGCGGCGGGAAGGCCGCTCCATTATTTACACGGCCAATTTTGAGTTCTTCACCGACCTCATCCGCTACATGGTGAAGGATTGTTGTCGCATGGAGTTCGCCAGCATCCGTGAGGATAAAAAGCGCGGCTGTTCCGTTATCGAAATGCCAAGTTGTTGTCCGCCTAAAGGAAAGGAGAAAACATCATGAAACGTCTTCACGTCCATGTCGGAGTAGAAAATATCGAGGAAGCCACTCGCTTTTATAGTGCCCTCTTTGGCGCAGGGCCAGTCAAGACCAAAACGGACTATGCGAAGTGGTTGCTCGATGACCCGCACGTCAATTTTGCTGTTTCGACCCGCGCCGGTAAGAAAGGCGTTGACCACCTTGGCATTCAGGTTGATGACACTGGCGAGCTGGATGAACTACGTGGACGCTTGAAAGCCGCAAATCTGGCGGTATTCGATGAAGGTGAAACGACCTGCTGCTATGCCAAGTCCGACAAAACGTGGGTGCAAGACCCTGGCGGTGTTGCCTGGGAAACCTACCGGACGATGGAAGATGCCGAGATTTTTGCAGAGAAGTCCGTTAGTGCCGAAAGTGCCTGCTGTACGCCGGAAACAAAAGGCACACCCAATTGCTGTGAGCCTTCGGAAAAAACCGCTGGCTGCTGTGGGTGATGAGGGAAATTTATCCTAATGGACGCCGCTATTGCGCCAATTCTTCCGACTCAAGCCCGTGAAAAACGGTTGAACCTGTTTGAACGCTATCTGACTGTCTGGGTGGGGCTGTGCATGGTGGCTGGGATTGTCCTCGGCCAATCGGCTCCTGCCGCCGTTCACCTCCTGCGAAGCATGGAGTTTGGTCAAGGCAGTCACGTCAATTTCCCTATCGCTGTGCTGATTTGGCTCATGATTATCCCGATGATGATGAAGGTCGATTTTGCAGCCGTGGGCAATGTCGGCAAGCGGCCACGGGGTTTGTTGGTGACGCTGTTTGTGAACTGGATTGTGAAACCGTTCTCAATGGTCTTCCTCGCGTGGCTCTTCTTCCGCTTCGTGTTTTCGGCGTGGATGACACCCGCAGACGCAGACCAATATATTGCCGGGGCGATTATCCTTGCAGCGGCGCCCTGTACGGCGATGGTGTTTGTGTGGAGCTATCTCACAGACGGCGACCCGGCTTATACGCTGGTGCAAGTGTCGGTGAACGACCTCATCATGCTGGTACTGTTTGCGCCGCTGGTCGCATTTCTCGTCAGTGGCGCGTCATCGCTGCACGTACCCTATGAAGTGCTGCTCTATTCGGTGCTGGCCTTCATCGTGATTCCTCTAAGCATCGGCGTGCTGCTCCGGCACTGGTTTATCCGCAACCACGGCAAGGCATGGTTTGAAAATACCCTACTCCCCCGCTTTGCCCCCATCACCATGGTCGCATTGCTCGCCACACTGGTGCTCATCTTTTCGTTTCAGGCCGACAATATCAGCGGTAAAGCGTTGCATGTGGCGTTAATTGCCGTCCCTCTTCTCCTGCAGGTGTATTTCAACGCCTCTCTGACTTACGGATTGATGAAATGGCTGAAAGTGCCCTATGCGGTGGCCGCACCCGGTGCTCTCATCGGAGCCAGCAATTTCTTTGAACTCGCGGTTGCAACCGCTATCGCGCTCTTTGGTGCTGAATCCGGTGCTGCCTTGGTCACCGTGGTTGGGGTCTTGGTCGAGGTGCCTGTGATGCTGTCAGTGTGCGCGGCCTGTCACAGGACAAAAGGCTGGTTTCCAGTGGAGGGCGCGCGATGAAAAAGAGCGTGCTCTTTCTCTGTACGGGTAATTCTTGCCGCAGCCAAATGGCTGAGGGCTGGCTTCGTCACTTAGCCGGAGACCATTTTGATGTGGTGAGCGCCGGGACTCATCCTGTTGGCCTCAATCCCTATGCCGTGAACGTCATGAGCGAGGTTGGCGTCGATATCTCCAACCATGAGTCCGAACGGGTTGATTCCTATTTAAATCAAACGTTCCACTATGTGATTACAGTGTGTGACCGTGTACAGGAAACGTGTCCGATTTTTCCCGGCGCGGCCACAATGCTGCATTGGAACTTTGACGACCCGGCGAAAGCGACGGGAACCTACGAACAGCGGTTAATCGTCTTTCGTAAGAGCCGCGATGAGATTGCCGATAGAATCCGCCGTTTTCTTGCCGAAGGTTTGTAGATGTTGACACGAGATAAGACGCGGCGTAGCATTTTTCACATGGCGGGTCTGAGTACATCACTCGTGTTCCTCCTGCTTGTTTTAACTTTCAACGCCTATGCCTGCGTCCTGCCGCTCCAGACTTCCTCCAGTATGGATTGCTCTTCCACTACGGACGAGCCGTCACGACAAACTTGTGATGCATTCCTAGAAATAGGGATTCATTCTAAGGACGTTTCTGGTCAAAGCAGTTCCTTAACCCAGCTTGAAATAGTCATAGCTCATTATCCCCTCAACCTTGAATGTACGAACTGCATTTTTTACAAATCCTCAGCCAGCTACAACCCTCGTATTCACAACTCGATTTCTACTACAGTTTTGAGAATTTGATACCCTTCCCCTGACTTTCGAATCTGTCGAAAGGTTCATGCGCTTACGTACAGGATAAAAGCCATGAAAGGAGAGAGTAATGCCATCTCACAACACGATAAGCAGGAGAGCATTTGTGTCTACCAGTGCGTCTTTGCTTGCCGCTGGTGCCTCATTATGGATGCAGCCAAGGGCATATGCGGCAACGCCCGACTCAGCCCATGCATCCATGCAGAACACGGCTAACAGGGAAGGGGCGCATCATTCCAATGCCGATATGGCACGATGCATCAAGCTCTGCCAAGAGTGCCATGTGATGTGCACCCAAACCATCGCGCATTGCTTAAGGCTCGGCGGTCGCCATGCGGCATCCGACCATATCCAGCTATTAATAGACTGCGCGCAGATGTGCACGGTAACGGCGGATTATCTGAGCCGGGAGTCGGTCATTCATGAACGCGTGTGCAGCGTGTGTGCTGAGCTTTGCCACCTTTGTGCAGAAAGCTGCGAGAAGGTTGCAGGAGACGATACCCTTAAACAGTGCGCCGACATGTGTCGACGCTGTTTAGCGTCTTGCGAAAGCATGGGCTCTAAAGCGGCCTAGCTGCTGCAGGGGGGAGAGGAAGGAGGCCTCTCCCTCCTGTTTCATAAGTGGTAACTTCTGCAACATTTCCCGAACCCGCATAAAACCTACCGCTTGACTGTTGCATAAGTCTGTTGCGCATTCATTCCGCCAGTTCACTGCCAAAAGGAATCCTCTTATTTATGAAATATGGATATGCCCGCGTCTCTACCGACGGCCAGAACCCCGACTTGCAACTTGCCGCACTCAAAGAGGCAGGCTGTGAAAAAACTTTTGTCGATGACGGCAAAAGCGGCGCGACGGCGCGGGTGAAATTCGGCGTGCTTGGTCCATTATGAGTGATACCAGTCAATCGTGAGGCCACATCGTAGGCATAGCTGGTCGTGGTGTTATTGGAATAGCTGAGGTTCGTACGGCGGTTGGCATGGTCATAGCCCAATGTCGCAAAGAGCGTGCCTTGTTCAACACCGATTAACCGGCTTGCCGCATCATATTGATAGGTCGTTGGTTGTTGGCCGGTCGCCGTCATCTGCGTGCGACGGCCCAGCATGTCGTATTGATAGGTGACGGTGCCCTACGGCGTGGTTTCCTGAATCAATCGATTGAGGACGTCGTACATGAACTCAATGTTGCCTGCTCCAGACACAGTATCGCTGGCCTTTACAAGACGGCCCCCTGTGTTACAGGTCAAGGTCGGGGTGGCATCGGCATAGATCACGTGCCTACCATGAATGAATACCGCTGGTATGCATGTGGTGTTCTCCTCTGCAACTAAACCTGTCCTAATTCACGGCAGAACCGCCTAGCTGCCACTCCTATTCTTCGGTACATCCATGAATTTATCGCGTACATCAAGACCCATGTTGAGAACCGCAATAAATGGTTTTAGAAATTTGTACTTTCTATTTATGAGCCTCCTCAGTAACTTCGCAGCAATCGCCTCAGCGAAGCCTTCTTCCTTCATTCTTCGCAGGCGAACTTTCCTTTGAGCCTGAAGGTGATGGCCGAGTTCATGAAACAAGACTTGCGCTATGACTAATTCCCTGAAGAATTCGATCTTCCTAAAAATTGATGGCAGTTGACTCAACACCTTGTCCACAAAGATTTCAATTCTTGCAGGTTCCCTGATGCTAGGAGGCCAATAGACTGCTCGCGTCTCTCCCACTCTTGCTTTTTGTGTTGTCTTTAGTCGACGCCTTGCCCTTGAAAGACTTGATGCATCAGCAAGGCAGACTTGCGCTAATCCGATGTAAACTCTGCTCGGCACGTTGTCCAATAGTGACACGACAAGCTTCGCAGTTCCCTTTGGGGGGTCGTAACTTGCATAAGACTCCGATACGTCTGGCCTTCTCGATTCTAATTCCATCACCGACTCATATTTACATAACATTATCTATCGCGTAACACTTGCCCGAACCCGAATTCCCTCTGTAAGCTCCTCCCTTAGGTCTTTTTGAGAGCAACACGTGTTTGATGATCGTGAATTCGCAAAGTAGCCCAGGCATAAAACCAGATCAACGACGTCACAAGCAGCCCAACCCCAAACACTGTCTGGGTATTGACTTGCAACGTGATCATGAACCATCCAGCTGTCAGTAACCCTACATTCCAAATAGCATGAATCAGAACGGCTGGGACCAACGAACCATACTTTTCTAATAGGATCGCATTGCCACAGGCCATCGAAAAAATTAATACGTTGACGACCCCATGAGGCAGCATGAAGCACAACGCTGAAATGATTGTAGCCAGTGAAGGAGCCATTCTTCGTCTTAGGGTTCTATAAAGTAATCCACGATAGATCATCTCTTCCACTAGGCTGACCACAATCAGCCCTATGGCCATTTTCAAAAACTCCGTCGCTATGCCACTGATGCCCTGATTGATCTGGTTGTCCGATCTGACTCCATATTTCTCAAATGTCATACGCCCCATTTCTGGATCCAGGAAACCTAGGATCATTGCTACACACAGCACACAGAATCCCCACTTCATACCACGCAAAATGTTTTGGGAAGAGAAGCAAGGGACATCGAGCCCGATGTGTGCGAGTTTTGTACGAGTCAGGTGGAGAAACACCATCACGGGACCCAGGGGATAGGCTACCAGAAGCACCCCTCCAACGCCGTAGGTTTCCTTTAAGAGCCAAGAATCTGACTGAACAAAGGGAGCAATGCGTGCGTCAATAATCTCTGTGGCAATGAGAAATAGGCTTAACGACCAGATCGTACAGGGCGGCGGGTGCGCTGACTCACTGTCCGACCTATCCCGAAGAAGAAGGAATATGAGGGTGGCGCCAAGTACCGTCAAAACTGTTACGAGCAGACGTTGACTGAGAAGATCCCGCATCATGATCATAGTCCCGAATGAGGGAAAATACGGAGTCGGGAGTCTTTTCTAAGGAGCAAACGGTTCCGGACACGTTTTTCTTCCAGTCATTTGTTAGCTCAATGGAAGTCTTGTGACCCGCCCGAAAATGACAGCCGCATCAAAGCTTCCTGAGCCGAAATCTTGTCAGTATCCCAAACACAAGTCGCATTAGCTACCTTTTCATAGATATCGCGAGCTTTGTCAATATTCCGCATCCCCTCATAACAACCTCCGAGCCAAAGCAAAAAATTGTAATAGTTAGGACCGTCGTTACGACAATCAGGCAATACTGTCTCGAAGGCAGAGGCTGCTTGTGCATACATGCCTGATTTATACAGAACCTTGGCAACCCCAGCACAAGCGTTCAGCTTCTCAGCATCCCAGCTAAGTCCTGAAGCAATGACTTTTTCGTAGCACTCTTTCGCCTTGCCGTAGACCTTCATTCCAAGATAACAATCGCCGAGTGACTGGAGAATTTTGTGGTAATACGGTTCATCATGAGGATGAAGGGCGAGCGCTTTTTTAAAAGCAGTTGCTGCCCCCTCATAATCTGATGTTTCAAAGAGAGCTATTGCTAAGTTCCACCAAACCGTTCCCCAAATATTGGGGTCATTGCACAAGACAGGGTCAGCCTCTACTTCCACAAGCATGTGCCTAAAAGTCTCGATCGCGTTAGCGAAGCGATTTGATAGGCGCTGGATCAAACCGCGCTCTAGAGTGAGCCTCTGCCGTACCCTCTTATCTGCTTCTTTGTACTCTTTGTCGGTGCCTACGTACTGAAGCGCATCCTCTATTGCTCGCTCAGCTTCCTGATATCGTTCTTCACATCGGAGTGCTTCAGCTAAAACGATCATCCACTCGAGATGCTCCCGCTCCCCCAGTTCACGTTGAAGCCATTTCTCACAGAGCGCCACTGTC
Source organism: Nitrospira sp. (assembly GCA_019636815.1). Classification (GTDB taxonomy): domain Bacteria; phylum Nitrospirota; class Nitrospiria; order Nitrospirales; family Nitrospiraceae; genus Nitrospira_D. Next base: position 26,633 of record JAHBWT010000007.1, read on the forward strand.
TTGGCGGTATCCCCCAGCAGGGTGTGAATGCGTGCAGCAAAACCGTAGGCCGCTGCCAGTTGCTCCCTCCTTGAACTTTCAATCATGACATGTTCGAGAACTTCTAGTCCCGTTCGTGCACTTTCGGCACTTGCGGTCAGATCGGTGCAGGAGAGGCAATGAGCAAGGAGGGCGTGCGCACTACCTTGGCCCAACCAAGATTCCAAATTCTGAGGCTGTTTTGATAAAAGCAGAAGGGCATTCTGTGCGAGCGTTTGCGCTTCCGTTAACCGACTCACTTCATAGAAAAGCCAACCTAACTCCAACGATATCTCTGCTTTTTGGATCTCCTGCTGGGATAGATCAAGCGCCTTTCGGTAGAGCTGTATGGCTTCTTCATACTTTCCTTTGGCAAAGAGCTGGTAGGCGAGTTGGCGGCTCTCTTCCTGAGAGTCTGAATGAGTCCCGATATGTTCTTGGCGTTCGCTCATCGTACAGCCCTGCCCACTCAGCTGTTCACTCCTAATTTGACATGAAAAGCATTCATATGCCCCTTAAGAACAGACAGGATCCGCCGCGCATTTCCGTAACCATGGAGGTACCGATGGATCTTTTCGTTGCCCTTACGTCAGCGTGTCGGCGGCATACGTCGTCTGCTGATCGTTGGCGTTGTCGCTGGTGCGCGTTGACAACTCGAAGGGTAGCAACAGGGGGCGCAACTTTTGACTCACCTGTCCGTGGAATCCGGGTAGAACCAGCAATCCAAATGCATGCTTCATTACCGAACCAGGATATGTGCACTCACAATCCCCATGGCGCAAAAGAGATTGAGAATTATGCAAAACCACAGAAACAGATGTCCTCGTGATCTAACCTTCTTGAATTCAATCTCATGTGTAGAAGTCATCTCCCACAAGTGTCGACTCAACTCAACATGCCTTCGTGTTAACTCATCCAGTCTCGTAAGAAGCCAAATACACGTTCCTACAAAAACGAGGAACCCGCCCGCGTTCCAGAGGGGAAATCTCTCCACAACCCTACTCAGATAGTCCATGATCCCCGTCAAGGTCCAATGGCCGAAAGTAATTCGGAGACCCCAGCCCCAACAAATGCACCCAGAACTGGATTAACTGGGAGTAGGTTGCTGATCGCCCCTCCTGCCGCACCCCCAAGGGCATCAACAGCAATTTGAAATGGAGTCCCATCCCTAGCTGCAGCGGACCTTCCGTAGCGAATCACGAGAAGCGTGAGGAATAGTACCGAAGCCTGCATGGACAAACCGGTTTGTGTCCATGGATTGCCATCAAGTGGACATCCACTTCGTCGCTTGGCCGTTGTACCACGGCTCGAATACGGCGCAAGCAATTACTGAATTTTGATCCAGCGTGATGCGCGTGATGGGACGCACGGACGGACAGACGGCAAGACTCTGGATGACTAGCGTTCATTCTGGAGAGGCTTGAAGGGAAGAAACCGCTGTCCGCCAGGGGCAGGGACAGCTATGCGCGAAGTGCGACAGACGAGGTCAATCAGGAAGTTGGGATCGAAGAATTTTGCTCAGACGGGAGAAGAAGTCTCGTTATGATGAGGAGTTGAGTCCGGATTCAGAAGAACCGTCGCGCGTGAATCTCACGAAAACGTCCGCCGGACAGCCGGACGGGACAACCGGGTTTCTAAAATTAATATCATCTCTTGACCATAACCATTTTCTTTCATCCTTGCCCACTCAGGAATGAACGGTATTGAGCGCAAGTCGCCGCACATGAACGTGTTTCGCTCGCTTGCGGGTCTGGGCAATATCATAGGACACCTGCATACGCATGAGGGTATCCATCTTCACACCGAATGCCTTCTCCAGCCGCAAAGCCATCTCTCCCGATAAGTCCGCCTTGCCATTCAGCAAACTGGACAGGGTTGGGCGCGACACCTGCAGAGCTTTGGCGGCGGCTGTTACAGACAAGCCGGCAGGCTCTACCAGCTCTGTGCGGATAAAGTCTCCGGGGTGTGGCGGGTTCTTCATAGGCATGTTCTGGTTCTCCTCTCTAATGGTAGTCCTCTAAGTTCACGTCGACAATTTCTCCCTCTGCATAGTCAATGCGGAACGTTAATCGCCGGTTACGGGTGACGCTCAGGCTCCATGTCCCTTTGCGGTCGCCAGTCAGCGTATGGACTTTCCACGCTGGAAGCATCCGCAGTTCGTCAGGGTCTTGCATATCGTCCATGTAGGCAAACATTTTGCGCAACTTGTCCACGGTGTCCGGTGGAACGCCACGGCCGCTATCTTCGACGTAGAGACGCTTCAGCCCCTTATGCACAAAGTTCCGTATCTTCATTAAAAAACCGTAGCCCGTAACCTTACACTTGTCAACGTCATTCTCGCGAGTTCTTTTATACCATCCGCACGCCCTGTAGCAGAGTACGGTGCGAGATGCTGGGGTCACCGAGCCTGACCGTCTGCGATCCGGCTCCCCCCATGCGCCTCAATGGACGACGAGTTGGTCACCTATGCCCGCACACGGCCTAGGATGAAATGGGACACCGGTCGCGCAATCAGGCACTGGGACCTCGCTGAGCCACAGACTAACGGGCCATGATCCAAGGTGCTGACCGGCGGTTCTCCTTGCCATTGGGCGAACGGCGAGATGACCGACCATAGGTTACGAAAAAGATTGAACAGCCCTGCTCAGGAGAATGTTCCGATCATCCATCCAACACACGACGATAAAGGGGGTGAATCTGAGGGATACAGGTGGCCGTGTCAGTTCCGATACAAAGAGGCGGAGAGACGAGCGAGGGTGCCTTCGCTGCAACTCTGGCCTTCGTGAAAGAGACGCGGTCGACGCACTCTATTTGTGCACACGTGCCGCACAGTTTGATGCAAATCCTGGCATGCCAAGGTGAGCGCAGCTATGGGGCGTGTCGTTTTGCATCAGACCGAGACAAATGATACGTTTGCCACTCTAAGGAATGGCCTTGAAAATGCCCGATATTCGCAGGCAACTGACGGTAGCGTTTGCGGGGGTGCTTGGGATGGGCTCTCTGCTCCTACCGGCGCATGCGGAAGAGAACCGCTGGGGGTTCGGGTCCGATGTGGGCTTGACCGCCGGTACGGTCAACGGAAAGGTTTTCAACCTCGGATTCAATCTCGACTACTACCCGGATCGGAACTTTTCATTCGGTCCGATGATGCAACTCACTCCGACCGGAAATCTGTTCCAATTCTCTTTCGCGGGTGTTGGGAAGTATCATCTGCGCCTCGATAATGGTATCACCATCGTTCCCTTCACCGGCATAGGACTGATTCACAACAGCTTGGATCGTGGTACAGGGCTGGGGCGAATCGATCGAAGTGACACGAGCTGGTACATCCCCATCGGGATTTCACTTGAATATCAAGTCTCCTACAATGTCGCGCTGTCTTCCACAGTCATCGTGAACCTGCACGATATCGACTTGGCTCCCTCCCTAGCAGAGAAAGACAAGACCAGCGTTGCATTGCTGTTCGGCTTCCGCTGGGGGCCTTAGTGAGTGAGATGAGTCAGCCGGCTGTAAAGCCCAACGAGACTCGCCTCCAACCTACGACCAAGGCTGATTGGGGAGGAAGTCATATGTCAGGGAAAAACAGCGTGCCTTGTTCAGGCGGAACGGACAATGCGGCTATTAAGGCGCGAGGGACCAATGTCTTCACACTCTACGAAGCCGTAGGCATTCGTGGAACCTTGACGAACCTTCGAAACCGACTCGGTGTCTGCATCCTTGTCTCACTTGTGGGGTGCGGGACGATGACTGGTTTGCCCTGTGACGATGGGAGGCAACTTGCGGTGCAAGAGCTGTTGTACTTCGGAACAGAGACGCCTTCAGGTCACATCACGCCAGAAAAATGGGCGCAGTTTCTCAATGAGACCGTGACTCCACGGTTTCCAAATGGTCTTTCCGTGTGGCAGGCTTCCGGCCAATGGCGATCTGCGTCGGGCGAAATCATTCGTGAGCCTTCTTACGTTCTCAGTCTTCTTCATTCTGACGATGTTGACGAAGATAGAGCCATTCAGGAACTCATTACTGCCTACAAAACTCGTTTCCAGCAAGAAGCGGTGCTCCGGGTCAGATCGTCTGTATGTAAATCGCTGTAGCCTCACATCTGGAGCGTGGGTTGGAGCAAGTAAGCGGTGAGTGAGAATTGAGTCCATAGCCTTCTCCATGCCCCAACGGGAGGGCATCAGGGGTGTGGAATCGATTCGGAGTGGACTGGACCTTCTTGTTCAAAGTGCCACCGAACGAGCCGTTCAACGGACACGAAGTGCCGTTCCGGCAGGTTTTTGAAACGGCGTCTACATTCTGCAAGTGCTTCCTCTGCAGTCGCGAATGGTTGGATCACGGACTGCAGATGACCATAGTAGTCTCTGAGTTTCAGTTCAGCGGTTCGCACATGGCTTGGATCACCCGCAATGACTTGTGCAGCTTTGGCCTGGTCTCCACCGGTTTCGACCAGTGTCTGAAAGCAGAGCCCCTTTAAGCGCTGCGTCACCGTGCTGCGATCCCATCCAAGCGCCGCGGCTGTGGCCTGCATATCGAACCGATGCTCTCGCAGGCAGGCGAGCACGGCAGCATCGCCGGCCGACTCAGGGGGGAGCAGTCTTGTAGGTCCCGAGATCTGTGGAGGCTTCTCGCGTAGCCGGAGCGAATCCTTGGTCAACATGGGACCGTCGTTCAGCGTGACGGCCTGTTCCAAGCAGTGACGGAGCTCCCGGACATTCCCTTTCCATTCATGCTCAACCAGCGCACGAAGCGCGTCATTCGTGAGTTTCGGAACCGGCTTCCCCGTTCCTCCGGCAATCCGGCTGAGGAAGATATCCGCAAGAAGCGGGATGTCTCCGGGACGCCGACGGAGTGGCGGAAGGTGGAAGACAAGCCCGGTCAGTCTGAAGTACAGGTCCTCCCGAAACCATCCTTCCGAAACCCCTCTCTGCAGGTCTCGATTCGTTGCGGCGACAATACGAACATCGACCATCGTTTGCGTAGTGGCGCCGACACGATAGAACGTTCTGTCTTGGAGGACCCGCAACAACTTACTCTGATGATCCATCCGGAGATCCCCGATTTCATCCAAAAAAATCGTGCCATGGTCGGCGAGACCGAAGTAACCACGGCGATCGGCCGTCGCTCCGGTGAAACTTCCCTTCATATGGCCGAACAGTTCGCTTTCAAAAAGATCAGAAGAAATCGCGGCCATGTTGACCGGCACGAACGCTTTGGCGGACCGGGGACTTAATAGATGAATGGCTCGCGCGAAGAGCTCCTTGCCGGTTCCCGGCTCTCCGAGAAGAAGGACCGTCAACGGAGACTTGCCGCCCTTTTTCACGTCGTGAAACAGGCGCAGCAAAGACCGATCCTGTGTGATGATTCCGAACTGACGGGCTTCGGTTTGGATCCGGTCGAGTTCTGCGTCGGCGATCTTGTGTGAGCCGAGGGCTGCCGCTCGGAGATCGGCAAGCTGTCGTTCCAATTGCTCCAGCTGACCACGGGCTTCCTGCTCCTGCTGTTGGACCTCGACAATCTGGAGCCGCAGTCCGTCCATCGTTGCGGTCAACTCTTCCTGTTGTCCGGCTGAATGGGCGATGGTGGCGTTCGCCGCTGCTAAATCTTCCTGAAGTGCTTCCGCTCGGTCCTCACGTAGGATCAGTGCTTCACGAACGGCAGCGGACTCTTCCTGGAGCTGGATCATGTCGCGTTCGAGCAAAATCAGACGCTGACTCGCCGTCAGATTCACCAACGCGGTTGCGCTTATGAAGGCAAGTAGGGAAGCTGTCAGTGGTAACGCAACAGGGAGGACGAGGGATGCCAGACTCAGACTGGCGGCGGTGAGTGCTCCATACAACGCCACGATGCCGGTGGCGAGAAAGAAGCCGTTTGTCCCACGAAACCTCAAAAGGCTCCAGGCCACGGCTGATCCCAGTACGATTGTGATGACAAGACGGGCCATTCTACCGAGCGACGCGATCGGTTCGTGGTTGAGTAAGGCATTGAGAAGGTGAAGATGGACGGTCATGCCGTCGACGATCGTTCCAGAGGCCAAAACCCGGGTTTCTGAGCTGGTCGGGCTCGAACAGATGACAACGATCTTGTCCCTGAACCATGAGGCGAGTTGTTGCTCATCCCGCCGCTGGATCGTTTCCCAGACGGAAGACAGCCGGAGCGGCTGAAGAGCAGCGAGCGATCCGTCACCCGCCACGTTCACCAGAACAGTCGTGCGGGCGTGATCGGGAGAGAAGGGCGCCGATGAGGCGTTCTGTCGTTGGAATATATCGAACAGTGCCACTGCGAAGGCCGGGATTGTTTGAGCCCCAACCCTGGTGGAAAGTGAAAGGTGACGAGAAACATGATCACCATCGCTCTCGACCTCAAGGTGAGCGGAGACCGCGGCATCGGATTGAAGAAGGGAATCGGCCGCGTGCACAAGCACGACGGGTGACGCCGCACGAAGTGCCTCAAGGAGAAGGGCGTCGCTTGCGGCGCCACCGACCTGGGCCGGGCTCGCATGGTCCAAGCGATGGTCGATGCCGATCACTGTGGCACCCGCTTCATGGATCGCAACAACCAACCGAGCGAGAATGGCACGGTCCCACCGGCCTGATCCGAACCTCGCTGCACTGGCGGGGTCGCGAGACACGATGACCAACGACGGGCTTACGGCAATGCTGTGCCGGTGGAGAAGCCAGGTGTCGAAGACGGTATAATCCAGGGCCGTAAAGGTCGCAGGGGACGAGAACCACAACAGTGTCGAAATAACGGTGGTTCCCAAGCCGATACTCAAGACTTGGAGAGGAATCGATGAAATCCATAGACGTGAAAGTGTCGTCGGACTACGCATGCGACTAACGAATGCCTAGTTCAGTGAGGACCGCCTGCGTTTCTTTCTTGGGGAGCCCGTTGAGGATCGCTTTCGCTTTTTGAACGTCGGCATCGACACCGAGCCCTGTCGCATAAATCCGGGCAAGAAATTTTTGGGCGGAGGTGAATCCGTCGGCCGCAGTGGTTTCGAAACACGTCAGGATCCTCTTGTCGAAGGGCTTCAGGTAGGGGTTAAATCCGGCTTCATAGAGTGTGGCCAATAGAGTGTGGGCCTCTTCGCTCAATGCAACACCTTCCTTTAAAAGTACCCAAATCGCGTCTTCTCCGCGGCCCTGTCCGAGAAGGGCCTTTCCCAATGACTGTCGATCACTGACGCGACTCATGTCCGGGTAGTCGTTCCAGAGTATGGCGCGGTAGGACTGGAAACCTTTGAGCAGCTCCGCTCGCTGCGGGGCGGTCAATCCCGGAGCAAGGGTCTGACGCCGCAATTTTGACAATGAGTGGAAGGATGTTTGCTCACCGATCTCAATGGCCTGCATCCACCAATAAATCGCCAGTCCAAGGTTTTTCACGACCCCTTGCCCGTCCTTGTATGCATTGCCAAGGAACAGCCGGGCTTGCGGCACACCTCCGGTAGCCGCAGCTTCGAGATGTGGGATGGCCTCTCGCATCCGTCCCGTGACTCTGAGCAGGAGTCCGAGGTGATGGTGTGCGTCAGAAAAATGTGGGTGCAGTTCGAGCGCTCGGCGATAGGACTGCATTGCGGAAGCCACATCGCCGAGTGAGTAATGAACATTTCCCAAGCTGTAGTGTGCCTGGAGAAGATTTGGTTCCAGCCGGAGCGCTTCTTTCAGAGCGGAGGCGGCCGCATGCCAATCTTGTTTTGCGGAGAGCAAGAGGCCTAGCTGGAGATGTGCGCGTCCATCATCTTGTTGCAGCCGAATGGCAGAGCGACATTCCTCGATGGCGGCGTCGAGCTCACCGAGGCGCAGCAGCGTGTCGGCAAGCTGGAGGCGGTACTCCGGGACATCTGGTAGGAGGCGGATTGCCCGCCGCAATGCCTCAAGCTCCGTCACCGCATCGGGTCGCTCGGTCGCTCCCGATTCTGAGGCTGCCTGAGGGGACTCGGACGTGTCTCCGCGGAGTGAGGGGCTGTGCTCGCCCACTGAATGTGCATGGGTAAGAGATGGAGAGAAAAGAAGCGCGGCGACTGTGATCGGTAAGAGTATCAATCCGGGATGCATCGGGGCAGTTCACGCGTCCAGTGTGAGGCGCTACCACGCCAAATTATATCATCTCGGACGATGAAGAGAGGAACGGGTTCTACCCGGTCATGCGAAGTGGGGATGCCAGGTGGTCGATGGTTTCTTGAAGAGCTAACTCCGTCAGAGCAATGGGTTTATGAGATACACGCCAAACCGGTTCAAGCGGGTCTGGGTCATTCGCCAGGCGTGGAATCACATGCCAATGAACGTGCGGGAGCTGATTGCCAAGGAGTTCATAGTTGATCTTCTTCGCGTGATAGATTTCAGCCAGAGTTTTGGCCACGTGGTTGACCTCTTCGATCAGCCGGGAGCGTTCGGCCGGTGTCAGATGGAATAACTCCGTGGCGTGGCGCTGAAAGACGACAACCGTCCATCCTGGGAAGAATTGGTCATCATGGAGATAGGCTTTGGACAGTCCGAGATCTGCGATGAAATGGTTTCGTCGAGGCCAGTTTCCCAGGCACGCGTTACATGTCGAGTGACTCATGGTCGACTCGCCTTGCGCCATTCTTCTTCCGTCAGGACGCCTTTCTTGATCAGCAGCTGAATGAGGGTATCGAGCGTTTTTCGATTCCCGACCGGCGGTGATTCCTGGGCCGGAGGTGTGGCTGTAGACGGGGACTCCATGCGCTTTGCGTCTGGAGGAGGCCGTTTCTGTCCGAGCACCTTGAATAAAGGAGTGAAGACCGCCACATAGTCGCGATTTCTGATCCGGATGGCGGCCGGAAGACTCTCGGTCTGTGGTAGGAGATCCGGCAACGTCCCCGTCGGGATATGGAAAAAGGGTTTGCCGTCCTCCGTGTGGCCGTCTTGGTCCAGAATGTCGAACCGTTTCAAGAAGGATTCGCCCGTGAGGCCTTCTCGGTCTTCGCCCGCTAGGTTCGTAATCTTGTCGAGTACGATCACCAGGGAATCGGCGGCAATGGTGTCCGGTGAGAGGTTCCTCACGCTCACGTCATAGCGATACTCGCTGGTGAAGTTGTCCCGGCCCTTCAATGTGACGGTCACCTGCGTCTTTCCCGTCAAATCTGTCAGGTGGTCGAGCGATCCGGCAAGCGGGATCGTTGGATTGGCGAAGATCGTGGCGGCAGTGATCAGGTAACCATATCGTAGCCAAGTCTGCATGAACGCCTTGTCTCACCGTAATGGCACCGATTGAGCATAGCAAAATTGGTGGGATTCGGCGAGCAATCGGTAGGAGGTTCCTTGACACCTCCTTTCGACCGACGATATTCTCCCGCCATTGCATGGGGCACTCAGGAATCTTTATCTGCGGTCATGTCAAATTCTTATCGCATGAAGTCATCGGGCATCTCGCACTCGCTGATCAATGAGCTCATGAGGCTCTATGACTATCCTCATCCGCATCACCCAAAGCGAACAATCCACGGCTATGATCGTCCGCATGCCCTGCGAACAGCGAGGATGTGTGTGGCTGTCGCGAGCCGCTTAGGGCATCCTCGCGATCGGATACAGCTCTATCATGTTGCCTGTCTCCTGCACGATCTGGGCCGTGCCGGGCTTGATCGGCAACTTTTTGGAACCATTTGGTCTTGGGCTAAGCAACGGGGTATTCCAACAAGGCCCCGTGAATGGCGTGCCGTTCATCCACGGACCACCTATGGACGGGAGACGGAAGCCTTTGTTTCCCTGTATCGCCGGGATCTTGAAGCATCCGGCGTGCCCATGGATGCGTGGGCTGTCGAACAGATCGAAATGCGTCTTGGCTATGCTCGCCGTCTTGCCAGGCGTTTGCGGGCTGTGAGGCCTGCGTTGAAGACGCTTGGAGTTGAGTGGGAGCCTTGGATGCAGCAGGTGATGCTGTATTACTATTATCCGGAACGGCTGGCCAAGGCCAAGGCCTGGGTAAGACAACTGGCTGAAATCCTCGTCGCGTGTGAGCAGTTTGAAGCGTATAGCAACCGGCGACGGGGGCAAGATTACTACGCTCGAAAAAAAGAAAGCGTACCGGAGGCCTTTGCCTATCTCGAGAAGCTGGAACAAGAGGGCATTCTCAGCAGCGAGGTCTTGAATGCCGTACGGTTGTTGTCGGCTGAAGGTGCGTTCGATACCATTCTAGCGGAGGCACGAGGAGAGCCGCTGTCGCGAAGTGACCGCCGTTATCTTCGCAGTTTCATGGATAGAAGCGTCTAATGGCCGTCCGAACCGTTCCCTTGACCATCCGCATGGGAGGTGGCACGGACATTGAGAACATTACACAATCCGTGGCCGAGGCCGTCGCGGCGTCGAACCTTCGAGACGGAATTGTGACGGTGTTCGTCAAGCATACGACCGCCTCGATCATGATGATCGAGGATGAACCTGGGATTCGCGCCGACACCAGAACGTTCTGGGATCGAGTCATTCCTCCGGACTCTAGCTGGCAGCATAACACCGTAAATCCAGGGGAGGACAACGGTCACAGCCACCTTCGAGGACAGCTTCAGGGGCCTTCTCTCACCATTCCCTTTGCCGCCGGCACCCTTCTTCTAGGAACATGGCAACAAGTCGTCCTGGTCGATTTCGACACCCGTGCGAGAACGCGTGAACTTATCGTGCAGGTTCTGGGTGAATAAGAGTATAGGATCGGTAACTCTCCTCCTGCTTTTCAGCACAACAGTTGCGCTGTCGGCCACGACGTTGGGAGAGTGGGGTAAACCTCTTGGCGCTGTGTACGACGGCCCGGAAGGTAAGCCACGCCCCGTTTCCCCGCCTCCCGCCGAGTTAGAGGCTGACGAACGGGCAACGGTGGCCGTCTTTGAGCGGGCGGCGAAATCGGTCGTATTCATCGCGAACACGGCCATACAGCGGGATTTCTGGTCGCTCGACATTATGGAGGTGCCGCAAGGATCGGGGTCGGGCTTCATTTGGAACCAGCAAGGCCATATCGTCACGAACTTTCACGTCATTTACGGCGCCAACTCCATCAAGGTGACGTTGGCGGATCGTACCGAGTACCAGGCGAAAGTGGTCGGAGCCGATCCTGATCATGATCTGGCGGTACTCCAGATCCAGGTGCCGGATGGCCGATTGGAGCCGTTGGCGATCGGTTCTTCTCATGACTTGCGTGTGGGACAAAAGGTGCTTGCGATCGGAAACCCCTTCGGGCTTGACCATACGTTGACGACGGGAGTCGTGAGTGCGTTGGGGAGAACGATCAAATCGATGTCCAATCGCACGATTGAAGGCGTGATCCAAACCGACGCCGCGATCAATCCTGGAAACTCGGGCGGTCCCTTGCTCGACAGTGCCGGACGCCTGATCGGGGTGAATACACAAATCGTGAGTCCAAGCGGAGCGTATGCCGGAATCGGCTTCGCCGTTCCCGTCGATACCGTGAACCGCATCGTTCCCGAACTCATCAAGCACGGAAAACTCATTCGTCCTGGCCTGGGTGTCTCTCTCGTTCCGGATGCGATGGCGAAACGGTGGAGAATCAAGGGGTTGATCATCGGCAAGGTGACCAGGGGTGGGCCGGCTGATCGCGCAGGCCTGAAGGGCGCGCGTGAAACCATGGCTGGCCGGATCCAGCTCGGCGACATCATCGTGTCGGTCGCCGGGAAGCCGATGACCACTGTTGACGATCTGATGGACGTGATGGAAGAACACAAAGTCGGTGATCGCGTGAGCGTGGAGATACTGCGCGGAAATCGGCGTGAAAAGGTTTCGGTAATCCTTCAGGCCGTCAATTAGCACGACGGCAATTCAGAGCAGACGTATGGTAGGATCATCTGACTAAGTCTTCTCGATGAGGATCCATGAGTGATCACAGATCTTCCGATCATGGTGAGCCCGCCGGTCAGAGCGATGCCGCATCGCTAAAAACCGGGACCGATCCGCTCGAATTGATCGAACAATGCTTGGCTTCCTTCCCCGAGGATGATCCTCGACAGAAGCTGCTCTATAAGTTGCGTCATGCTGTCCTGTTATCTCAGGCCGCCTATCAGCAGCGCGAGCTGGAATTCAAAAAAGTCAGTGAGGTGGTGGCCAAGCTCACGGCGCCGGCGAACCGTATCGGCACCCTGCTCGGTCTGCCAGGCGAAGGATTCGCCCGCATCGTGGTCGGTGGGGCCGAGTATTACACCAACGTAGATCCTCGTGTGCCCGAATCCGATCTCAAGATTGGAACGCAGATTCTCGTCAACGAAGCCTATGCGGTGATTAAGACATTGGGCTACGATCGAAACGGGCCCATATTGAAACTGACTGAGGCGATGCCCGACGGGCGATTACGGTTTGAACAGGACATGGGCCGACAATCATTGATCTTGCAGCGATCGACTGATTTGATCGGAGTGGATCTCACGGCAGGTGACGAAATTCGAATCGACCCGAGCCATCATGTGGCAATCGAAAAACTAGGAGATCGTAAATCAAGCCGGCATGCTCTCGATGAAACGCCGACGGTGACCTGGCAGCAGATCGGTGGCCAGAAGGAAGCGATAGCCGCGATTCGAAAGGCGATTGAATATCCTCTGCTGCATGCTCAGACCTTTGAGCGGTTCAAGTTCGCACAACCGAAAGGCTTTCTTCTCTACGGGCCACCGGGGTGTGGGAAGACGCTCATTGGACAAGCGGCAGCGGGGAGTCTTTCCAAGTTGGTCAGCGAATCCAATCACGAGCAATCCTCGGGGGCGGACAAGCGCCTTCCGGTGACGAGCGGAACATTTCTTCACGTCAAGGGGCCGGAAATCCTGAACATGTGGCTCGGCGAATCGGAACGGATGGTTCGCGACCTCTTTGAAGAGGCTCGCGCGAGACGCAAGAGCGGCGCGCTCCCGTTCATCTTTATCGACGAAGCCGAGTCGATTCTGGGAACCCGGCGGGCCATGCGATCCTTCAATATTTCGAACACGCTCGTTCCGATGTTTTGCAGCGAAATGGACGGGATCGAATCGCTGCGTGATGTGGTGATTATTCTGGCTTCCAACCGACCTGATTTGATCGATCCGGCGGTGCTGCGTCCAGGTCGTATCGACCGCAAGATCAAAGTGAGTCGGCCGGACAAGGACGCGGCGGCCCAGATTCTCAAGGTGTACTTAACCGAGGACCTACCACTGGACTCGGTATTGGTCGAGGAGCGAGGTGGCGAGCACGCCTACGCGGTGGCGTCGCTCGTCGAAGATGTCGTTGAGTCCATCTTCCAACGGACGGCGGACAATCGGCTTCTCTCGATCAGGCTGAGGAGCGGTCAAAGCAAGGTCCTCTATCGCGGCGATCTTGTGAGTGGAGCCATCTTGGCGTCGATCGTTCAACGTGCCAAAGAAAAGGCGATCGACCGCACGATTCAGACCGGCCAGCCGGTGGGATTGCTGGCCAGGGATTTGCTGGATAGCGTCTCCGAGGAATTCAGAGAAGGCGAAATGTTGCCACCTGATGACGCGGCAGAAGAATGGCTGAAGCTATTGGATCATCACCCTGAACAGGTGGTTGGAGTCTCTTCGTTCAGGCATGGCCGCCAGACCCAGGAACGGCTCGTGAATCAAATCATTTAGCTGTACATGGTCTACAACATCGTTAAGTCGTGAGGCATCAAAGAAAGTCCATTGACGTGATCAGTTGTGACATGGTGACCAACCAACGTGCGTCTCTTCGGGATTGAAACGGAATACGGCATCACGCGCGACGATGTGGACGGGGTCGATCCGGTCGTCGAATCAATGGAATTGGTGCGCGCTTACCTGGCAGCCTCCTTTGAACGGCGTTGGGATTATGCCGGCGAGGATCCGCATGAGGATGCTCGCGGATTCCGTGTCTCGGGTTTGCAGCAGGATAGAGAGGAAGACGAGTTCGAAAAACGCGATGCCCATCGTCCCTTCTCGTTCCATGAAATGAAAAGCGACCTCGTGTTGCCCAATGGCGCGCGTTTCTACAACGACCACACCCATCCTGAATATTCCACACCCGAGTGTCGGACGCTGAAAGACCTGGTGACTCAAGATCGCGCGGGGGAGCGCATCCTCCGGCGCGCCGCCCAGCGGCGTAATAAGGCGTTGGGGGGAGAGCATGTCCGACTCTACAAGAACAACACGGATTTCCACGGGCACAGTTACGGGTGTCACGACAACTATCTCGTGGCACGGTCCATTCCCTTTCCGAATCTCGTTGTTGGTTTGGTGCCGTTTTTGGTGAGTCGACAGGTTATCGCCGGCGCGGGGAAGGTCGGGACTGAAGCGCAGGAGTCCGGACATGTTCCAGGGTGGTATCAGCTCTCGCAACGCGCCGACTTTATGGAGGCGGAGTTGGGCGTTGATACCATGCACAACCGTCCCATTCTCAACACCAGAGATGAACCCCATGCGGATCGCGGGAAGTATCGACGGCTCCATCTCATCATCGGGGATGCCAATATGTGCGAGTATGCGACAGCGCTCAAAGTCGGGACAACACGGCTTGTTCTCGATCTGATCGAGCGCGGAGCGGCGCCGGTTTTCGAACTCGATCAACCGGTGACCGCTGTGAAACGGTTGTCGCGAGACCCAGACCTCAAGACGGTCGTCAAGCTCAAGAATGGGCAGAGACTCTCAGCCGTGGATATTCAAGAATCCTATTGCGACGTCGCGAGGCGGGTGCTTTTCGGTACCGACGAGGAAACGGATTGGTTATTAGGTGAATGGGCTGAGACTCTGCAGCTGCTGGCGCGGAACCGTTCACGGTTGGTTGGGAAGCTGGATTGGGTCACGAAACAGTGGTTGATCGAGACCTTCATGCGGGAAGAACGGATTGGTTGGAACGATCCTTGGTTGGCCAGCTTGGACTTGGAGTACCATAATGTGAATCCCGAACAGGGACTGTACTCAGGATTGGAAGCGGAAGGACAAACGTGGCGGATGACCACCGACGAGGGGATCGAAGAGGCAATGCGGAACGGCCCAACAGATACTCGTGGCGGATTGCGGGGGCTTTGCGTTCAGCGGTTTTCTGATCAGATCACGTCGATGCAGTGGGAGCGCATCCAGTTTGTCGGTGGAACACGCTCTCGTAATTTGGACATGGGGGATCTCTTCGATCCGCAAGCGGTGCGACGATGTGCACAGGTCTTTCAGGAGGCCACTTCACCGGCTGAGGCGTTGGCGGCGTGGAGCCACGGAAAGGATAGGGAGCTATGAAACACAGTACAATGCCGGAACGGCGTGAAGGGCCAGTTGATCCCATGCCCAAGTCTCCCCGTCCCGAAGAGGGAGGCGGGCCACGGCGCCCGGAAACTGGATCGCCGGACAAAGATAGCCTCATGAAACGGATGCGCAAAGTCGATCCCAAACAAGCTGAACGGTATCGGCAACGAACAGGGGAGTAATCAAGAAGTCGTAAGGTCCGAGTCAGTCGTTAACGTAGGCCAGCACTCGAGGCTCAGCACGTTTCACTCAGTGCTCGGTGAGGAATGGGCATGCAGGGCGATTTCTATCAGCTTTTAAAGGGAAAAGGATATGTGCTGGGAGTGCCGGGACAGGCTGGAGCAGGCCAGAACCTGACAACCGCCACCACGATCCTCGCGTTCAAGTACCGCGACGGCGTTCTAGTCGCAGGGGACCGTCGTGCGACAGCCGGCAATCTGGTGATGTACGACCGCACCGACAAGGTGTTGGAAATCGACCGGCACAGCGTCATGGCGATCGCCGGAGTGCCGGCCACTGCCTATGAAATGGCGCGCATCCTTGAACATTCCTTCAAGTACTACCGCCGAACACAACTTCAGGAACTCAGTTTTGAGGGCAAACTGCGAGCGCTCTCCAAGCTGCTGAAGGAAAATGTCCCTGCAGCCTTGGCCGGGACTGGGGCCGTTGCACCGATTTTTTCCGGCTACGATGCCGAGCACGACGCGGCCAAGATTTATTTTTACGATATCCTCGGTGCGGAATTCGAAGGAGTGGAATACGCGGTGTCCGGGTCCGGTTCACCGACCATTCGCGGCATCCTTCATTATGTGAATACATGGGGAGAGCAGCCACTCAGTGCGATGTCTGAGGAGCAGGCAACCGTTCAGGCATTGCGGCTGTTGACCAGTGCTGCGGAATTCGACAGTGCGACGGGCGGGGTGAATCGTGATGCCGGTCTTTATCCGGTCATCAAGTTTATCACTACTGCTGGAGTTAGGACGATGCTGGATTCTCAGCTGCGGTCGCTGTTCGAATCGAAAGTTTCTCGAGGCGTGTAAGGATCATTCCATATGTACGAAGAGCCGTATCGGTGGATCGAAGCGGTCGGGAATCGGCGACAATATCTCGATGACCAGTTTAAGCCGGGGAGCCCGGTCATCGGGGTCTCGTGCGATACCGGCGTTCTGCTCATGACCATGAGCAAGGGCACGCCCAAATTGTATGAAATCTACGACCGTCTTGCCTTGGGTGGAATGGGGCATCCGGCCGATCTTGAGAAGCTGCGCTTCACTCTGTTGGAAATGGCGCACGTCGAAGGATTCAATCGCTCGCCTTCTGACGTGACAGGGAGCCGCATCGTGAAGTATGGCATTGCGCCGATGATTAAACAGGCGTTCGAGGAGGTGTTCAAAGCCCCATTCATCGTGAAGATCTTGCTGGCCGAGTTGGGCCTAAAAGCCGGGAAAGATAGTTTCTTGACGATCAACTTTGACGGCACCTTTGAGGAGAAGAGTCAGTATGCGGTACTGGCGGCTTCAGCAGCGATCGAACAGGAGATGATGGTGTCTCTGCGGCAACATCCTGTTGTCTCTTTGGAACAAGCTGTCAATGCGGCGGTGTGTTCGTGGGCTGTCGGTGATCGAGTGCAACGCCAGGCACTCGATGAATCCGGAGAGCAACGCGAAGCTCAGGCAGGCTCGGCTCGGCTCGTGAACGATCCTGATCTCCTCTATGAGCATATCCGCCGATGCATGAATGACATGACGATCGAGTGCGCCCTCCTTGATCGCCATGTTCCAGGCGCCTCCAAATATCGCACACTCGATCCAGATGAGCTGGAACGATTGCTTCCCAACAATCTAGGTCGTCCAGCTGCCTAGTCTTATGTTGAATCGTATTTTTGGCCTTGAAACCGAATATGGGTTATTGATTCACGAAGATCACCCGGACCACTCGCCGACCTGGTTTGCCCACAAGATTCGCGACCATCTGTTCCATGTTCAGCGGCGGGGCGTGCTCGACCTCCACCATAGGGGGCATGATGAACCTCCTGGGAATGGAGGCTTTCTCACTAACGCCGGACGAATATATCTTGATATGGGGCATCTGGAGTATGCCTCGCCCGAATGTCATTCCCTCACCGACATCGTCGCGTCAGACCGTGCTGGGGATCGCTTGCTGCAGCAGGCGATCGAGGACCTTGGCTTTTCCGATCGCGTCTCTCTCATCAAGAACAACATCGATCACGAAACAGATGCGACGTTCGGTTCGCATGAGAATTACCTTGTTTCTCGTCGGTTTCCATTTTCGAGGCGCGGCATGGCTCCGCTTGTGGCCTTTCTTGTGACGAGGCAGATTTTCACCGGCTCTGGGCGTGTCGGCTCTGCCGGCCCGCAAGACGCCTGGATTCAGATGGATCGGTTAATCATTCCGCGTGTGGCCATGGGTGCTGGCGCGGGTGCGAGTCTGCCGTTCCAAATCTCCCAACGGGCAGACTATATCGTGAACGATTTCTTCGAATGGGTACAGCACAATCGGGCGATAGTGAATACGAGAGACGAACCGTTGGCCGACCCGAATCAATACCGGCGGATTCATCTGCTGCTAGGTGATTCCAACATGACTGAATTTGCGACCGCGCTGAAGTTGGGGACGACAGGACTGGTGCTGCAACTCATCGAGGAAGGTCATGCGCCGCACGATCTGGAAATCAGTGAACCGGTCGAGGCGCTCCAGGAGATTTCGCAGGACCAAGAGCGACAGTGGTTGGTTCAACTACATTCACAGAAGACGATTTCCGCATTGGACATTCAGGAACAGTTTCTCGATTCGGCGGTGCAGCATTGTAAAGGGCAGGACGAAGAAACGGATTGGGTTCTTACTCAATGGGAAGCGGTGCTTCGCGACCTGCGCGGGGATTATCAGAAGCTCGTCGGGCGCGTGGATTGGGCATCCAAGCTTTGGCTATTGGAGTGCTATAGAGATGCGGAAAATCTTGACTGGCATGCTCCTATGCTCAAGAGTTTGGATCTGGAGTATCACAACCTGAATCAAACGAAGGGACTGTACTATGGACTCTTGGAAGAGGGGCGTGTTCCGCGGTTGACGACGGATACGTTCATCCAACTTGCCATGGACCAGGCACCCAAGAATACACGGGCCCATGGCCGTAGTGAACTGGTCAAGCATCTAATCGGTTCCTGGTCCGGCGCAGGTTTTGATCAGGCCGCGAACTCTGAACGATTGTTTCCTCCCTATGTCATCAATTGGTCGATTTTCCAAGTGCGTGACCGGGCACCGTTTCCCATGCCGGATCCATTTAAGACCTACGTTGAAGACGTTCGAACCCACCTTCAGAGTGTAACCGCATAAGTTACCCAATTCGGATCCAAGAGGCTGTTTTTTGCCAAACTACACAAGAGCGGCATAGTCCCCTGTCGAGTCAAATCGGTCGAAGCGTTGTTAGATTCGTCCACGCAAGAAATCCACGATCCGGTTCTCAGCCCAGTAGGAGTCTTCTCCGTTTCGGCTCCGATGAAAGAAGCCACAGTGTCCTCCATGGCGAGGCGCCACCAGGACAATCTGTGGATGCCGCTGGATATTCGTCTCCGTGAACATCGAATATGGAATGAACGGGTCATCTTGCGCGGTGATGATAAGGGTAGGAACGGCGATCGTGTCGAGCACGTGGCGGGCTCCAGCCCGATTGTAGTAGTCGGCGCCGTCTCGATAGCCGCCGTCTCTTGCCGTGTAACAATCATCAAACTCGCTGATGGTGGTGATCTGGTCAAGTAGCGAGAGATCCCATTTATCTGGAAAGAGGGCCGCTTTTCGTCGGAGCCGAGATTTTAATTTGGCCACAAAGTGGCGGTGATAAATCCAATTCCGAGGCTCCTCCAGTGCGCGAGCGCAGACAGTTGGGTTAATGTTCGGGCAGACGGCGACCACTCCGTCAAGAGCCGGCTCGCTCTGTCCAATCTCCCCGGCCGCCTTAAGAACGAGGTTTCCCCCCATGGAATACCCAACCAGCCAGATGTGGTCGAGTCCATCACGTTGAACCAGCTCATTGACGATGGCGCGATAGTCACCGCTCAAGCCGCTGTTATAGAGGGTCGGAGAGAGATGTTCAGTGCCACCGCATGTACGTTGATTCATGCGGATGATGTTGAAGCCGACCCGATAGGCCTTTGCCGCAATGCCGCGCATGTATCGAGACTCGCTGCAGCCTTCAAGACCATGGACCAAAATCGCCGTTGGGGAGGACTGGCGATCGTCTTGCCAATGACAGAATCCTTTCAGCTTCGTCTGCGGTTCAATAGTGAATAACCGCTCTTCCTGTGGCAATCCTGGCAGTGACGTATTCCGAGGCCAGTAGCGAGGCACCAGGGTCATGAGATGGGCGTTCCTAAGAGGAAATGGTGGTTGAAAAGGCGATGCGATATCCATCATCGTCCTACTGTACAATCAGCGCACGGGTGCGTACATGGATGAAAGGTATGCCGAAAGCCCTTCGTTGGGTTTGACTGATCTTGGGACTCCGACGAGAAGCGCCGATAACGAAATCATAAGGTCTATCTTCATTCTATCCTAAATGAGGAATCATGCTGACCGCTATTGGCGATGTTATGAGGCGTTGCTATGAGAGACGTTGGGTCACGACGAGAGACGGCAATATCAGTATGAAGAAGTGAGATGGGAGGTATCTCTACATCACCCCATCCGGTTGGCGCAAGGCGATCGTTCATCCTGAGCATGTCATCGGCTGGAGATCATAACTGATCCGCTGACTGGCCTGCGAGTGCCAAGGTAAAGGATGAACAGAAGCCGTCCGGTGAGCTGTGGATGCATTGGAATTTACAGCGTGATTCTAAACGGACACGAACTGTCGTGCATATCCATGCGACACATGTCGTAGCGGCCATCTATGCCGGAATCAACCTACAAGCCATAAGCGTGGAGTTTCGGGAAATCTCGCGCTATACGCGAGTCGGACGTACTGTTCCTCCCTTACCGGCCTTGTCTCGTGAGTTGGCTAATGCCACAGCAGACTGTTTGGAGGTGGAAAAAGATGGGACACTCGCGTTCGACATAGTCGGCCAATCCAATCACGGGGTATGTGCGGTCGCGATGGACCCGTGGGTGGCTTACGAGCATATTGAACGGCTGGATCATATCTGCGAGATCGTTTTGAAGAGTGGAGTTGGGACACGGAGAGGAGGTCGACAGACCATTTCTACAGCTCAAAGTAAGACATGTTAACGAATGGATTGGTTCACTAGGCGAAGAGTTTTAGATAAGCTGGCTCCCCGGGCAGGACTCGAACCTGCGACCAGCCGGTTAACAGCCGGCTGCTCTACCAACTGAGCTACCGGGGAACAGAGGTTTGCATGAAAGAAAGGGGTATTCTAGCAAAACTTTTTGTGGAATAGGAAGTTTTTAAATATCGAAATCGTCAGTTTCGTCCTCGCCTGAAGAGGCGTCCGTATTGCCTTTCGCCATTGCGGCATAATGTTTGGCCCAGGTCAGATAGAGGTTTCCGCTGTCTCGCATCGTGTCAGCGGCTTTGACGAGCTTTTCGGCAAGTTCGGGGTCTTTTCCCGTTGCGTGGATGAATGCCGCATGCCGTTCGAGGGCGATTGGATACTGGTTGATCAATCCGGCGATATCACCCAAGAGTTCGTCGAGCGTGTTATCTTCGCTTTCCATCTTCCGCTCCATGGTCCCAATAAAAAACCCCATAGCGCCGTCGCTATGGGGTTTTTTCGATTTCCAGGTTGGTCGGCTAGCCTTGATAGGCCTGGCCGAGCGCAGCCGATTCACCCTTCTTGGTCATCAGTTGTCCCGTGGCGCTGACGGCTTGCATGGTGATGGCAAAATGCTTGGCCGCGTCGCAGACGATCACGCAGAGTTCGCAGCCCTTGCAGCGATCGATCATGACTTCCGCCACCATCTTGCTGGTATTCAAGTCCAGGCAATTCGCCTCCGGGCAATACATGATGCAGAGACGACACCCCTTCTTGGCGGTACACTTTTCGTCGATAACTTGAGCAACATTATACATGCAGCGTAATTTCCTTCTCTTTATGCAGCGACAGCTGGATTTCCGACACGCAGTTCGACCTTGTTCTTGTCGGCCCATTCGCTGGCGATTTCGTAAGCAGCCTTCACGGTTGCCAAATTCTTAGCCAACAGCATTTCCTTCTTGGCAAATTTTTTCTTAATGGCTTCATCAAGAGATGCAGTTCCTCCGGAGGCGACGAATTTTTTTCCGAACCGTTCCTGGAGCGCACCGTCGAGGGCTTCCATCGAGACGCACTTCGTAATGCCTGAAACAGAGCCGATCATCGCCATGTTCGTCGATAGCTCGGTGCCTGCCACTTCAATGGCCAGCTCGGTGCCTGCGATATAAAATACGGCGACGTTCAAGTCCTTGAGCCGTTCCACATCCTCGTCGGACAGTAACGGCTGGGCAGAATTAATGATGACCACGCCACCTTCCTTCACACCTGAGTAAAAGGGCATCGTGTAACTCTTTCCCATGGTGATGACCTGGGGATGAAAGACCTGGATCACGTCGGGAAATACCAATTCACCTCGGTCGTAGATACGCTCAATGCCGATGCGACAATAACTCTCCGCCGGTGCCATGCGCTTCTCGGCGCCGAAGAATGGGTTGGAGATGGAAAACTTACCGTCCCGGTTGGCAGCCATGGCCAAGACGTGCGCGGCAGTCACTGCGCCTTGTCCGCCCAAACCTGACATTCTGATATTCAATCGTCTTTTAATCATGTCGAGCCTCCGGTCCGACTACGCTGATGCTTGGCCTGCCAGTTGCTTAGCGGCTGCTTTCCGTTCTTTATCCTTCGCTGCCAATTCTGCTAGTAATTGCTTGGCTGGCTCGCTGACATATTCCTTGTAGGCGAACCGCTCGGTCGGCTTTTCAGAATCACGCATTTC
This sequence comes from Nitrospira sp., assembly GCA_019636815.1. Taxonomy (GTDB): domain Bacteria; phylum Nitrospirota; class Nitrospiria; order Nitrospirales; family Nitrospiraceae; genus Nitrospira_D. The sequence continues at coordinate 48,780 of JAHBWT010000007.1, forward strand.
TTGTAGGCCTTCCATGCTGTTCTTGCCGATCTCCAGGATGCAGGGCGTGTACAACTGCAAGTAGGTCGGGCCGATTTCGCGGGCGATATGCACGGCGTTACGGATGACCTTTTCGACCAGCGACGGTTTGCTGACTGTGCAGTTCACGACATAATGGCAGCCGGACTCGCGGGCAATTTCAGGCAGCCGCACCTTTTCGAACAACTTTCCAACCGGTGCCATCTTGGCGACAAAGCCTTTTTGCATAAGTCCGCTTTCCTGGCCACCTGTGTTGGCATAGAGTTCGTTGTCGAAGCAAATGGTCGTGAATTTTTCTTGACGGAACCATGCCTGGAGGGTCATGTCCAGGCCGATGTCGACGGTCGCTCCATCCCCGGCGAGAACGACGACATCTTTTATCCGATCCGGGAATCTCACGCTGAGGGCGCGCTTAAGGCCTGATGCGATCGCGTTCTGGTTGCCGAACAATGAGTGGATATTATGAACGGCGACCATCGGGAATACCAAACTGGTACAACCGGTGGAGCCGACCATGACGGTATCTTCCGGATTCGGGAGGGAAGCGAGAATGTATCGGAAAGCCATAGACTCCGGACAGCCAGCGCAAAGCGAGTGCTGTTCGATGAGTTCCTTCGAGGTTCCGATGTCCTTCCAACCCCGATCTTCTTTGCCGTATGTGGAACTCTTCACCAGGTCTTGATAGTCCGATGGCATGATATCGTATAAGGCTTCAGAGATTTGAATACGTTCCTTGCTCATATTATAGGCCTCCTCAGTGTCGCTCGTGAGAGCGGACAGGTTCGCAGTCAGTACAGCTCAGCTTCCACGCCCAGCGAGGGAGAAGGTCTTCATCCCAAGCGCTGTCTTGATTTCGGACACGATGATTTCCGGGGGCATTGTCATGCCTCCGCAGACATGGGGACCTGCGTGTACCCGGTCATGGTTAGGGATCGTTGCCTTAATCTCTCTTGCCAGCCAACCGGTTACGTTAAACTCCGGCACAAAAATATGTTTCGCATTCTTCGTGGCCTCTCGAATTTCTTCTTCCGGCCAAGGACGCAGAGTCTTCACCTTCACAAGGCCGCAGCGGACGCCCTCATCCTCCAGCAGGCGGATTGCTTCACGCCCCTGGGATACAGCTGTCCCGGACGCAACGATCATGATCTCCGCATCGGTATTCTCGGTGTCGATCAGCCCATTCAGCCAATGGATAGAATGCTTCCTGGAGCGTTCCACCGCGGCCCAGATCTCCTGCTGCCAGCTGGCGTGGGTTGCATAGCTGATGTAGTTGCTCTTCATGACGAACGGATCACGCATCATACGGACTGGCGGGCATTCCATGTCCATGCAGGGAACAGGTGAGCGATACGGATCGTATGGAGGCAAACACATATCAGCCGGTGTTAGGTTTACGACGTCTTTTGTGTGCGTGACGAAGAACCCGTCGCAGCAGAGGGCGAGAGGAAGATGCACATCCGGCTCCTCTGACACGATGTAGCCTTTAAGAATCCAGTCAAAAAAGTCCTGTGCGGTTTCCGCATGCCACACCAACATGCCTGTATTTAACAAATAAGCGATTTCCAGCGTGTCAGGCTGAATCGACAGCGGTGAGTTAATGCCTCGACAGGTAACAATCATCTGAATCGGTAGCCTGGCACCCGCCCACATGGGGAAGTTTTCCATGGCGCGCATCGTTCCTGGTCCGGCAGTCGTCGTAAACACACGGGCGCCACCGAATGCGGCACCGGCGCATTGCGACATAACGGCAAATTCGCTCTCGCCACGGAAGTAATCGCCGATATATCCCTCGGCAAATAATTCGCCAATGAGTGCCGCTGCTTCGCTCTGTGGCGTGATCGGGTAGGCGATCATCACGTCACAGCTGGCTCGTCGAATCGCTTCCTTGATGACTTCACTGCCTGTGTAGAACGATGGCGTACGTGGTGCCTCGTTCATCATCTTCCATGTATCAGTATATGTTTGGCCCTTCTTATTTTGGGTTCCAATGATGGACTTAGCTTCTGCCATGGACCAGCCTCCTTTCAAACATGCGGGGGGATCGAACGAGCTAGCTCGCGGCCCCGCTTTTAAACCGTCGACAACGGTGGTTGGACCGTCCCCTTTAATCGCTTAATGGTCTCGGCCAATCGCATAATCTTATCGACAGATGCATCACGGAAGGAAAGCATGGCATCTTCGTGACCGGCCTGTGCGCACATGGCGATAGTATAGCAGGAGGTTCCTCCACGAATAATCTTGAGCGAGAGATTGGCTTGATGACAATGCACACCGATAAATATGCAGCAGTCGATCTTGTTATGCCAGATGGTCAAATTCGGGTGATTCGGGTTGATCTCAACTTCAGGGTTGATTTTTGGGTATTTAGGTCGGTAATCAGGCATGGGAATCAGCATTGGTTTCTGGGTAGCCTGAACACATTCTTTCAAGGTGTTGAATAGATGCCGGATGGCCGTGGCTTTCTTCGCAGCCTTCTCATTCCAAGCCCAGAGTACAAGGGGGCCTGGGAAGATGGTCGGAACTTTGGCCATCAAGAATTGGCGAGCCGCTTCCTCATAGGCTTTTTCCTCTGGAGCGATCACGCCGTTAATATGCGCTTCTCCCGGATTCGGTAACCGAATCCCCATACTTGCGGCGGCTGGCGGGAGAAAGTGTTCCGGTCCTGGCAGCACGCGATAGTCACTCATCACGATATCCTACACTCCGCGAAAATTGAGGTTGTTGATGAAAACACAATCACCTGCGTTACTTTAAGGTGTCTCCCTGTTGTTCCGCAACATCTCAGAAGGCCCACCCTAAGGAGCTTTCGGGTCAAGATGTTTCAGAGAGCTTAGGTCCTTTGTCCCCCATCTGTCCCCATCCGTAAAGTTGTGCATGGTAGTTAAGGAGTCGTTAACAAAAGCCTTCGCATTATAGGTATCGCCCTTTTAGATTGTCAAATCAGTGCTGGAACGGCCGAAGGGAATTGTCTGCCACAGAACCTCCGGGAAGAAGTCGAGAGAGAATCGTGGTGAGAAAACGGATCAGGGCAGTTGCTTGCAGGCCTCTGTTGAACCAAGCATGCACGCATGCTCGTAGTCGTCCTTTGCCAAGCGTCCCTGGAGTTGGCTCTGGTACAGTTTGGCTCTAGCCAAGAGAGCAGGTCTATCGGCTGGGTCGGCTCGCAAGATCGCGCTGAGATCGTCGATTGCCAGAATCGGTTGCTTCAATGTCTTATAGATCTCGCTTCTGAGAAAATAGGCTTCTTTCTGGTAGGGAAACCAACTGTCAGAAACGAAGGGGGGCAAGCATTTTTTCAAGATTGTAAGGGCGGAGTCCCACTGTTTTAGATCGACGAGCTTGCGAGCCTCAGTGGTATACAGGGTAATGAGGCGGTGGCGGGCCAGGTCGAAGAAAGGATTTAATTCAAGAGCTTGTTCGAAGAAGCGGGCTGCCTGCTCAGAGCGATGGAGCCATGTGTTGACATCGCCTTGTCCAAGAAGCACCCAGGTATTGCGGGGATCCATGAGAAGGGCGCGGTCGAAATCCATTCGCGCATTATCGACATACTCGGAGTATTCGCTGGGTCTGGATCGATTCGAGTACGCGGCGGATGCGAGTCTGAGGTAGGTCTGACCGCGTATGATCAGAGGCTCGATGGAGTGGGGGTCCATCACAGCCGCCTGCGAGGTTAAATCAAGTTTCTTGGGAAGATGTTGGGTTGCCATCGCTTTTTCGACTAACCTCTGAGCTTGGTCGCGAACATTATGCGTGCGACTGACTGGCTCAATATGGAGCGTTCGCACCCCAGGACGACCGGACCTCAGCTCGTCAAGTTGATTTTTTAGTTCCACGTTCTCCTGTTGGAGACGGCGAAAGTGATCGGCTAGTCGTTGCTCGGCCTGCCACCGCTGGATCGCTGTTTGAAGATTGTCGAGGTCAACAACGGCGCGGATACGGACGTAGAAGCTCGGTCGATCGTTCAAGAAGGAACGACGTGCTTCTAAGATTTCGGTTCTGGTGATCGCAGCCGCAATTGTGCGTACTTCCAACGAACTTGCCTGAATGGTTGTGCCCGCTTCAGACCGTTCTATATCGTGGAAAGTCGATTCGATATATACTCCCGCTTCCTCAACGGCTCTCCGTTGTGCCCGTTGGAGCACTCGTTTTTCGGCGATGGCAAGTGTGTCACCATCTCCCATCACATAGCTCCCCTCAGCCACGACAATGGTTTCAGAGGCGATAGCTAGATGACGTAATCCAATGAGTAAGACAGTGAAGGTGGCTAGGATGCCTAGGAAAATAGACCTCAGATTCATGGTTAAACTATACCGCTCGGTTTTGGGTTGGACAATGATGTAAAAAGCGGGTAGTTGGGGGAGCTCTCCCGACGAGGGGGTGTTGGGGCGTTATCGCTTGGGTAAAACCTGCTTAAACGGATGGATTTCAATTCGATCGAAGACGCCATGAACCGTGTACGGGTCATGACGGGCGAAGTCTTCTGCTTCTTCCTGAGTTTCGAACTCTAGCACGAGTAAGCTTCCGGTCCGGTCGGTAAGAGGGCCAGCTAGGACGACTTGTCCTTGCCTGTCTAATAATTCGAGATTACTTATATGAGCCGAACGATGAACCTCCCGCTTGGCTTCCCCTTCCGGGCCGTCATAGCCGATAATAACAAACTTCATATCCTTATAACGCTAATCAGAATAACGCTAATCAGATTTAAGTGGTTATGTACCAAGATCGCCTATGGCGATGGAACTGGCTAGATAGGCTCTTCTTCAATCGGGCAACGATCTTTATAGCCAGTTGTGACTTCGTGCCACCAACGGATTTCATGCTCACCCAATTTCCAGCATAGGTACACGACGCGTCCATTGCGGATATGCGGGAAATCACACAGTCCAAGGTCGATATCCTTCACGACAACTCCAAGCTCATGGATAGCATGGAGGTTGGTGCTGATGTCTTGGAGGCTTTTCACATAGCGTGCACCTACCGCTGTTCCACCTCCTAGTGGAGCATTTGCTGAAGCTTTGCCTACTTCCCCTCGGGTTCGTATCAGTATGGCCTTGCATTCCTGGACGGTCGACAAATGTGATTGAAGCTGTGGAATTAGCTGGTTAGCTTCGAATAGGGAGAAGATTCGATTCGGGCTGGTTTCGTTTTCGTCGCGTGGCATTGTAATTATGTGCCCTTTGTCTAACATATTTCAGCTTCGCTGAACAACACGATGATAATGTGATCAGGTGCAAATTCAAGTTGCCAGTTGACAACCGGATGTTGCCTGGGTAATATCAGCACAGTATCGTTAGGGATCTAGGATGATCTGGGTCTTTGAAGGCTCGTTTAGGGTAAGCTGATTCTCTCCATTCTCTGAATAATTCAAGTCCGGAACCTACTCTCGAATCCAAATCTGGCAGCAGTGAGAATGAGGTTGAAATTATGTAGTCAACCAAAGGCTTCCCTAGAGCCGTAGCCAGTAGACATTGGAAAATTAGAATCAGTATCATTTTTCTACATGTTAAACAGATAGCGAACTTCCATAATTTTCCCAACCCAACGGACCAAGATCTAAGCTCATCGCCAAGGTACAATCACGTTTCGCATGGTCACTCAGTACGAGCGAATGATTCTAAATGGAAACCGAGCCAAAGCTCGAGAGGAGTCGTATGTCAGTAGCTAAGGGGGAAGTAATGCATCTTGCAGAATTGAAGCAGAAATCCATTGCCGATCTGAATGATGTGGCTCGAGAACTGAGAATAGAAGGTGCTGCAAATTTACGCAAGCAAGAGCTCATCTTTGCAATCCTTCAGGCCCAGACCGAGAAAAACGGATCAGTCTATGGAGAGGGAGTGCTCGAAACTCTTCCTGATGGATTCGGATTCCTCCGCGCGCCGGACTCCAATTATCTGCCGGGTCCTGACGACATTTACATCTCCCCTTCACAGATTCGTCGGTTTAACCTCCGCACAGGCGACATTGTGTCGGGCCAAATCCGTCCTCCCAAAGAAAGTGAACGGTATTTTGCCCTCCTCAAGGTCGAAAAGGTTAACTACGAAGACCCTGAGGTAGCTCGGGATAAAATTCTATTCGACAACCTCACTCCGTTGTATCCCGAAGAGCGACTCAATCTGGAATTTGACCGCGAGGAATATTGTACCCGTGTGATGGATTTGACGACTCCAATCGGCAAAGGCCAACGAGGATTGATCGTGGCCGCCCCGCGAACCGGGAAAACGATGTTATTGCAGGCAATTGCTCGCGCGATCCTGAAAAATCATAAAGAAGTGACGCTCATCGTTCTGCTTATTGATGAACGTCCGGAAGAAGTCACCGACTGGCAGCGACAGGTGAAGGCGGAAGTGATCAGTTCCACCTTCGATGAACCGGCTCAGCGCCATGCCCAAGTCGCTGAAATGGTGCTCGAGAAAGCCAAACGGCTGGTTGAACACAAAAAGGACGTTGTCATCCTGTTGGACAGTATCACGCGCCTGGCTCGCGCCTATAACACGATTGCACCACCGAGCGGGAAGGTGCTCTCTGGTGGGCTCGATTCCAATGCCTTGCAACGGCCGAAACGCTTCTTCGGAGCCGCTCGAAATATTGAAAATGGTGGGAGCTTGACCATTATGGCGACCGCATTGGTGGACACCGGTAGCCGAATGGATGATGTGATTTTCGAAGAATTCAAGGGAACCGGAAACATGGAGGTTCACCTGGATCGTCGTCTCGCTGATAAGCGCCTCTTTCCGGCGATTGACATCAGCCAGTCCGGCACGAGAAAAGAGGAATTGTTGGTGGACAAAGATCGGCTGAACAAAATGTGGATTCTCCGCAAAGTACTTAGCCCCTTGGGGACCATGGAGGCGATGGAGTTCCTCATGGACAAGATCAGCGGCACCAAGAATAATCAAGAGTTCCTGCAGTCGATGAATCGGTAGAGACGCTTGTATCTTGTGCGTCCTTCAGATAGAGTGTCACCCCTTAGAAATGGGGTAGGTCGATTGTCATTCTTCGGTAAGGAGTTGTAGGTTATGCAGAAGGGGATACATCCGGTATATCGGGAAGCCACCGTTCACTGTGCGTGCGGGAATTCGTTCAAAACTCGTACGACAATCGGAAATATCAGTGTGGATATTTGTTCGAATTGCCATCCGTTCTTCACCGGTACGCAAAAGATTGTCGATACAGAGGGGCGGGTCGAGCGGTTCAAGAAGAAGTACGCGAAGAAGGGTAAGTAGCGCACCACAAGGGCCTAAAAGAGACCCTGCTTCGTGTTTGAAGCAGGGTCTCTTTTTTTGTGACCGTTCGGGGTGGAGGGCGACACCATGGAAGCCGTTTTACTCAAGAAATGGGAAAATCTTACCTCGAGGTTCCATGAGCTGACCGATCAGCTTATGGATCCGTCTGTCATCAGCCAACCGAACCTGTTGCACAAGCTGAGTAAGGAGCGCACTGATCTGGAGCCGGCTGCCAAATTGTTTGAGATGTACTGTGACTATGCCAAACAGCTTGACGATGCGAGGCAGATTCTCGACGATCCCTCGGCCGGGGGTGAATTGCACAAGCTGGCGGCGGACGAAGAAAACGAGTTGGAACGACAGCGGGCGGAAGTCGAGGAGCGAGTCAGAGAATTTTTGATCCCGAAAGACCCGCGAGACGAAAAGAGCTTGGTGCTCGAAATCCGCGCCGGGACAGGTGGGAGTGAAGCGGGGCTGTTTGCCAGTGAGCTATTTCGGTTGTACGGTAAGTATGCGGAAAAGAAAGGGCTTAGAGTCGATACAGTTGAAGCTTCCGAAACCGGCATAGGAGGCTATAAAAACATCGTTGCGTTAATTGAAGGCAAAGGAGCGTACGGTCATTTTAAATATGAAGCGGGTGTGCATCGAGTCCAACGGGTTCCTGTCACGGAAGCCAGTGGTCGCGTTCACACCTCGACGGTCACGGTGGCGGTCATGCCGGAAGTAGATGAAGTGGACATACACATCGATCCAAAGGACTTACGGATCGACACCTTTTGTTCGTCCGGCGCCGGTGGACAGAGCGTGAACACCACGTATTCGGCCGTTCGTATCACGCATCTTCCGACGGGTGTGGTTGTGACGTGTCAGGATGAGCGGTCTCAGTTGAAAAACCGGACGAAAGCCATGCGGACCTTGCGCGCCAGGATTGTGGAGGCAGAACGGGAAAAACAAGAAGCGGAAATTGCTCAGAGCAGGAAGTCACAGGTGGGGAGTGGGGAGCGAAGCGAGAAAATTAGGACCTATAACTTCCCACAAAACAGGGTGACGGATCACCGTGTCGGCCTGACGCTTCACAAACTGGAATTAGTCATGGAAGGTGATCTGGATGAAATTGTCCAGGCTTTGACAGCTCAACAGCAACAGGTAGAAACGGCGAAGGCGTAGCCACTGATGACCGCTCTGTCAGGAGATCCGAAAACTGTCGGTGAACTCGTCGCCTGGACGCGTCGGTCCTTGGATGCTGCCGGAATGGCGAATGTGGCCCAAGAGGCCTTGTGGTTGCTGGCATCCGCTCTTGAGATGGAACATCATGCATTGGCCAGCCGAACGGAGCAACCGGTGAGCGTTGAGCAGCTAGCACGTGCGAAAACGTTGGTGTCAAGGCGGATGGCGCGAGAGCCGGTCCAGTACATTTTGGGGACGCAGGAGTTTTGTGGACTCGACTTTGGTGTGAACCCCTCTGTGTTAATCCCACGGCCGGAGACAGAACTCTTGGTGCATGCGGTCCTCAAGGAGGGTGGCCTGACGGAAGGTGCGACGCTGATCGATGTGGGAACCGGGTCCGGGTGCATCGCCGTGACGCTAGCGACCATCCTCGATGGAGTTCGAATTTTAGCGGTAGACTGCTCCGCTGAAGCGCTGAGGGTTGCAAAAAGCAACGCTATAAGACACGGAGTGGGAGAAAAGATCGAATGGATCGAGGGAGATCTCTTAGCTCCTCTGCCAGATCGTAACCTGATCGGAACAGTTGATGTCATTGTGTCGAATCCTCCGTATATCGCCGAAGGAGAATGGGGACAACTCCAGCCAGAAGTGCAAAACTTTGAGCCGCGAGTCGCGTTGCTTGCCGGGCAGAAGGGGACGGAGTTCCATGAACGATTGTTCCATGAGTGCAAGGAGTCCTTGGTCCATGATGGATTGCTGGTGATGGAAATCGGTCAAGGGCAGGTTCCACTCGTGCGGCAGGCGGCAGACCAGGTTGGAGGCTACACAGGGCTTCAAACCGTCAAAGACGAAGCCGGTATTGAACGAGTCATGATCGCCCGGCGAGCGAGCTCGGTCCCCAGACATGGATGAGATCCTTATCAACGGCGGGAAGCGGCTGTGTGGTGACGTCCGCATCAGTGGTGCCAAGAATTCGGCGCTCCCAATCCTGGCCTCGACCATCCTAGGCGGCGGGGAATGTATCATCACGAATGTTCCGAGAGTCGTTGATGTGTTGACGATGGGGAAGCTTCTGGGGATTCTGGGGGTCAAGGTGTCGCATGAGGGCAATCGTGCCGTCATCCATGCCGGCACGATTGAATCCACTGAAGCCCCATACGATCTGGTTAAGACCATGCGCGCGTCGGTGTTAGTGCTGGGACCGTTGCTGGCGCGTTGGGGTGAAGCCAAAGTTTCTCTTCCTGGCGGTTGTGCGATCGGCTCTCGGCCCATCAATCTTCATCTGGCAGGATTGGCCAAACTTGGAGCCGATATCTCGATTGACCAGGGCTATGTCACGGCCAAGGCGGCACGGCTCAAAGGCGGACGCATTTACTGTGACACGCCGACTGTGACCGGTACGGAAAATCTCATGATGGCTGCGTCACTTGCCGAGGGGACGACGGTGCTGGAAAACGCGGCCAAGGAGCCCGAGATCGTGGACCTGGCCGATTTTCTCGTCAAGCGCGGTGCCAGAATTCATGGGGCAGGAACGGACGTCATCACGGTTGAGGGAGTGCGAGAACTCCATGGCGGAGACCACGAGGTGATCCCGGATCGTATCGAGGCAGGCACCTATCTGGCGGCGGCTGCGATCACGCGGGGTGATGTGACGGCGACCCACTGCCGCCCGAACCATCTTGAAGCGGTGCTGATGAAATTACGCGAGGCAGGTGCCGAGATACAAGAGGAGAAAGACTCGGTGCGCCTGACGATGCCCAAGAACTTGCGAGGAACAGACGTGAGAACCTTACCGTTCCCTGGGTTCCCCACTGACATGCAGGCCCAAATGGCTGCGTTGATGAGTCTCGCCGAAGGCACTAGCGTGGTCACTGAAACCGTCTTTGAAAGTCGGTTTATGCATGTGGAAGAATTACGACGGATGGGAGCCGATATCCGCGTGGAAGGCAATCGGCTCGTGGTGACCGGATGTAAAAAACTCACCGGAGCTCCGGTCATGGCCTCCGATCTGCGTGCCAGCGCCGGTCTGATTGTGGCGGGATTGGCGGCAGAGGGAACAACTCAAATCCAGCGCGTCTATCATCTTGATCGAGGCTATGAGCGGATCGAAGAAAAACTCGGGGTGTTAGGGGCTTATATTCGGCGCCGCCCGGCGGGAGCTAGTCATTAGGAACATGCTATGTTGACGATTGCACTATCCAAGGGAAAGCTTATCGATTCAGCTCTCCAACTTTTCCGGCGCGCCGGCTATAACATTACCGGATTGTCGAGAGATGGCCGACGACTGATCTTCGTCAGCCGCGAGAACGATATAACCTTCCTCATCGTTCGCCCCAGCGATGTCCCGACCTATGTGGAGTATGGCGGGGCAGACGCCGGGATTGTCGGGAAAGACGTCTTGATGGAGCAGGAAAGTGATGTATACGAACCATTGGATTTAGGGTTCGGAGCGTGTAGAATCTCGGTCGCCGCGCTCCAGGGAGAGGGATCGAATGATCGCCTGTCCTCCAAGGTGCGTATCGCGACCAAATATCCTCGGATCACAGAACGGTACTTTAATAAGCGTGGAGTTCCGGTCGAGATCATCAAACTGTATGGTTCGATCGAGTTGGCGCCGGTCGTGGGGCTGGCGGATCGGATTGTGGATTTAGTCGAAACCGGCGGCACGCTCAAGGCCCATGACCTCGTCGAAGTGGAAGTGATTGCCAAATCGTCGGCACGTTTCATCGTCAATCGGGCGAGCTTTCGCCTGAAGCAGGAACCGCTGATGGCGTTGATTCGAAAGCTTCGAGGTGCGGTCGGGAGCCAAGGTATTGAATCCGGCAATGGCCGTCCATTGACTGTCGGGAGTCGCAAGAAGAGAGTCGCTCGCTGATGAAAATTATCACACAAGCAGATCGCAGCTTTCTCCCATCCCTGAAAAAAGCCACGCTTCGAGGACGCACGACCGGGGCTGCAGTAGAAAAAACTGTGCGGACGATCCTGCAGGCTGTCGAGCGCGGAGGCGACAAAGCGGTCCTCCGTTACACCAAGCAGTTCGACAAGATCACACTGAAACCGGAATCCTTGCGCGTGACGGCGGATGAGATCAAGAACGCCTATTTTCACATCCGAAAAGATGAAGGCGATGCGCTGCGCCTCGCGGCTCAGCGAATTACCTCTTTCCATGAGCGACAGCGAACCAAGACATGGATGTATCAGGACGGAGATGCCACGTTGGGGCAAGTCGTAGGACCGGTCGATGCGGTGGGGGTGTACGTGCCTGGAGGGAAAGCCGTCTACCCCTCATCTGTGCTGATGTGCGCGATTCCAGCCAAGGTGGCGGGCGTCTCGCGAATCGTGATGGTCACACCGCCACAAAAGGACGGAATCAACCCGTATTTGCTGGTCGCGGCTGACATCGCTGGTGTCACGGAGATTTATTGTATCGGCGGCATTCAAGCGGTGGCGGCACTCGCGTATGGAACGAAGACCATCGACCGAGTCGATAAGGTCGTCGGGCCGGGGAATATCTACGTGGCTACGGCGAAACGGTTGCTGTACGGCACTGTCGGCATCGACATGGTTGCAGGACCCAGCGAATTGCTGGTCGTTGCGGACGATGATGCGAAGCCGGCCCATGTGGCGGCGGACCTCCTCTGTGAAGCCGAGCATGATGAAGATGCACAAGTGTTCCTGGTCACGACATCTGAGCGTTTGGCGAAAGATGTCTCCAAACTGATCGAGAGTCAGCTGAAGGGACTCCAAAGAGAAAAAATCGCCTCGAAATCGATTGCACGTCATGCTGTGGCATTCGTCGTTCCCACTCTGGATGATGCCATCTCGGTGGCCAACGAAATCGCGGCGGAGCATTTGACACTCTCGGTGGACAATCCTTTTGATTATCTGGAGAAGATTCGCCATGCCGGAGCCCTGTTCTTGGGGCGCTACACACCGCCTTCCGTAGCTGATTATGTCGCGGGGCCGAATCACGTCTTGCCCACGGGAGGAACGGCCAGGTTCTTTTCGCCGCTGTCCGTGAACGACTATGTGAAGGTCAGCAACATCGTGCACTATACGAAACACGAACTGGCCAAAGTTAAAGAACCGCTGATTCGCCTCGCGCAGATCGAAGGGTTTGATGCACACGCCAAGTCAGCCCAGAGCAGATTCTCATGAAGAAGAACGGGTCTTTCCCACGTCAAGCGAATATCCACAGAGCTACCAAAGAAACCGATATCCGTGTCCAGTGGACCTTGGATGGTAGTGGACAAGGGAAGATCGACACCGGCATCCGTTTTTTTGACCATATGCTTGAACTTCTCGCCAAACATGGGTTTTTCGACCTGACAGTTCAGGCCAAGGGTGATCTCGACATCGATGAACATCACACGGTGGAAGATGTCGGCATTGTGATGGGGAAAGCGCTTCATCAGGCATTGGGTGAAAAAGTAGGGATTAAGCGATTTGGGTTTGCCTCAGCACCACTCGATGAAACCTTGGCGCAAGTGACTGTCGATCTTAGTGGCAGGCCGTTCCTCGTTTATAACGTGAACCTGCCCGATCGGAAGATCAAAGCGTTCGATCTCGGACTGTTCGAAGACTTCTTCCAAGCCTTCGTCACCCATGGCGGGTTGAATCTGCACGTGAATCTCATGTATGGCCGTAATCCCCATCACATCATGGAAGCGATCTTCAAGGCGCTGGCCAAGGCGTTGGATCAAGCCACAATGCCGGAAGAACGACTGGCGGGAAAAGTGCTTTCGACGAAAGGCATGCTGTAGGTCCAGAGAGGAGCCTGCCTTGTCAGCCGTAGACCAACCTACTCGCACTGATCCTTTTCAGGGTCTCTCACCGTTCTTCGTTGAGCCTGGCATAGTCTGAGTACACATACATTTCGAATTCTCGACGAGCTGATTCATCTGATGTATTTAGGCATTCTCCGGTCGAGATGATCTGATGCGCATCACGGTAGACGCAGTATGAAGACCCACCAGGTCCACATCGCTCTCCGGGCGCGTGCTTTCCTTTGCCTGTGAACCGATCGAATAAGTGCTCTCAGGGCCCGTAGAATTTGGCGATACAGATTGCCAGTGGCAGGAAGCTTCTAGTTACGGTATTGTTACAATTCCTTGGGGGGTAGGCAGCCATAATGATCGCCATCATCGATTACGGAATGGGAAATTTGCGCAGTGTCTCCAAGGCCTTTGAGGCAGTGGGTCACCAGGCGATTGTCACGCGTGATACAGCAACCATTCGAAACGCTAGTCATGTCGTCTTGCCCGGCGTGGGGGCGTTCGGGGATTGCATGGCAAATTTGAGGCAGTATGGGTTGATCGAGCCCATCAAGAGCGCGATCCAATCGGGAAAGCCGTTCTTGGGGATTTGCCTGGGTTTTCAACTGCTGTTTACGGAAAGCGAAGAGTTTGGCAAACACGAGGGACTCGACATTTTCCCTGGGAACGTGCGAGCTTTTTCGAAAGATCACGCCTTGAAGGTTCCGCACATGGGATGGAATCAAGCGAACATCAAAAGGCCGTGCCCAGTTTTTGAGGGTATCGCCGACGGAGCGAATTGGTATTTCGTCCATTCTTTTTTCGTAGATCCCTATGACAAGCAGATCACAGCTACGACGACTACCTACGACATTCCCTTTGCCTCCAGCATCTGGAAGGACAATGTGGTCGCATGCCAGTTTCATCCTGAGAAGAGTCAGACGGTCGGGTTACAATTGATCAAAAATTTTGGAGGATGGAAGTGAGGGGGCCTCGCATGCGCTTCCGCGCAATCCTTGTGGTCAGTGCCGTTGTGACGGCAAGCACTGCAATGGGCTGTAGTGGATCCAAAGTGGCGACAAAGTCGGCTCCTGAGCTCTCTCGCTATCAGATTCGCTCCATTGCCCTCCTGCCGTTTACATCGATTGCGACACCTCAAGCCCGAGCTCAAGATGATCACCTTGTTTCGGTGCCTCAGGAAGTCCGTCGGTCAGATATTTCCTTGGCGATCCCGTCGGACGCACAACCTCCACCAAAGAAAACTATGACGGTACCGGGGTATGCAGCGAAGAAGGTGACCGAATTGTTCTGGAGGCGTCTCCAAGAATGGAAAGGCGTTCATGTCTTGTCTCCTGGCGAATCGGCTCGAGTCTTCTTGGGAAGCGAGGTGTCAATGGACGGGACTCTGGAAAAAGCCGCGGCAGAAGCCGCCAAGCGACTGGAGGTGGATGCCGTTTTGCTGGGTGTCGTGTCGGCTTATCAGGAGCGTGTGGGCGGTCGCCTGGGGGCTAATCCTCCGGCAACCGTTGGCTTCGAGGCCAAGATGGTAACGGGGGACGGACAAGTGCTCTGGGTCGGCAGATACTATGAGCGGCAGCGGCCCATGAACGAAGATCTTATCGGATTCTTGCAACGATGGACGTTTGTGACGGCGGACGAGTTGGCAGAATACGGCGTCGACGAAGTGTTGAAGGAGTTTCCGTTCGGGAGGGGTAGAGAAGAGTAAGATGCTGGTCATTCCTGCCATCGATTTAAAAGATGGACGCTGTGTCAGGCTGTGCCAAGGCGATATGGCTGCCGAAACCATCTACTCTGACGATGTAAGGGAGGTCGCGCGTAAGTGGGAACAGAGCGGAGCCAGCTTGATCCACGTCGTGGATTTGAACGGAGCGGTTGACGGGGAGCCTAAGAATTTGCCGCATATCCAGTCCATCCTGAAATCGGTCGGCGCATCGATCCAGGTTGGGGGCGGCATCAGGAGTCTGGGTACGGTTCGGCAGTATCTGAACGCCGGTGTGTCGCGTGTGGTGCTCGGCACCGCCGCGCTCACGAATCGGACTTTGCTCGATGAAGCGTGCCGAGAGTTTCCCAAGCGGGTCCTGCTTGGGCTCGATGCCCGGGATGGCCGAGTGGCGGTCAAAGGTTGGACGGCGGTGTCCGAGGTCAAAGCCATTGATCTCTTGAAAGAGCTCGCGGGCTGTTCGATCGGGGCGGTGATCTACACCGACATTGCGCGAGACGGGATGCTCAATGGTCCGAATTTATCTGCCCTAAAGGAGATCGTCGCAAGTTCGCCATTCCCGGTGATCGCATCGGGAGGTATCACCAGCCTGGAGGATCTTCGAGCTGTGCGGTCGCTTGGTCCCAAGATCGAGGGAGCGATTGTCGGCAAGGCACTCTATGATGGCAAACTGGATTATCAAGGCGCAGTGGAGGCGCTGAGCGAGTGAAAGGGATGGCGTGAAGAGAGGTCACCTAGCTCCTCGATTCGCGTGCGTTTTTCCCTAACCGACACCGTATGTTGACCAAGCGCATTATTCCCTGTCTGGACGTCAAAGAGGGGCGTGTGGTCAAGGGCGTCAGCTTCGTCAATCTCCGCGATGCCGGTGATCCGGTCGAAGCGGCGGTGGGGTATGATCGTGAAGGAGCGGACGAACTCTGTTTTCTCGATATCACCGCATCGCATGAAAACCGAAAGACGATCATTGATGTGGTCGAGCGGACGGCTGCCAGGGTCTTCATGCCGGTGACGGTTGGTGGCGGTGTGGGGACGCTCGACGATATCCGAACCTTGTTGAATGCCGGAGCCGATAAAGTGAACATCAATACGGCGGCAGTCCGGCGGCCTGAGTTTGTGAAAGAGGCCGCTCAGCGTTTTGGGACGCAATGCATTGTCGTGGCCATTGATGCCAAACGCGCTGCAGGTGATCACTGGGAGGTCTTCACACACGGCGGTCGGCAAGCTACGGGATTTGATGCGGTGGAGTGGGCAAAATGGATGGAACAGTACGGTGCGGGCGAAATTTTGTTGACCAGCATGGATCAGGATGGCCGGCAGACGGGATACGATGTGGATCTCACCGCGACCGTGTCAGGAGCCCTGTCGATTCCGGTGATTGCGTCGGGCGGAGTCGGGACGCTGGAGCACCTGTACGATGGCTTTATGAAGGGGAAAGCCGATGCGGTCTTGGCCGCGTCTATTTTCCATTTTCGGACCTATACGATCTCCCAAGCGAAGGCATATTTGCGGGAACGTGGTGTCCCAGTCCGCATGACTACCCCCATTGATCGAGTCGCGTGACTTCATGAGCCAGGCAACGGTTGACCAGTTGAAATTCGATGGGCAAGGACTCCTCCCAGCCGTCATTCAGGATTGGCGTGATGGCACGGTGCTGATGCTTGGGTATATGAACCAAGAAGCACTGGCCAAGACCCTTGCCACAAAGAGAGTCCATTTTTGGAGTCGGTCTCGGAATAAGTTATGGGAAAAGGGTGAAACGTCCGGTCATACGCTTCAGGTCAAGGAGCTCTTCATTGACTGTGACGACGACACTATTCTCGTGAAGGCGCAACCTGTCGGGCCGACCTGCCATACAGGCGCACGAACGTGCTTCTTTTCCAGGCTGGATGAACAGGGCCAAGTCCATCCATTGAATTCGGAAGATGCTCAGGGTGGAATCCTTGAAAGTGTTCTCCGCACGATTCGAGGTCGTCGTTCCACCCCTCAGTCTGGTTCCTACACCTCCAAGTTGTTCGAAGGGGGGCACGATAAGATTCTAAAGAAAGTGGCGGAAGAGGCCGGCGAGGTCTTGTTGGCGTCGAAAGGGGGCAAGAAAGAGGAAATCGTCTATGAAGTGGCCGATTTGTTCTTTCATACACTCATGGTTCTTGGGTATCACGATCTCTCATTGCAGGACATCTATGGAGAGTTAGGACGTAGATTTGGGAAATCGGGTCTGAGGCCGTGAAAGAAACCACAAGTTCATCCAATCGTGAATTCAGCAGGCAGGCATCGGCGTTGAAAGCTGCTTCATGAGGTCGGTATGAGCGATTGTCTGTTTTGCAAGATCGTAGAGAAAAAGATTCCGGCGAAGCTCATTCAGGAGGATGAGCACACGGTGGCCTTTGACGACATCAATCCCCAGGCGCCTGTCCATACGCTGGTGATCCCCAAACGGCATGTGACAGCCGTTCACGACTTGGGGCTCGAGGATGAAACGCTGCTCGCGAGATTGCTGATGAGCTGCACAAAGGTGGCAGCCTTGAAAGGCTTGCAGAGCTCCGGCTATCGGATCGTGACGAATACCGGGAAAGACGCGGGACAAACCGTCTTCCATCTTCATTTTCATGTGATGGGTGGCAGACGTATGACCTGGCCTCCCGGGTGAACACGATATTGAAAAGATCCTCAGTTTTGTCAGTCGTTCGAGTCCCGCAATGTACGCTGCCAATGTACGTCTCGAGGCCCGTTTTTCATTGTAACCTTTGCCTGACGAGCTTTTGAACATCGGCCAGGAATCACGAATTCTAAATGCGAACGATTGATCTTGTCGAAACCGTCACCAAGGCAATAAAGCATCTTTCGAAAAAAGGTTGTGGAGTTGAGCCTTACTTGTTCCTCACCACCAAATGCGAAGCCCCTTTTCGTGATCGGCTTGCTATAGAGTTTCACGATGTCTTTAAAGCAGAATCTGGTAGATACCAACGTTATGAAGCTACACTTGAACATACATTCAATAGCGGGAAGAAGAGGAAGAAGGTTGATATTGCTGTTTTCGAGCGTGACCAAAAAAATGGCAGATTCTCTCGTCCTATTGGGGTTGTAGAGTTGAAATATGTGGCCAATCCTGTCAGACCCCAAGGTAATCCGCAATCACCTTAAGGATCTATACAAAGATTTGCTTAAGGCAGAAAGAGTTATTCATCGAAAATGTGCGAATTATGTTGGAGTTATGCTAGTCCGTGAAGCGGTTAAGGATGATCTCAAAAAGGTTGATGCCTGTACCGAAGTTATTGGGAAATATAAGCCGCTCAGTCGTCAGCAGGTAGACAATTTGTCTGACATCTATCGCAAAGTCCTCACGGTTTTCGATCAAAGAAAGAGAAAAAGACCAAAAATCGTCCCTCCTTCAGCGCCTGTTTTCGTGGGAAATGACTTAGGGGTCAAGGTTTTCTTTCGCTGGTGGCTCTTGATCCTGTAAAGTCTACCACTTGCCGCTTCGTTTGAGTAGAATACCATTGGATCGCAATATGCTCGATTGACACTTTTTGGTTTGGTTTGTTAGTCTGAACGGTCAATTATTTCGATTACTTATCAACCGACTTGTCCGGTCGTGCACGACGGGAACGTAGGAGCTGTGACTCTAGTGGGCCGAAGCTTGATTTCCGACGATATCAAGAATCGAATAAGAGATCGAGTAGATATCGCGGATGTCGTCGGGCAACATGTCTCGCTGAGGAGGGCGGGGCAGAATCTCGTAGGGTTGTGCCCATTTCATCAGGAGAAGAGCCCTTCTTTCTCGGTCAGTCCTTCCAAACAAATGTTTTACTGCTTCGGCTGTAAGGCTGGGGGAGATGTCTTCACCTTTCTGACCAAAATTACTGGGACAGCCTTTCCGGAAGTGCTGCGGGAGCTTGGAGACAAGGTGGGCATTGCGGTGGAAGAGTCGCCTGCGGAACGAGTGCAACGCGGGCAGAGCCATCGCATTGAAGAAATCAACCGGGCCTCGATGACGTGGTTTCAAGCCAATCTGCGTGATCTGCAAATCGGTGTCACGGCTCGTGAGTATCTGAACAAACGAGGTATCCAACAATCGACAGTGGATGCGTTCCAAATTGGAGTGTCGTCCCCGGAATGGGATGGGTTGTTTAAATTCCTTTCTCGACATGGATTCTCTCATAGCGAGATCATGGCAGCTGGGCTCGGAAGTCCGAGACAAAACGGTAATGGGTATTACGACAAGTTCCATGGACGGCTCATGTTCACGATCACCGATCTGCGCAAGCGTGTGGTGGGATTCGGTGGACGTGTGTTGGATGACCGCATGCCCAAGTACCTCAATTCGCCCGATACCTTGTTGTTTAAGAAGGGCCAAACCCTTTTCGCCTTCGATCAGGCGCGCGAGGCGATCGTGCGGACCAAGACAGTGATCGTCGTCGAAGGCTATTTCGACGCGATCGCGCTCCACCAAGCAGGACTTACCCATACCGTCGCCACGCTGGGAACGGCCTTGACGGCTGAGCATATTCAGGCCCTGCGGCGGTTTGCCGACCAGGTCGTGTTACTCTTTGACCCTGATGCGGCCGGTGTGCGCGCGACGTTGAGGGGATTGGATCTTTTCGTCAATAGTGGATTGGGTGTCAAAGTCGTTGCTCTTCCGGTTGGTGAGGACCCCGATACCTTTGTGCGGAAGGAAGGTACCGGGGCGTTTGCCCGGTTGGAAGCGGCTGCTCCGAGTCTCTTGGACTATGCGCTGAATCACACGATCAAGCAGGCTGACGACGGCTCGCTTGAAAGCCGCATTCGAAGCGTCGATGAGGTGCTGCGAATCCTGCAGAAGAGCGAGCATCCGATCGAGCGGCAGGAGCGCATTAAAATTGTGGCGGAACGACTGGGGATCAGCGAGGCCCGACTGATTGAACGCTATCCGGCGCTTATGGCTCAGCCGAAACGAGGCGCGGAAGCACCGCGCGCGCAGCCCGCACAGAGGGCTCCACTCAATGCTCTCTTCAAAGGATATCCTGAAGAGCGAGATCTCCTCTTACTGCTGCTGCACGGAAAATTGTTGCCTGCCGACGTTCGGCGCCTACGGCCGGAGTCCTTTACCGTCGAGCCCTGCCGCAAGCTCGTTGAGATCGCGCTCACCCATGTAGATAAAGATGGGCGCATTAGTCTCAGATCGGTCTTGGATGAGTCGATGGGCGATCCTGACTGTGGTGCCATGGCGACTGAATTGTCGATGCGCGAGGATCATTTCGACGATGTACAGGCGCACATTACGGACTGTTTGAATTGCCTGGACCGAAAGCAATCGGAACAGGTTTTGAGAGAGCTTATTGCTAAGCTGAAAACGGCTGAGCGCGAAGGCCGTATGGACGAGGCGCGCCTGCTGAATATGCAGATCAATCAAGTACGGATGCGAAAAGCCGGCACGCCGACCGCCGGCATGGTTTTACTGGTGAAGGAGTAGTCATGCCGAAACAAGAATTGCTCGGTGAGGTAAAGAAGCTGATTACGATCGGGAAGGAAAAAGGCTTTCTGACCTATGACGAGCTAAACAACACCTTGCCCGCCGAAGTGGTGTCCTCGGACCAGTTCGGCAGCATTATGGCCATGTTCGGGGAAATGGATATCGAAATCGTTGAGACCACGGATGGAGAACGGGTGCAAAAACGATCGGACGGGGACGTCGGCGAAGATGCGGAAGAGGTCGAGTCTGACTCCGACGATGACAACGATAAAGCGATTGATCTGACACCCGGCGCTCTCAGCCGGACAGATGATCCGGTGCGCCTGTATCTCAAGGAAATGGGTAGTGTGGCGCTCCTCAGCCGCGAAGGCGAGATCGAAATCGCAAAGCGGATTGAAGAAGGGAAGAACGATATTGCCTCGGTGATCTATGGCATGCCGATGACTATTGAGTTCGTCTTGGCGCTCCGGGATCAGCTCAAAAACGGCAAGATTGATGTACGCGAAATCGTACCCATTCAAGAGACTGAAGAGGATTTCGAGGAAGAGCAGCAACCAGTGGAGCGGGATTATGAGGAACTGCGAGTCAAGACGTTAGATGCGCTGAACTCCGTCCGGAAAGTCTCCTTGGCACTGAAAGGGCTTGCCGATAAGGGTCGGCATCTCGGTAATGATCCGGTCAAACAAAAGAAGTTCAAAAAGCAGTTCGATGCCGTTCGTCAGCAAGTGGTGACTAAGATTGAATCAGTGAATCTCCATGGAGTGTTGAAAGACCGAATGGTGCAGCGTGTCCGCGATCTGTCCCTCCAGATCAGAGCGGCTGAGCGGGAAGCGGTGAGCTGCCAACGGCGTATCGGAGTGGCTGGAGAGGCGGGGGCAGAGCTACTGAGAAAGATGTGCCGGAGCCGCCAGGACTTCCTGGCGGTCAAACGGAAGACTGGAGTCTCGGAGGAAGCCTTGCTGGAGATTCGCAGAGTCTATCAAGCCGCCAAGGCCAAGGTGCGTCAGCTCGAAACGGAAGAAGCACTCGTTCCGGCGGAAGAAATCAAAGATGCGGTCAAACATCTCGATATTGCCGAAGAAAAGGTGAAGCGCGGGAAGGCGGAGCTGGTCGAAGCGAATTTGCGGCTCGTGGTCAGCATCGCCAAGAAGTACACCAACCGCGGCCTTCAGTTCCTCGATCTAATTCAGGAAGGCAACATCGGCCTCATGAAGGCAGTGGACAAATTCGAGTATAAGCGCGGCTACAAATTCAGTACGTACGCCACCTGGTGGATCAGGCAGGCGATCACTCGGGCGATTGCGGACCAGGCGCGCACGATTCGTATTCCGGTGCACATGATTGAGACCATCAACAAGCTTATTCGGACGTCGAGGCATCTGGTGCAGAAGCTGGGGCGAGAACCACTTCCCGAAGAGATCGCCGAGCGCATGGATCTGCCGTTGGACAAGGTTCGGAAGATCTTGAAGATCGCCCGTGAACCGATCTCGCTGGAGACTCCGATCGGCGAAGAAGAAGACAGTCACTTAGGAGATTTCATCGAAGACAAAAAGGCCGTGTCTCCGTTGGAGGCGGCGATTCGCTACGATTTGCAACGCCAGATCAACAGCGCCTTGGAAACGCTGACGCCTCGTGAGGAGAAGGTGTTGCGTAAGCGGTTCGGCATCGGTGAAGCGACGGACCATACGTTGGAGGAGGTAGGGCAGGACTTCGAAGTGACGCGCGAGCGTATCAGGCAAATCGAAGCGAAAGCACTGAGAAAACTCAGGCATCCAAGCCGCAGCAAGAAGCTCAGGAGCTTTGTCGAAAGTTTATAGGTCTCACAGATCGAGGCGGCGTGATTTGACTCCACTCGACGGGTCGGCCTAGAATTATAATTCTTATGGAGACGACCGGCAGGGCTGAGGCCGATGGCCGCCGTCAGGCACGTGGCGCTCATCCAGCCGTCAGCTTGAGGGCGCCCCTTCCGATCGGGCCCATAGCTCAGGTGGTTAGAGCGGCTGACTCATAATCAGCTGGTCCTAGGTTCAAGTCCTAGTGGGCCCACCAACCGGGCGGGTTTCTCCCCCTTCAATGTCCAGGCATTGATGGAAAGGGCATATTGAATCAGAAACTTTCCCCACTCATTGAGTTGCAAAAACTTGATCTCCGGATCATGGAGATCAACGAGACTCGCCGAAAAATTCCCGAGCGCCTTCATGCCGCTGAGTCACCTCTCCGAGAGGCGACTCAGCTTTTGACCGACACACAAACTGCTGTGGACGCCGCGACCAAGGAACGGCGCGCGCACGAAAAGGATCTCGATGCGCATGAGGCCCATACGGAGAAGATGAAATCGCATGCGGCCAGTCTGAAGACCAACAAGGAATATCAAGCGCATTTGTTCGAGTTGGAGTTGGCTAACAAGAAGCGCGGAGACTTTGAAGAAAAGATTCTCTTGTCGATGGACAAGGTCGATCAACTCCAGAAGACTGCCAAAGAACTTCAAGACAAAAAGGACGCCTTAGAAAAAGTCTTTACGCGAGAGAAGCAAGGATTGGATGCACAGGATAAGGAGCTGGCAGCCGAACTGGCACAACTCGAAGCATCCTATCGGGAAGCGTCACTGAAGGTTGAGAAGCGTCTGCTCGAACGGTACAACCAGGTGAAGGCGTCGCGGAAGGATCAGCCTCTTGCTGCGGTGCGAGACGGGATCTGCGCCGGGTGCCGTCTCCAAATCCCACCGCAGCTCATCGCGCAAGTCAAGCGTTCCGATGATTTGCACATCTGCCCCTATTGCCGTCGAATGCTGTATTGGGAGGGGGAACCGGTGACGGAAACCTCGTCTCCTCTCAGTGAAGCGAAAAAAGCCGATATGGAAGTAGGTGAATCGGTTTAGGCCGGTTGTCACTAGCCCATCACGTGTCTTACTCCAGAACAGGGGAACAGCCGTCAGGTATAATCCGGATGCTGCTGGATCCAACTCTGATACACGAGTGCCTAGTCCGATACAGATAGTCATCAACTCCGCACCTCGCGATCTGCTTCATCTTTCTGAAAAACAGCCACATCGAGTATCTCATCAGCATGGATGTCGATATCATCCCAGAAGTCTGGATTTCTAGGAAGACTGCGAGAGGTCAGCATTGGGAGGGAGAAGCGGTCACGAAGTTTTCTTCTATTCTAAATGAATGGTTGTACCCGAATTCTCAGTGTCTAAAGCAGATGCAGGCCCACTGGCGACGATGGTGCAAGGCATATTCATGATGCCGAGAGGACGAACCTCACTTCGTGCCGTCTGGCAGAAGGCCACTGGACTATCACATAGGCGATTGTCGCAGCAATTGATGGCTAGGATGAAGGTTGCGAAATAGAAGTGCGATGAGTGGGATGCATGGCCTAGGCCAGGTTTTCCAGCACCGTCTTCGTGGTCTTAAAATGCAGCTTGGCCACTGATCCCAGCCAGTCCTGACCATGTTTCTTGATGACCATCCTTGCCGCAAGTTCGCCAGCCGGTGAGGCGCCTTTGGGTAAGGTGGTACCGACTTCGTTGGATAGTCGTTTCAATCGGATCAGGAATTCCGCCCGGGCCAAGATCGAGGCCGCCGCGACGGCCAGATCGGATTCAGCTCTCGTTCGTTGGTCTAGGACGATCGTCCGCCCCTTCTCTTGCAGTGCGTTGAGAATCAGTCGCTCATCCCCAAACTGATCGGAAATCGCCCGCTCGCAGGTCACACCTCGCTCCAGTAGATTCTCCAGCGCTTTGGCATGGCCCCAGGCGAGTAAGCGATTCAAGTTGCGAATTTTCCCATAGAGTTCGTTGTACTTCTTCGGCCCGATGGCAATGACGCTGTGTGGACAGATGGTTTTAATATCGGGGGCCATTTCGAGGACTCGCCCGTCGGACAATTTTTTGCTGTCCCTCACACCCATGAGCTTCAGCTCGCCTTGCGTTGTAGCATTCACGAAGACGGCGGCGATAACGAGCGGGCCGAAGTAGTCGCCCTTCCCTGATTCATCGATGCCGATGCGCTCGATCCTGTTGTGAGGATGTGACGTACTCATCATGCTCCTGCTCCCTCTAGAAATCCCGATGAGGCGGCGATAATCTATCAACCGATTCTAGCGTGGTCAATCATGTGAAGACTTGCCGAGCGAGACTTTGCTGGAGGTTGAAGATGAGAATGCATACCCAGAAGCGCATATCTGCAACAACGATCTTCTGTCTCCTGATGGGGGGAATCGGTCTCGCAGGATGTGAGACCAATCCCTATACAGGACGGTCACAACTGTTGATGACGTCGGTGGGGCAAGAAATGCAAATGGGAGCCCAGGCGTATAATCAGGTCAAGAGCGACCCCAAAATGCCGCCCTCGCAAGATCCGAGAGAGGTTGAACCGGTGAAAAGGGTAGCGGCTCGGATTGTTGAGGCGGCGAAACGGTCGAAGTATGCCGAGATGGCAAAGCAGTTCCAGTGGGAAGTGACGGTGATCAAGGACGATAAGACGGCCAACGCGTTTGCGCTGCCTGGTGGCAAAATGGCGGTCTACACCGGTATGTTCCCAATGGCTAAAACGGAGGCCGGATTAGCAGCGGTGATGGGACATGAGGTCGTCCATGCATTGGCTCGCCATGGTGCGGAGCGTATGAGTCAGGGGCAGGTCGCGAATGTCGGGTTGCAGGTTGTCGGTGCGGCGATCGGACTGAGTGGCGGAAATCCAATGCTGAGCCAGGCGACCATGGCTGCCCTTGGCGCGGGAGCGCAGGTCGGCGTTCTGCTTCCATTCAGTCGAAAGCATGAATCGGAGGCGGACTACGTCGGGATTCTGCTGGCGGCTGATGCCGGGTACGATCCTCGCGAGTCTGTCGCGCTCTGGGAACGGATGGCAGAGGCGACGGGGGGGAGCGGGCCGTCGGAATTCCTGTCGACCCATCCGAGTCACGGCACCCGCATCGATCAATTAAAAGAATGGATGCCTGAGGCGATGGCGATTTATCAGAAGAGAGCCAAGATGCCGGCTACTCCTTTGCCAGAGATCGAGAGCAGATAAATGCTCTGCGGCTTTGAGCCGGTCGTGATCAAGAAGCATAAGCCCGCTTGTTACGGACCGGCTTCATTCTTTATACTGACTCGGCGTGGGTGGAAGATTGGATGGTCGCTCGGTGCCTAGAGCATCGGGAGGAAAGTCCGGACTCCACGGGCAGGGCGCTGGATAATTCCCAGGCGGAGCAATCCGACACCGGCACCACAGAAATCAAACCGCCGATGGCCAAGGCGATGGATCCCATCTGGTCGCTGCGGCTCAGGTAAGGGTGAAACGGTGGGGTAAGAGCCCACCGCGGTGGTGGTGACATCACCGGCATGGTAAGCGTCGCCCGGTGCAAGGCCAAATAGGAAGACACGTGTCGGACTCTTTACTGGGTCCTGCACACCGGCTGGCCCGGTCGGGGTCTTCGGGTAGGTCGCTTGAGGTTCGAGGTAACTCGAATCCCAGAGAAATGATCATCCAGGCAAAGGGGGAAATTTCTTTGCGGGACAGAATCCGGCTTATAGGTCTTCCACCCACGCTCCCTTGAGCACTAATGTTTTTCGGAACTACTTCCTGGCTAGGGCCTGTTAACACTAGCGTAAGCCATCCACGATCAACGCGAAGTTGATGAACGCGACGAACATGAGATCGAGCTTGTCAAACCGCGAGAAGAGGCGCCGAAATCCCTTGAGCCGGCGGAACAGCCGTTCGATCTCATTGCGACGTTTATACAGGGCACGATCGTAGTCCCAGGGCGTGCGGCGATTGCTCTTAGGAGGTACCACCGGGACATACCCGAGCTCCTCGGCCAGCTGTCGTGTCTCATCGCCTTCATACGCTCGATCCATTACCAAGGGGATCGGGCGCGGCCGTTTCCCGAAGCGATGCAGCAGCGTGCGTCCCTCAGGGGCATCATGGGCCTGGCCCGGCGACAGGGCAAACGTCAGGGCCGTTCGAGCATCCGCGGCAACCAGATGAATCTTGGTGGTCCACCCGCCACGGGAGCGGCCCAGGGCTTGCGGACCGTTTTTTTTAATGCCCCCGTCCCATCCGGATGGACCGTGACGATCGTGCTGTCCAACGCCACGACCTCGAGCTTCACGCGGAGGATTTGCGCCTGTTGCAACTGGGTAAAGACGCGATCCAGCACGCCGCTCTTCGCCCACCGATTCATGCGCGTATAGACCGTGTGCCAGTTCCCGAACTGCTTGGGGAGGCCACGCCATTTGCAGCCTTGCTCGGCGACGTACAAGATCGCGTTCAGGACCTGCAGATTGTCGAGCGTCACGTTGCCGCGTTGGGTCGGGAGGCAGCGCTCGATGTGCCGATACTGAGCCTTGGTGAGTTCCATGTGCGCAGTATCGCATAAACAACATCAGTAGTGTTAACAGGCCCTAGTCTCCTCGGGACTTCATGCGTCGCCATATTGACGGGCCCAGAATGGGGATGCTAGGATCTGAGATCTTTCCCCATGATTTCAAAGACATTTCTGCATGATAATGCTGACTCCGCCTGGCGTGTCCCCTGAAGTCCGACGGAGAGGAGCAGATCCCATGCATGCAGTGGGAGGGTTGTTATGAAACTCACCGGTGCTGAAATCTTCATCGAGTGCCTGAAGCGTGAGGGGGTGAAAACCGTCTTCGCGCTGCCTGGTGGAGTCGTCTTGAAGATTTTCGATACATTCCATCAGCAGAAAGACGTTGAAGTGATTTTAACGCGTCATGAACAGGGCGCCGGCCATATGGCGGAAGGGTATGCCAAAGCCACAGGAAAGGCGGGCGTGTGTTTGGTCACATCTGGTCCCGGCATGACCAATGTCATCACAGCGTTGGCCGATGCGTATATGGATTCAGTCCCCTTGGTCTGTTTCAGCGGCCAAGTCCCCACCAGTTTGATCGGAAACGATGCGTTTCAGGAAGCCGACAACGTGGGGTTGAGCCGCCCCTGCACGAAGTACAACTTCCTCGTCAAAGACGTGAACGATCTGGCCGGTATGATCAAAGAAGCGTTTTACATTGCGACCACTGGGCGGCCTGGTCCGGTGCTCGTCGACATCCCGAAAGACGTGTCGATGGCCAAAACGGAATTCACTTATCCGAGTTCGGTCTCGATCCGCGGGTACAACCCGACTTACGAAGGAAACAAGTGGCAGATCAAGCAAGCTGCTGAAGCAATCATGAAGGCCAAGAAGCCGATTCTGTATGTGGGTGGCGGTGTGGTCTTCTCCAAAGCTTCGCAAGAACTGCTCGAGTTGGCCGAGATGACGCAGATCCCCGTGGATATGACGTTGATGGGGCTCGGAGCGTTTCCGGGAGAACACCCTCTCTCCATGGGTATGCTCGGGATGCACGGGACCTATCAGGCCAATATGGCCATGCATTATTCCGATCTGGTGATCGCCATCGGCGCACGGTTTGATGACCGAGTGACGGGGAAAGTGTCGGAATTCTGTCCCCATGCGAAGGTGATTCATGTGGATATCGACCCGACATCCATTCGAAAGAACATTCACGTGGATATTCCTATCGTTGGTGACTGTAAGACCGTGCTCCGTGAGTTGAACCAGATCTTGCGCGCGACGGTCAACGGTGAGCAAAAAGACCTTCGAAAGCCGTGGTGGGATCAGATCAGAGAATGGCAACAGGCTCATCCCTTAACCTACCAACAAGAGAAGGATGGGCCGATCAAACCGCAGCAGGTGGTGAAGCGGTTGTTCGAGCTGACGAAGGACCGTGATCCGATCGTCGCGACCGATGTCGGTCAGCACCAAATGTGGGCCGCCCAGTATTTCAAATTGGCTAAACCGAATCGATGGCTAACCTCGGGGGGCCTTGGGACTATGGGATTTGGGTTCCCTGCTGCCATGGGGGCACAGGCCGCTTTCCGGGATCGGTTGGTGCTCTGTATTGCCGGAGACGGCAGTGTTCAGATGAATATGCAGGAAATGGCGACGGCCGTGGTGAACAAGTTGCCGGTGAAGATCATCATCCTGAACAATGGATTTCACGGCATGGTTCGGCAATGGCAAGACCTGTTTTACGAAGGGCGGTACGCGTCGAGCTATTTGGATACGACTCCGGATTTTGTCAAACTGGCGGATGCGTACGGAGCGGTGGGATTGCGCGTCAAGAAGGTTGGTGATCTCGATGCCGTGTTGAAAGAAGCTTTATCTACGGACAAACCCGTTATCGTGGATGTGCCGACCTATCCCTATGAAAATTGCTATCCTATGATCCCGGCCGGTGGATGCAATCATGAGATGATTCTGGAAGATCCACCGGAGTTGAAGAAGAAGCAATCAGGCTCAACGAAAGTGACGCCGGAAGATAAGGATACTGTGCTCACAGCATAAAGGAAGTGCTGCGCGAGAAGCGCTCAGGGCTGAGTGATCGGACTCGGCTCTCAGTACTCGAATCTCAGCACTCAACAAGATGGAACACATCATTTCCGTGACTGTTGAAAATAAGTTCGGAGTTCTGTCGCGGGTGGCCGGATTATTCAGCGGGCGAGGTTTCAACATCGAGAGTTTGTCGGTCGCCCCCACGCTTGACCCTTCTATGTCACAGATGACGATTGTGACGTCGGGTGATGAGCGGATCATTGAGCAGATCGTGAAGCAACTGAACAAACTCATCGATGTGATCAAGGTGGTGGATCTGAACGAAACGGAGTTTGTCTCACGAGAGACCGCGATCATCAAGGTCCATACGAAGGACCAGGATCGAGCTGAAGCGCTCAGGATTGTGGACATTTTTCGAGCGAACGTGATTGATTCAACGCCGACGACCTACACGATCGAAGTATCCGGGGATCCCAAAAAGATTGAAGCGATCATCAACCTGCTCCAGCCTCTTGGGATCAAGGATTTGGTCCGCACCGGCCGCGTTGCTGTTGCTCGTGAGCCAGTCCGTACCGCAGCCGTCCACGCGAAGAAAGTGGCTCGCGAATAGCGTCCTTCGAGAAAAATGGCAGTTTGTTATATATTGATGAATGAGGGAAAGGTATTCCATGAAAATCTACTACGATAAGGATGCCGATCTTCAGCAGATTCGAAACAAGACGGTAGCCGTGATCGGCTACGGAAGTCAGGGGCATGCGCATGCACTGAATCTGAAAGAAAGCGGTGTGATCGTCGTCATTGGGTTGCGCGAAGGAGCGTCTTGGAAAAAAGCGGAGCAGAGCGGGCTCAAAGTCATGCCCGTATCCGATGCAGTGAAGGCCTCCGATGTCGTGATGATTCTGGCACCGGATGAGGCGCAAGCCGCCATCTATCGGCAAGACATCGCACCCAATCTGAAGCCTGGATCCTATTTGGCATTTGGGCATGGGTTCAATATTCACTTCGGGCAGATCGTGCCGCCGGCTTCCATCAATGTGTTCATGGTGGCCCCCAAGGGGCCCGGACATCTGGTCCGTTCCGAGTATGCCAAAGGCAGCGGCGTTCCGTGTCTGCTTGCAGTCCATCAAGATCCCAGCGGCACCACGAAGCAGGTCGGTTTGGCCTACGCGAGTGCGATCGGTGGGGGACGCGCTGGCGTCATTGAAACGAATTTTCGCGAAGAGACCGAGACCGACCTCTTCGGGGAGCAGGCGGTGCTATGCGGGGGACTTACCTCCTTGATCCAGGCCGGCTATGAAACCTTGGTTGAAGCCGGGTACTCGCCAGAGATGGCCTATTTCGAATGCTTGCACGAGGTCAAACTCATCGTCGACCTCATTTACCAAGGTGGGATCGCCAACATGCGCTACTCGATCAGCACGACGGCGAAGTATGGCGATGTCACTCGAGGCCCGCGCGTTGTCACAGAACAGACCAAGCAGGAAATGAAGAAAATCCTCGATGAAATTCAGACCGGGCGGTTCGCCAAAGAGTGGGTCCTTGAGAATCAAGCCAACCGTCCGGTGTACAATGCGTTGCTCGCCAAGGGCGAAGCGCACCCGATCGAGGCGGTCGGATCGAAACTTCGGGCGATGATGCCTTGGCTCAAAAAGGATCAGCTCGTCGATAAGACTAAGAACTGAGGGGCATTCTGTGGCAGATCGTGCTGTCGGTATCCCATTCGCCAAAGAAGGAATTCCCTTCATCGCAGCGCCGGCCGGCATTACACTACTGGCTGGATGGTTGGGGTGGTCGGTCGTCGCGTTTCTCGGAGGCGTTGCGACTCTCTTCTCGGCGTGGTTCTTCCGGAATCCAGCCAGGGTCGTGCCCCAAGGCCATAATCTGGTCGTCGCTCCAGGCGATGGAAAGGTGATTGCAATCGAAGAAGAGTTCGAGCCGAGGTATTTGAAAGAACGTTGTATCAGGCTCACGATCTTTTTGAACGTATTCAACGTCCATATCAATCGGATGCCCTGTGATGGGCTCATCGAAGATGTGCAGTATCAACCAGGGTTGTTCATGGTGGCCAGCAAGCCGGAGGCCACGTTGAGGAACGAACAGAATGCCGTGATGATCAAGACTCACGAAGGCATCAAGGTGTTGTGCGTTCAAGTGGCAGGTCTGATCGCTCGGCGCATCGTGTCTTGGGTCTCGCCTCAGGATCAGGCAATCCGAGGTGAACGGTACGGGCTGATCCGCTTTGGATCCAGAATGGATACCTTTCTTCCGATCGGCACCAACGTTCGTGTGGCGATCGGGGATCGAGTGAAGGGGGGCGAAACAATTGTGGGAGAATTGCCATGAAAGCGGCAGGCTTCAAGAGTTCGTTTGAGAAGGAAGGGAAGCGACGCAAAGCGGCCATGCATCTCATCCCAAATCTGTTTACGACCGGCAACCTGTTTTGCGGAGTGTTTGCCATCCTGTCCGTCTTCAATGCCAAATATCTGGAAGCGGCCATTGCGATTCTCGTCGCAATGATTTTTGACGTGCTCGACGGAAAATCGGCACGTTTGACCAATAGTACGAGCCAATTCGGTTTGGAGTATGACTCGTTGTCCGATGTGGTGTCTTTCGGTGTCGCACCAGGTCTGTTGATTTATTCCTGGGCGCTGAGCGGACAGGGGACGTTCGGTGTCGCCGTGATGTTTGCCTATGTGGCGATGGGTGCCGTGCGGTTGGCGAGATTCAACTCTACGGTGGCATTAGCAGACGGGAAATACTTTACCGGGCTGGCCATTCCGGCCGCTGCCGGAGTCGTGTCCTCTCTGGTGGTTTTCGATCATTACATTCTCAAAATGGGAGCGGAAGCCAAGCCGATCGTGGTTTTGGTCATGACCTTGATACTGGCGTTCTTGATGGTCAGTACCATCAAGTATCGCAGCTTCAAAGAGCTCAAGTTCAAGGGTCATCGCCAGATCACCTATCTCGTCTGGGGGATTCTTGCGTTAATGATGGTGGCCGCTTGGCCGGCCGTCATGTTATTTGTCATTTTCGCCGGGTATGCGTTGATGGGGCCGGTCGAAAAGTTATGGTGGTTGGTCGCTCCGTCTGCCGGGAAAAAGAGTGGTGGGAAGGTCGACCCATCGCCGATTGAGACAAGATCATAACCGCGAATATGGTGAGGAATCTCGAAGAGTCGAACGGCTAAGACGAGGAATAGTAGGCGAATAATCTAGCAGTAGGGTATTGGATACCCCATAGAGAGCTGGTGGGTGGTGCAAGCCAGCCTAGATTCCGTCGAACTCGCCTCCGAGCCGAATCTCTGAACATGGAGTAGGAGATTCCGTCTCGCCCCCGTAAAGGGCCTAAAGAAGGGCCTGAACAACAGTCGGTTGTCGGGCTGAATCAGGGTGGTACCACGGAGCGCGAGTCAAGCCTTCGTCCCTGTTAGCGTGGGATGAAGGCTTTTGTGTTTTTAGATCGCTGAGAATGCCTTCCAGCGGTATCCTCAGTCGCATGCCTCCCCGCGTCCTTGCTGAAAGGACATTCGGAGCGATCTCGTAGAAGAAGAAAGAAGAGGTCAACCATGGCACGCATGATCAGAATTTTCGATACGACATTGAGAGACGGCGAGCAATCGCCAGGCGCCAGCATGAATGTGGAGGAGAAAGTCATGGTGGCCAAACAACTGGCGAGGCTCGGTGTCGATATCATCGAAGCAGGATTCGCGTACAGTTCACCCGGAGATTTCGAGGCGGTTCGACGGATTGCCCAGGAAGTGGAAGGGCCGACGATCTGCAGTCTTGCGCGCGCTCGCCCGGAGGATATTGATCGAGCCTGGGAGGCGTTAAAAGGGGCACCGAAGGTGCGCATCCACACATTCTTGTCGACGTCCGATATCCACCTCAAACACCAGTTTCGGATGACTCGGGAACAGGCGAGACAGCGTGCCGTGGAAATGGTCCAGCGGGCTCGCGGCTATGTCGATGACGTCGAGTTTTCTCCGATGGACGCCAGCCGGTCGGATCCATCCTTTCTCTACGAAGTCGTCGAGGCGGTCATTGCCGCAGGGGCAGGAACCATCAACATTCCCGACACGGTAGGATATGCAGTGCCCCAGGAATTCGGCGCGCTGATCAAGGGGATTTGCGGTAACGTTCCAAATTCCAAGCAAGCCGTAATTTCTGTCCATTGTCACAACGATCTCGGTGTCGCGGTCGCGAACAGCTTGGCGGCGATCATCAATGGGGCCGGTCAAGTGGAGTGTACGATCAATGGCATTGGGGAACGGGCAGGCAATACGTCGTTGGAAGAAATTGTTATGGGGCTGAGGACCAGAAAGGACTTCTATCACGCCGATACGGGGATCAAAACAGAAGAGATCGCAAAAACCAGCCGCTTGGTGAGCAAGATCACGGGTATGGTCGTGCAACCCAACAAGGCGATCGTGGGGGCCAATGCCTTCGCCCATACTTCGGGCATTCACCAAGACGGCTTACTCAAAGACAAGACGACATATGAAATCATGCGACCAGAATCCATCGGGTTGGTTGAGAGCCAGATGGTGATGGGAAAGCTCTCCGGTCGGCACGCATTTCGCCAGCGTTTGGAAGAGTTGGGATATAAGCTCAGCGATGAAGAGGTCAATCATGCCTTCGAGCGATTCAAAAGACTTGCCGATCAAAAGAAGGAAATTTTCGAGGAAGACCTCGAGGTCATCGTCTCCGAAGAGCTGTCGAAAATGGCGGACCGCATCACATTGACGGCCCTGCGTGTCTCAAGCGGAACCAACCAGGTTCCCACCGCCACTGTCGAACTGGAGCTGGATGGCAAAGCCATGGCTCAAACCGGAACAGGTGACGGACCAGTGGATGCGGTCTACCGCACGATTGCGGCGATCACGCAAACCAAGAGCAAATTGCTGATGTATGTAGTGAAAGGCATCACAGGTGGTACGGATGCGCAGGGAGAAGTTTCGGTACGAGTTCAAGAAGATGGCCGGACTGTCACCGGTCATGGGGCCGATACC
This sequence comes from Nitrospira sp., assembly GCA_019636815.1. Classification (GTDB taxonomy): domain Bacteria; phylum Nitrospirota; class Nitrospiria; order Nitrospirales; family Nitrospiraceae; genus Nitrospira_D. The sequence continues at coordinate 82,489 of JAHBWT010000007.1, forward strand.
GATATTATTACGGCCTCCGCGCGAGCCTATCTTAGCGCCTTGAACAAACTCGCCTACCTCGCGACTAAACAAGCGCAAGGAGAACAGAAGGTGAACTTGATTTGATGCGGATACGCACGGTACAGTTTTCATCGTTCGGGCCTAGTGCATTCCCTGGAAGGAGGCCGCTGCGTGTGGAAGGTTGTGTTGGGGGATCGACCGGAGTTCTTGGCCGGCGACCATACCCGTTTGCGGGAGATCCTTCATCCTGCTAAGCATCCGCTTGACCTGGGGTATAGTCTTGCCCATGGAAGGCTGAGCTCAGGGCAACGGTCAAAACGACATATCTTGACCTCTTCCGAAGTCTACTATTTTATCTCCGGCCAAGGGCGATTCACGATCAATGACCAGGTCACGCCGATCGAAGCTGGAACCACGGTGTATGTTCAGCCTGGAGCGGAGCAATACCTCGAAAATACGGGAACAGTCGATATTGAATTCTTGTGTTTGGTGGATCCCGCTTGGCGTGAGGAAGACGAAACGGTATTGGAATAGGCCATGGGGCGATTGAACGATCGAAAGGAGAAGCAGTGAAGGCCAAGATCGCAGTGTTAGCCGGTGATGGAGTCGGGCGTGAAATCGTTCCGGAGGCCGTAAAAATTCTCAAGGTGATCGCGGAAAAATACGGCCATACGTTCGAATTTGCGATAGCAGATATCGGGGGGCAGGCGCTCGATAAGTTCGGTGTGCCGTTGCCGAACGATACCTTGACGCTTGCCAGACAAAGTGACGCCGTCTTATTGGGAGCGGTGGGAGGCCCTCGGTGGGAGAGTTTTGAATACAGCCTCAGGCCGGAGCGGGCGCTCTTGGGAATCCGCGAAGCCTTAGGCCTCTATGCCAATCTGAGGCCGGCGAAGGTGTACTCCAATCTTGTGGATGCCTCTACCTTGAAGCGGGAGGTCGTCGAAGGGATCGATATCCTTGTCATTCGCGAACTCACAGGTGGTATCTATTTTGGCAAGCCCAAAGGCATCGAAAAGCTGCCGAACGGTCAGGAGCGGGGGATCAATACGGAGGTTTATTCCACGGAGGAAGTTCGTCGGATTGCCAAGGTTGCGTTCGAAGCAGCCAGGAAACGGCGCAAGAAAGTGACCTCGGTCGACAAGGCCAATGTGTTGGAATCCTCTGAGCTGTGGCGGAAGGTCGTCATCGATGTCCATACGTCCTATCCGGACATTGAATTGGGACATATCTATGTTGATAACGCCGCCATGCAATTGGTCAGAAATCCACGACAATTCGATGTCCTGCTCTGCAACAACATGTTCGGAGACATTCTCAGCGATGAAGCAGCGATGCTCACCGGTTCGATCGGAATGTTGCCCTCAGCCAGCATTGGGGCGAAGGTCGGTCTGTTTGAGCCGATTCACGGGAGCGCTCCGGACATTGCAGGCAGAAACATCGCCAACCCCATTGCGGCCATCGCGTCGGCTGCCATGATGTTGTCATACGCATTTCAACTTGAGAAAGAAGCCGAAGCCATCGAGCAAGCCATCATAAAAACGCTCGATCTTGGCTATCGTACCAAAGACATCCAGAGCCCAGGTGCCCGGATCGTCGGGACGGTTGAGATGGGCGATGCGATCGTTAAGAACCTCAACGAGTGATCGGTGCTGAGCTATGGCAGCCATTCTCTCCACGTGGCGCATTAATACATTGGCAGGCAGCGGAGAATCCGGATATTCGGGAGACGGCGGGTCCGCAGCACTGGCATGTCTGAACGAGCCGAAAGGGGTCACGCTCGATAGCCATGGCAACGTGTACGTGGCGGATTCGGAAAATCACGTCGTTCGCAAAATTGATCGAACGACCGGGGTGATCTCGACGATCGCAGGCCTGTCAGGCCATGAAGATGAGGAGATGATCGACCGGCCAAACGACACGTCCGTGGCGACAGGGGAAGATCCTCTTGCCGACTACAATCCAGAGGAGAGCGGCAAGTCATCCTACTGCCAACACACAGACTTGAGTGGAACGGTCAGATATTGGTCAAATAAGACATCTACCCTCCAACGCTACGCAGGGGATGGGGGACCGGCGGTCTGCGCACGCCTCAATTTCCCGACTGCGGTGGCTGTGGATCGAGAAGGGAATGTCTATATCGCCGATACCATGAATCATAGGGTCAGGGTGGTCAAGGCGGAGACCGGCGTTATTTCAACGTTGGTCGGGACCGGCCAAGCCGGGTTCTCTGGTGATGGAGGGCCGGCCCATCAGGCAACCCTCAACGAACCAGCCGCGCTGATCATCGATGAAAGGAACACACTCTATATTACCGACCAATCCAACCATCGTATTCGGTCGGTAAACCTGAATACCGGTGTGATTCAAACCATCGCCGGAACCGGAGCTGCGATGTACGACGGAGATGGGAAACCTGCAGTCGATGCAGCTCTTGCAGGCCCGGGTGGATTGGCGCTGGCGGATGACCGACTGTATATTGCCGATACCTTCAACGGCCGAATCCGAAGCGTTCAACTCTCGTCAGGACGGATTTCCACAGTGGCGGGTGATGGGGCAGCTTACCGGTATAAGTCGCCATCCGATCCGCCGTCGCCGAGCCTCGCACGCCCGACGGGAATCGCGATCGATCATGACGGGGATCTCGTCCTCACAGATTCAGATAATCACCTTGTTCGACAATGGGATTGGGCCTCAGGAACGGCATTCTGCGTGGCAGGGAACGGCGGCCCCTCGTATTCGGGTGATCGCGGCGCTGCAAAAGAAGCCGGACTATGCTATCCCTTCGGCATCGCCGTTGATCACGATGGATCGTTGTTGGTGGCCGACACATTTAATCATCGTATTCGCTTGCTGGTCTTGGAATAGGAACGTCATGGTCAAGAAAAAACCTGGATATACGGTAGCGATCCTTGGTGCGACCGGCGCGGTCGGGAAGGAAACACTCGAGATCTTGGAAGAACGCAAGTTTCCACTCATGAACCTGAGACTCTTCGCATCCAAACGATCCGCCGGGGAGGTCATGACCTGTCAGGGTGAGGAGTGGAACGTCGAAGAATTGACCGAATCTTCGTCCTTCGATGGAGTGGATTTTGCGTTTATCTCCGCGACCGATGCCATTAGCAGAGAATATGGCCAACGGTTGGGAGCGGCCGGTATCGCCGTAATCGACGACAGTGCCGTATTTCGTATGGATGATGGAGTTCCTTTGGTGGTTCCGGAGGTGAATGCCTCCGCCTTGCAAGATATGTCTCGGGGAATCGTGTCCATTCCGAACTGCACGACCACTCCGTTGGTCATGGCGCTCAAACCGCTTCACGACGCTGTAGGAGTGAGACGTGTGGTGGTGACGACCTTTCAGTCTGTTTCAGGAACCGGCGCTGCGGCGATGGACGAACTGATGGATCAAACAAAGGATTTGCTGGCGTTCCGGGACGTGACGGCCGAAGTCTATCCCTACCAGATTGCGTTTAATCTTTTGCCGCATATCGGTTCGTTCAGCGAGGCAGGCGACTGCTCGGAAGAAGTGAAAATCGCGAAAGAAACGAGGAAGATTCTCGGCGTCGCAAACCTTCGGGTCACCGCGACGACAGTGCGAGTGCCAGTGCTTCGTTGCCACTCCGAAGCGATCAACGTGGAATTGGAGCGTCCACTGAAGGCAAATGAGGCACGTGCCGCGCTGGCAGCCATGCCGGGTGTGATCGTGTACGACGATCCGTTCAAGAAACTGTATCCCATGCCACTCGACGCAACCGGGAAGGATGAGGTCTACATCGGCCGGATCCGGGAAGATGAGTCGATCGCAAACGGGCTCAATCTGTGGGTTGTCTCCGATAATCTCCGAAAAGGCGCAGCACTAAATGCCATTCAGATCGCGGAATGCTTAATAAACGGCTAGCATCGCGAGCCATGTCGTTGGAGCAGTGAGGCACTCTGCCGGGCGGGATGAAGGTTGATGCCGGAATGGGAGACTTTTGGCAAAATCTTGATCGGAGTCGGTATCGGGATCGTGGTCCTCGGCCTTCTCTTCCTCCTCGCAGACCGCATTCCCGGGCTCGGAAACCTCTTCGGGTGGTTCGGGAAACTTCCGGGTGACATTTCCATCAAACGGGAGAATTTTAGCTTCTACTTCCCCATCGGAACCAGTATTGCTCTCAGTATTCTTCTGAGTCTGCTATTCTATTTCATAGGATGGCTCTTTCGCAGATGATCGTAACCCGGTTTTGGACTCTTGCCCTTGGACTAGGGTTGTGCCTCGGCTGTATGGCGATGCCGGAGGCAGAAGCGGCGACAGCGATTCGCGTTCTGTTGGCTCGTGATGTCCAGCAGGTGGAAATCTCGAGTGGGCAGACCATTTTGGTGACGGATCATCGTCAAGAAGCCTGGTCGTATCGAACGCCCGTGCGGATCGAGGCGCGAGGCCGTGCGATGCTCCTGAATGGAAAGCCGGTGCTGGCCGATCGACTAACGTTGAGGGCAGGAAGTCACGACTTGGATCTTTGGCTCACCAAAAAAGGGAATCGGACCCTGCGCCATGTGGATTATGAGAAAGACGCGTTGCAAGTCAGTGGAGCGATACAGCTCATCCGAAAAGGAAAAAGTCTGCTCGTCGTCAATCACGTTGACTTAGAGGAGTATGTGAAAGGTGTGGTGCCGGCTGAGGTCAATGCCACCTGGCATCTCGAGATATTGAAAGTGCAAGCAGTCGCTGCGCGGACGTATGCACTGTACCAACAGATGCTGAGTGCCGCTCGTACCTATGACGTGGCGGCCGGGATCCAAGATCAGGTCTATCGCGGCCGACGGGGCATCGATGCGCGGGTCGCGCTGGCAGTGGAGTCTACCAGTGGACTGGTTGTGACATATAAGGGGGCTCCCATTTATGCGGCGTTCTCCTCGACGGCTGCCGGTGTGACGGAAGATGCCATGAATGTATGGTCGAAGGACCTGCCCTACTTGAAAGGTGTCGAATGCCCGTTTGATGTGGAGTCTCCATTCTACCAATGGAAGGTGTCCTTAAATCTGGACATGTTGGAGAAGGACCTGCGGAAACAAGGATTCTCGGTCGGCACAATCAAAGAGATCTCCCCCCGTACCCATAGTCGCGCCGGACGAGTGGCGACGCTCAGGATTATACATTCCGAAGGTGAGCTTATTATCCGCGGAGAGGACCTGCGTAAGGCGGTCGGGTATACGATCGTGCCAAGCACCCAGTTTACGATCGAGTCGATTGGCGAGGTACTCGTCCTTTCCGGATACGGAGCCGGCCATGCAGTCGGACTCTGCCAATGGGGTGCAAAAGAGTTGGCGGAGTTGGGCTACTCGTTTTCGAGCATTCTGAGTTACTACTACCCTGGAACAGAACTCCAGGACGCATTTTTGACTCAGGCCCCTCCTATGCCGGCCACCATGGTCCCGCCATCATAATGCAGCTGTTCGATTTCGACTTTCCATTTGACCCATCACTTATCGCGGTGGAACCGATCGTTCCACGCGATCACGCGCGGCTGCTGGCCTTCAACCGAAATACGCAGCAACTAGCCCATTGTCATGTCACCGATCTTCCGCATCTGTTAGAGCCGGGCGATCTCCTCGTTGTGAACGACACGAAGGTTTTGGCTGCACGGGTGCCGGCAATCAAAAGATCGACCGGTAAACCAGTCGAGGTGTTGTTTGTGAGGGAATGTAGTGAGGGCCGATGGGAAATCCTAGTCAAAGGTGCATTCCATGTCGGACAGGTCATCGAGTTCGGCGGATATGTCCGTGCCATGATCGTCAAGCGAGATGCAACGGGGACTGAAGTGGACGTGGAATGCCCGATGCCCGTCGATGTGTTTCTCGAAGAACATGGATCGATGCCTCTCCCGCCATACATCAAACGCGCGCCGATTCAAGAAGATCACCGGTGGTATCAGACCGTTTTTGCCAAACATGGGGGGGCGATTGCTGCCCCGACGGCGGGACTTCACTTTACTGAAGACCTGTTTCGACGGATGAGGGGGTCTGGGATCAACGTTGCAACAGTGACACTCCATGTCGGTCTAGGCACGTTTAAGCCAGTGACGACGGAACAGATTGAAGATCACCAGATGGGTGCAGAAAGATTTACGATCAGCGAAGAGGCTGTGAGAGCGATCCAGGAAACCAAACTGGCCGGTGGCCGCATCGTGGCCGTTGGGACCACGGTTGTCCGCACACTGGAGACTGTCATGAAAGAAAAGGGGGAGATCGTACCGATGTCAGGCGAGAGCCGGCTATTTATTACACCGGGGTTTCAGTTCAAGATAGTCGATGCCCTTATGACGAATTTCCACCTGCCACGGACGACCTTATTGATGTTGGTCTCAGCCTTCGCCGGAATCGAGCCCATTCGCAGAGCCTATGAAGAGGCGATCAAAGAGCGATATCGCTTCTACAGCTATGGCGACGCGATGCTGATCGTTTAGTCTCTTGGAGTCATTCCTGGATGGAAGGCAGCAGAGATTTACAGCAGCTCCCGGCGGATGGTGATGGGCAGTTTGGCTTTCATCGATTGCTGGAATGAAACCAGGGCCCGCTGCTGCTTCTGCAACAACATATCATCCAGCACTCGCTGCTTGGATTCAGCCGTCTTGGCGGGATCGGAGTCTTGTGGCCTGGTCATGAGGGCTTGGCCTTCCTCAATCTCCATAGGGGTCAACGCGACGGAATCCCGCACAATCATCCGGGCTTTATTCGCCAAGACTTCCTGGTGCTGAATCGCCTCAAAAGCAGCCGGTGTTAAATGATTAGCGGCCAGTACGCGTCTGTAGAGTTCCGGGTCGAAGGCGCCGTTTTTCTGAAAAACCGGCGTTTGCATGATGAGTTCGCGTAGATCCGCATCGGAGACGCGCACACCCATTTCTTCGGCAGCGATGATCCACACTCGGCTGTCGACGAGTTGTCCGACCACAAAGTCTTTGAACTCCTCCTCCTTGAACTCACTCGTGACATTCTCTTTGTAGATGCGGCGCATGTTTTCGTACGTGCGCTTGAACTCATCAAGGGAAACGGTTTGAGC
>JAHBWT010000070.1 GCA_019636815.1 Nitrospira sp.
GAATGTTCTCCTTCTGGACTGTCTCAATCTAGGGGGAGCTTACAGGACCAGCTGGTTCAGTAAGTACCTGAAGACAGTATGGAGAACAACGAGAAGTGAATCACGAGGATTTCGAGGACTCGCCTTGTGTCGGCGGTCGTTCTGTCGCGGCTTCTATAGATTGCTGGATTTCTTTTTGGGCCGCATCGATTTCCGCTTGAATGGTCTGCATCTGGGGATCCACGCTGTTGCGAACATCGGACACCGCCTGTCGGAATGTTCGTACGACTTCCCCGAGGCCTTCTCCCAGATTTTGCAGGTTGTCGGGCGACATTCCCACGGCTGATGGGGTTGCTTTAGCTTTGAGTGCAGCTTGTTGAGCCTGGACACGCGCAACAGCGTCTTTATTGACGATCGCCGACGGGCGTTTTACGGTGGCTTTGGCTTGTGACGCTGTCGGCAATGGAGGGTATGAAGCACGAGCTGTCGGAGGAGGAACGGCAGCCCGCTCCTCCATCGAAATTATCTGACTGGAAGAAGACGTTGGAACTGGTTTTTGAGGAGTTGTCGGGGCTTGAGGAGTGTGCTGTGAGGTATTGTAAAGCAACGAAGCGGTGGTGCCTGGCGTCAGCTCAGGCCCTGGAACGTACGGGATATTTGCCTTGGCAATGGAGGAGGGCGACTTGGCAGCGGAAGATGCCCCCGTTGTTGTACCAGTCGGAGGAGCTTCAACTGACTGTGGTGGTACAGTTTCCTGTTGAGCCTCACTTGGTGGGGGCTGGGGAGCCTCGTTGACCTCTTTTCGAAACCCTTTCAATGCCTTACCGACGCCCTCACCAATCTGCGGTAACCGGCCGGCGCCAAAAATGATCAGGATAATGATGAGAATGATGATAAGCTCAGAGAAACCCATGGTCCCGAACATCTCTGCCCTCGTGAGGAGAACCTGGTCACAAGAAGGATGAGAATTTAATCTAGCCGCTGCAAAGAGACGGTGTCAAGGAAGTCAACACTCAGGCGTGTTGAAGACTAGAGGAGGGGCACGACCTCTGTCTGAAGTGGTAAGCCATACACCACGGCCTCTTGCTCCGAGAGGTACACATCGAGCTCGCTCCTGATCCCAAATTCTCCTGGGAGGTAGATGCCCGGTTCAATAGAAAAACAGGTGTGTGGCATGAGCCGGCGATTATCCTGAGTTTCCAAATTGTCGATATTGGCCCCATTGCCGTGTACTTCCTCACCGATAGAGTGGCCGGTTCGATGGATGAAAAAATCACCGTACCCTGTCTCCCGAATGGCTTGTCGGCAGATATCATCGACTTCCCATCCACAGGGGAATAGGCCTACCGTCACCTTCTCCTGGACAAACGAGAGTGCCGCGTCGCGCCCTTGCCGCACGTAATCAAAGATCATCCGGTGCTTGGCCGGCACCTGTTTTCCGCTGTAGCCGGTCCAGGTGATGTCGCCATAGACGGATCCTGGGAGAGTTTGCTTCGCCCATAGGTCGATCAGAATCAAGTTGCCATGGGTGATCAGAGAGGATCTCGATTCACTCGGGCTATAATGAGGATCAGCGCTATGAGCGTCCACCGCGGCGATCGGAGCACTGGATGTCGTCAAACCTGTGTCGCGCATGCGGGAGAGGATGAATTGTTGAAGGTCGTATTCTGTGAGAGGACGTTCGTGATTGAGGCAGGAGGCGACATGAGAAAAGGCGTCATCGACGATGCTTCTGAGCGTGGCAACAGCGTACCGGTGGGATTCCAGCTGTTCATCCGTCCAAACTGCCTCAAATCGTTGCACGAGATCGGCTGATGTGACAACTTCGAGCCCGAAGCTTCGAATCAACTCGACCGTACCCGCATCGACCCGTGACAGGTATGGAACAGCGTTGAACGGTGAGTACTGCATGGCGATTTGTCGTCGACCGCGCAAGAGGGATGACAAGAACATCCGTTGCTGTTCCCATGACACATAGTGTTGGACCTGGCCGGGTAACTCATCAAGCACGTGTGGTTCGATCTTGTGAAGAAGTTTGACAGGATCTCCGGTGGTCGGTATCCAATAGTACCAGCGACGAGTGATGTGCCGAGGCGGGTCGAGGAGCAGCACGCGATAGGCAAGTGGGTCGCTGCCGCGGAAATCGTAGAAAAGCCACCCGTCAACCGTCTGCAGATCTCGAAGCGCTTCTTGGATCGCCAGGATCTGCCTATGATGCGTACCGCTTTTCATGGAATGGCATCTTAGTCTTGAGATAAAAAGGCGTCAATCAATCGACGGTCATGGCGTGAACCATGGTACAATGACATCCTATGATATCAGATACAACGCGAGACCTCCCGGCCTTTCGAGTTACGTTTTTTTTCGGCCCCGAGCCAGTAGAGAAAAAAACTGATGCAGTGGCCTGCGTGTTCAATGTCAAAAAACGGAGTTGGAAAGCGGGCATCCAGGTTGTTGTAGAGATTGGCACGGGTCAATTCACGGCGCTTCGAAGGACCCTGGGGCTGGAAGATCGGCTCGCGGGAAGTTTAATAGGGGTCAACCCGGATGAGGCCTTGTACTATCAGGAACGTGCTGAGGATGTCTTTACACAAGCTCTCTGTCGGTGCAAGCTGGATCTCCGACTGCGGTCTGGTCTCGCTCAAGAGAATCAACGAATGGACGCCGATGAATTGATGGATGAATTGAACCAGGAGGTCTGCGCCCGCACCGAGGAAATCCTCGCTTCCGTCTTAGGCGAACTGGATCTGATCCCAAGTTGCCCGTCATCAGTGCTATGATGTGCAAATCAGCCAGGGGGCTTGCATTCACACACGAATTTGTTATAACGCATGTCAGTATAACCGCCATGGTGGTTGATGTAGGGGCTCGTTAGCGCTTTTGAAGAGGAAGGGGGCATCACGTGAGGCTTGCAATGGTGATTCTTGTCGTTGTCGTGACCTATTGTTCGATGCTCGTGACCCCAGCATGGAGTCAGGCGTCGTCCGTTGACCAACAGCAAGGGACAGCTACCGGAGCCGGTATGGGAGCGGCTTCTGCGGCCGCCACTATTTTGTACTTTCCATTTAAGGCTGCCTTTGCCATCGGTGGTGGGCTTGTGGGTGGCCTCGCCTACGTTTTTTCAGGTTTCAGCGAACAAACGGCGATGAATATCTGGGTGCCCAGCGTGTACGGAACCTATCTCATTACCCCCGAACATTTAACCGGTGATAGACCGGTTCGTTTCCTCGGCGTTGCCGCTGAAAACGAAGGGATGTCAAACACACCTTCATCAACGTACGACGATCCGACGTACGATCCTGTGCAGTGATATGAAGCCTGTCATCGGCGTGACACCAGACTTTCATGCTGGTGACAGGAAGGATATGGGCGGACCGGAACCTACCTACTTCCTAAGGGCCCGGTACATTCGAGCCGTTGAAGAACTTGGTGGCATTCCCCTAATTCTACCTTTAGTAGCTGATTCAGCTGCTCGACGACGGCTTCTGGATGGTGTCGATGGACTCCTGCTCACAGGGAGCGGGCCGGACCTTCCGCCAAGGCTCTATGGCGAAAAGAAGCGCTACAAGTTTCCGATGGTCAGCGAGCGTCGCGCAGATTTTGAACTGGAAATGGTCCGTCAGGCCAGAGGAAGGGATCTTCCACTCTTGGGGATCTGTGGGGGAATGCAGACAGTGAATGTCGCCTGTGGAGGGAGCCTCTTTCAGGACATTTCTGCACAGGTCCCAAGTGCGATGGACCATCGTCAGAAGGTGAAAGCGATCCATGTTTCTCATGCGGTAACTGTCGCACCCAAGAGCCTTCTGAGAAGGGTAGTTGCAAGCGGTACCGTCATGGTCAATAGCTCGCATCATCAATCGGTCAAGAGGGTTGCTCCGTCACTTATGGCAAGCGCCCGTGCACCCGATGGAGTTATCGAAGCGATTGAATCCTCAAGTCATCGATTTCTACTTGCCGTTCAATGGCACCCCGAATTCTTATTCGAACGACATATAGCTCATCGTCGGCTATTTGAAGCCTTGTTACGGGCGGCTCGTCGGACTCGCGCATGAGCCGTCTTGACCAGTTCACGCCATTGCCACTAATCCGTATCGCCGTTCCCTTGCCATATATTGAACTGATCAGCAGTTTCCGATTATTGATCCGGACAGGTCACAATCCAGCATTATGGGCCTAGGGGCGGCCGTGAGCAATTCTCTACTTCGAACGAAATCTATCGATCAGATTCTGGCCGATGCCGACCAACCCGAGCACCGACTTAAAAAAGCGTTGACGGTGTGGGACCTGATGGCGCTTGGCATTGGTGCGATTATCGGGACGGGCATCTTTGTTCTGGTGGGTACTGCCATAGTCGGCGATACACACCGTCCCGGAGCCGGTCCTGGAATTGTCCTTTCCTTCATCCTCTCCGGATTCACGTGCGCACTGGCTGCCCTCTGCTATGCCGAATTCTCGGCAATGATCCCGGTAGCCGGGTCGGCCTACACCTTTTCCTACGCGACGCTGGGAGAGTTTCTCGCCTGGCTGACGGGGTGGAACCTCATCCTGGAATATGGTGTGGCCTGCGTCGCAGTCGCAATCGGGTGGTCCGGCTACTTTAACAACTTGCTCAAACTCGCAGGCCTGGAACTACCGTATTGGGCGACCAACCCGCCGCATTGGGCTGGAGGGCCTGAAGGGAGCATTGCCAATTTCCCGGCTGCGATTATCGTGTTGTTGGTCACAGCCATCCTGGTCGTGGGAATTAAAGAAAGTGCTCGCGCCGCAGGTGTGATCGTCATCTTGAAGGTTGCGGTGATCGTATTCTTCATCGCCGTCGGGACTCCTGCGGTGAGTGCAGAAAATTGGACGCCCTTCATGCCGAACGGGTTTGAGGGAGTTCGGGCCGCAGCCGCAATCATCTTTTTTGCGTATATCGGGTTCGATGCCGTGTCGACTGCCGCAGAGGAAGCGCAGAACCCTCAGCGAGATGTTCCATTGGGGATCCTCGGCTCGTTGGCTGTGTGCACCGTGCTCTATATCTCTGTCGCCGCCGTCCTTACCGGCCTGGTCCCTATGAGCCAAATTGATGTTTATGCGCCGGTTGCAGAAGCGCTGAATCTCGTCGGTTTCAAGTGGGGCGCTGCCATTGTGGCCTTCGGCGCCGTGGCGGGCATTACGAGCGTGTTAGTCGTCATGATGCTTGGGCAAATCCGGGTGTTCTTTGCGATGTCACGTGACCAGCTTCTGAGCCCAGGGTTCTCCAAGGTTCATCCAAGATTCGGGACGCCGCATCGTGCGACCATTCTGACCGGCGTCGCTGTTGCGGTCTTGGCCGCATTCTTCCAAATCGGGGAAGCGGCCGATATGACCAACATCGGTACGTTCTTCGCGTTTGTGCTTGTCAGTTTCAGTGTGATGCTGCTCCGATACACCAAGCCCCATCAATCCCGCCCCTTTCGTCTTCCCCTGATGCCTCTCGTACCGCTCTTAAGCATCGGTGCGTGTCTATACCTCATGGTCGGGTTGCCGCAGGTCACCTGGATCCGCTTCGTGGTATGGACCGTCATCGGCATCCTTGTCTACATAGGCTATGGCTTGAAACACAGCAAATTGGCTGTACGGGATGCCAGTCGTGACGACATACCCGGATGAGTCCGACAAGCGCCTGTGTTGTGTGTCAAATGAAGACTAAACGGGCTTTCCAGGCGGTTGTGTCGGGGAAGCAGAAGCTGTATCAGGAGCCTCTGCAGCCGAGGGCGTGGTTGATCGAACCGCGGTTGTAGCGGAAGCAGCCGGAGCAGGTGAGGGGGGAGAGGGAGATGCTGGAACAGCCGCGGGTGCAGGTGGGGTAGCAGGCTTTGGTGGGGGAGCCGCAGGCTTCGGCGGAGCGGGCTTTTCGGGCTTAATGCCCTTTTCCCATGCCGGGCCCGAATATAGGTCTGCCGTTAAACCATTGGTTTTCCACTTTTCTTCAAAATCAGCAGCAGCTTTGTTGGGTGTTTCGCCAATTCCCATGACATCGTTCCAAGGGTAGACCTTGGGCCCAATCTGACACTCAGATTCGGTACGTTGCAAATACAATGCGATCGGATTACCCCTGTAAGGTCCAAGAAAGATATGGACGGATCCGACGTACTCAAGCAATGAGGCCATAAGGCCCTCCCAAGGAATGCTCATGATGCCACAAGAGGTGACGAAGGGGCAAGGCTGCTGGAGTATCCCCTATTCTCCGCCTGAAGCTGAGGCCGGAATAGTGAATGCTCCTCATTAGTCAAGCGGCTACGAACTGAGTGCTGTGGCTGGCTCGGTGTTCTTGTTCGACAGAGCACGGTATCCGATACCCGAGCGCTGAATGCAAATACCTCGTGTTGTACCAGTTGACCCACTCTGCCAGGGCACGTTCCAAGCCAGGTAACTCGTCCACTCATGGCGCCAGAGAAGTTCTTTCTTCAGCGTGCGCATGAGTCGTTCCGTGTCGGCGTTTTTGTTGGAGGTGTTGTAACTCGTGAACGCCTGTGTAATTCCGAGTGTGGCACATATTGTCATGAATGCGACCGACGTGGGTTGGCACCCATTGTGGCTCATCAGCGCCAGCCCCTGGGCCCGCATCAACCGCAACACGCGCTTCTTGTTGATCAACACCCCGTCCACAAACCGCAGGTAGGTCTAGATGCGCCGATAGCCCCAGAACGGATACTCGGGGCTTTCAGGGGCTGTAGGCGCTGCACGACGAATGCATTTCGCTTGGCGATGGTCGCCGAGGTGTGCCGGCTCATGGCTATCCCTCCACATCGCTTCGAGCGTGAGTTCCCTGACAAGGTTCTTCAGCCGAGCATTCTTGCGCTGGAAGCGTGCTTCCCGTTCTGTTCGCCGGGTGAACTCACACGTCTTCGGTGCATTCGCGAGAAACTGATCGCGCCACTGATACTACGGGGCCTGGCTGATCCCTCCTTGCTGGATCAGCCACAGTCTACTCAGTTCACTCGGCCTTTGCCTTAGGAAGGAGCAGTATACATTACTGGCTTTGGCGGTGCGGTGGTCAATTTGTTTCAGTGTTCGGCTATGCATAGTACAAGATCCGACTCCATTGGCCGACCCCCTGATTGTGTAAGAGACCGACTAACCAAAGTACTGAATCGAGCGGTGAGTCCGACGGTCTCAATGCGAGGAATCCTGGAATCGGTCCAAGGCATCGGAGTGTTTGCCCATGTCAAAGCGCTGCATGTTCGTATGATGAGTGACGGAACGCTCAATCTCCAGGTCGAGGCAGACCGTAACACCTCTTCGCAGCATCAGCCTCTGTTTACGGGGCTTGGCCGGTTGAGAAGTGAAAGGAATCAAAAATTGACCCGGATATTGATCGACCCAACGTGATATGTGGTGTTATATGTCCCGTTAACGACCCCTGGGATGGCGATCGGGTTCTGATTTCCCGTAACGGTCCGTGGTTCATAAAATATGGCTTGATAGGCCATATCCAGCCCGATTGCTTTCGGTAAGAACAAGGGACCATCGGTCGTACCGCACGGGATCACGCCCAGAAAGCGGCCAGGCCCCTTGCAGAGAAAACCCAGTCCCGCTGAGACAGCATGCTGATCTGCATCTGGAATGGTCGGCATGAATGATTGATCAGGAATTGGTGTTTGGGAATGCCAGTAGCCTGCGCGCAGGGCTACATCCCAATCCGGCAGCAGCGTCGGCTGCAGCCATTTATACTCAGTCCCGACCATGAACGTATAGGTGCTTCGCCAATTCTGCGGGAACGCAATGGTAGCTCCGGACGATAATCGCACGTCCAGGTTCCGCACCGACTTCCACCCGGTATAATCGACATCCAATTCAAGCTTCCACTCACGTGCGTTATCACGAATCGGCCACACGGCAATGCCTGCTGTAAATATTTGCGGAAGCACCAGCGTGGTCGATGCGTCGGCCACCCGAATGCCGTTGGCAAGAAACTGGCCTCCCAAATGGAGTGTCGCTTGCGTGCGGTACACCAGGCCCACATTGACCACCGGTTGCCCATTGGCATTCCGCAAAGGAGTCAACAATGCACTCACATTAAACCCGGCAGCCGTATCACTGCCGGTAATCTCCATCGGAGTTCCAGGCGAGGGCAAGCCCGGTCCCCCCGATGAAAGAAAGCGCGTCGAAACTTCTCCGGAACGCAAAAATGGCGCGAAGGTATAGATGTCTGCACCGAGGCCAAGCGACACGTAGTCATTCAGTTTATAGGCTAGCGTTGGCTTGATATCAATCAGTGGCAATGATTGGCGCGTTGCCGCGGTGGCAAATGGCGCATCGTTCGCGTAGCCATACAGGAGGCCGAAAGGAGAAAGGACACCAATCCCTGCTGAAAGATTTTCCAATATGGGTACCCCAGTTTTCCTGAGGTTGGCTGTGATATAGAAGTTGCTCGGGGGTGGAAAGGCTACACTGCCGTCGAAGTCTCCACGTGCCGTTGCTCCGGACGGGCTGGTGAAACTGGTAGCTCCACCAATCAACAGAGTCCCGGCACTGGTTTGCATACCGCTCAGTTGCGTCATGCCGGCCGGGTTGAAGTACACGGCGGACGGATCGTCGGCCTGCGCAGCAAAGGCGCCTCCCTGAGCGGTCCCGGAAGCGCTGTGATCAAAAATTCTGAGTGCGCCAGCCAAGACGACGGTGGGACTCGTCAAGATCACCAGGAGGCATCCCATCCAGACGAGGCCCAGCCAATCGTCCATTGGTCGGGATTGTCTGGCCATCGGCATAACATAGCGATTGAGAATCTGCCGCATCGTTCTGGCTCTATTCAGAAATGGCCGACCACACATTACACAGCCCAGTACTAACTTAAACTTCCTCTTCACTCCTTCTTAGACATATCAACGAAGGGCTGAACTTGCGAGGAAATTCACAGAAGCCACTCATGCGTGATGGGTTTTATTGATTCCAAAGGCAATTTGTTCCGTACGTAAGAATCTGTTCCTTTCCTTCATTGACAAGCGGTAAAACGAAGGTTACGTAATACTCAGTATTGCTAATAGATCATGGCACTCACTAAAATCGCACCCAATTCTTGGTTATCGAACGGCGGTTGGGATGAGATAGTTCTCCACCGTGTGTGAACAATGTTTCAGAATCAATTGAGCAATGCTGTGACAAGGAGGTGAGCTGTGGAAATCACAGTAACGAACAGACTTGTGATCAGTCTGCCCGTTATTGTCGATTTTCAAGGGGCGTTGACCAGAGGCGTGACCCAGGACCTGAGTCTTGAGTCTGTTTCGTTTTCAAGCGAGTATGAAACTGCAGTTGGCACCCCAGTTTTCGCGCTCTTCTACTTCAGCCGCAATGTGGCGTATCTGCCGTTGACCGGCCGAGTCATGGCCGTGGAGAAAGAAATTGACGGTCCGACATCTCAATTTTGTATCGATGTGAACTTCTCACCGCTGCGGACGTCGGAGAAACAGGT
Source organism: Nitrospira sp. (assembly GCA_019636815.1). Lineage (GTDB taxonomy): Bacteria > Nitrospirota > Nitrospiria > Nitrospirales > Nitrospiraceae > Nitrospira_D. The sequence continues at coordinate 9,416 of JAHBWT010000070.1, forward strand.
GCTCGGCTCCGCACTACGGGAATTAGCGACCTATCTGCGGACTCTCGAAGCATCAAAAGGTTCGACTCACGAGGAAACCCGTGAAACACTTATTACCACCAGCCCACGATCTATTCTTTCCTTCTTCATTACCGATAATCCTTATCAGCTCTCCTATCGATTGCCGACCGGCTTCGGTCAAGAAACTGTAAGTTCCGTTAATCTCGATAGACAGAGCCTTCCTGTCCAATTCCCACTGAACTCGAGCACCGCCCTCGACTCTTCATTAGGAAAAAACCGGTTGATCGGCTTTTCCTGGCGAATGTTGTGGCAAAGCTTTGGGCTATTGACGCAAGTCCTTCGAGATCTGGCCATCAAATTTTTACCAGATCCCATCGCCCGTCTCTTGGTGACGCCTATTACGTTCGCGTTTATCGGCCATCCTCGGACACTTGAAGACGTCCATCGAAAATTTCCACTCGCCCAATTTTCCCCCCGATGGCTCGTGGAGCGATGGGTTCGCCATCAATGGCCGCTCGTCGGTTCTTACATTACCGGCCTCCGATTAGCAGATGGCACTCCCACGACCGGCGCCATACTGATTTCTCCACTCACAACGGAGCAAATGATTCGCAACCCTCCGCTGGCTCGGCAACGTGTGCTGCAGGCTGTTCAACTCGCGGAAAAGATGGGGGCAATGATCGCTGGATTAGGAGCCTTCACTTCCATCGTTACCCGAGATGGAAAGGATCTGGAGAAGAAGGTTCGTCTTGGCCTCACGACGGGCAATCCTCATTCAGCAGCGATTGCCGTCCAAAATGTTCTCCACGCAGCGGCTCTGACCAATCTCAGTCTGCCGCATGCGACCGCAGCAATCATCGGTGGAGCAGGTTCAGTCGGTTCCGCTTGCGCGAAAATGCTGGCTCGTCTTGTTAAAAAACTTCTTATTATCGACATTAAGAAGGATGCACTTCATAATTTAGTGGCGGGACTGGAGAATCAGCGCACAGCCGTGGAAGGCATGCCCAACCTCGATCGGGTCGGTGAGGCCGACATCGTCATCGCCGTCACCAATAACCCGCACACCCTCATAACTGCGAACCATCTGAAACCGGGCGCGATCGTGATTGATGGGGCGCAACCAAAGAACGTTTCGGAAGAGATTCCTCATATGCGGCCGGACGTCGTTGTCATCGAGTCTGCCATAGTCCAAACACCTGATGTCGATGTGCACTTCGACCTTGGTCTCGGACCAGGGGAAGCACTCGGCTGCCTCTCCGAGACCATGATTTTGACCGCCATTGGATGGCAAGGCCATTATTCGCTGGGCAAGGCCGATCCGTCACACGCCTCGCACATTATCGCCGCTGGCCGCTCGCTTGGTTTCCGCCTTGCACGTTTTCGAAATTCCCAAGGCTATATCACCGACGAACATCTGCTCCGCATCGCACAAAGCCGTATCGCGCAAGAGATGCAATGAATTCTGAACCGACTTACGTGCTCAATCTTCACGCTATCCCTATGTTTCTCATAGGGGTGACCATCTTAGGACTTGGAATCTTGGTCTACCGAGCCAACCGCAAATCCCGCGCCCATCGCCACTTTCTTTTTCTCTGCGCCAGCAGCACCCTATGGCTCGTCGGGACCAGCATCGGAATTTCAACGACCTCACCTAGCCAAGCCTTGATGTGGTTTAAGCTCGACAACGTTGGAGTGATGTATATTTCAGTCGCGTTCTATGCATTTTCCTCGGAATTCCTCCAGCGACATCGTCGTCATTCGATTTGGATCGGATATGGAATCGCAACACTGCTGGCCATCGTGGTTCTTATTCGTCAGGATTTCGTTATAGGCACCAATCACTATTGGTGGGGCTATTTCCCAAAGTATGGGCCAAGTAGCTTACCATTTTTTATTCTCTTCTTCTCCTACATGGCGGCTGCATTTATTGATTACCTGCGAGCGTATCGCACCATTACAACACCGATTAAACGCCAGCAGGTCAAGTTCGTTCACATTGCGTTCGGAATCGCATATTTGGCCTCCATCGACTTCCTCCCGGCTTTCGGCTATGAAATTTACCCTTTTGGATACTGCTTCGTCTTTTTGCTAGCTGTCGTCATCTCAGTCGCAATCCTGCGGTACCAGCTTCTTGATGCCGCGCTATTCGCCTCCATGAGCGCTACATATATCCCGCTCATTCCCTTTTCGTTCGCCCTGATATCTCTAGCCGATGCATTGAATAATCTCGCTCCCACAACCCTGGCCAGCTCTCTCGTTGTGGCAACCGTGGTATTTACCGTCTTATATGTCACCATCCAGCCACGCCTCCAATCCGCTCTCAACAAAGCTCTCTTCCCCGGTCGGTACGATGCTTACAACACTTTGACTCGCTTCAGTCATACCATGGCCATGAATCTCAACCTTGCCAATCTACAGAGCGAGATCGTCCGCACGCTACAAACCGTCATGCGAATCGACAAGATTTCACTGTTCCTCCTTGAAAAGGAACAAGGACATTACGCATTAAAGGCATCATCCGGGATCGACGAAGCTCAGATCAATGCTGTTCGGCTCTCGAACATCGAACCGTTCGCTAGCTTTCTTTTCGAGTCCAACCAACCGATCGTCAAGGAAGAGCTTGAGCATGGGTTTTGGGAACACGATAGGAGTCTTACGGAAACCTTGCTCGAGACACTGACGAAGCTGGACTCCGAAGTGTGCCTTCCTCTCGTGAACAAGACTCGGCTTATCGGCTTTGTGAACCTCGGACACAAACCCTCTTTGGCGTTCTATTCCCAGGACGAACTCGACCTTCTCCGTTCATTGGCGAACAGCGCTGCCATCGCGCTTGACAATGCCATGCTCTACGAGGACTGGAAGCGCTCCCAGCTCCTCGTTCGACGTGCAGATCGTCTCCGTTCGTTAGAAACCATCGCCGGGGGATTCGCCCATGAAATCCGAAATCCGCTCACATCCATCAAAACATTCATACAACTGGCGCCATCTCGGCGTGATGATCCCGAATTTATGAATTCCTTCGGTTCGGTGGTCACCGAAGACCTTGCCCGAATCGAGCGTCTCATCGAAGAGATCCTTGACTATGCACGCTATATGAAGCCAAGATTTTCCTTGGAATCGCTGAACGAAATCGTCACCGCTTGCCTGCACTTCATCGAAATCAAAGCAACCGACCTGAACGTATCCATCGAGAAGCGACTGGCGGAATCACTCCCCTTCACCATGGTAGATCGCCAACAGACCAAGCAGGTGCTGATGAATCTCATACTGAACGCTATGGACGCCATGAAATCCAGTGGAGGACGGCTGACCGTTACAACGCGTCAGTTGACCAAGCTCGACGGTACCCGCTGGATACAGGTCGAGATGGCCGATACCGGATGTGGGATCGCACCTGAAGACCTTCCGCATATATTCGATCCCTTCTTTACGACGAAACATGAGAGTACGGAGCACGAAGGGACCGGGCTCGGTCTATCCATTGTCCATCAGATTCTCCAAGAGCATTCCGGCACGATTGAAGCGCAGAGCGCGGTCGGCCAAGGAACCGTATTCACCCTGACACTTCCGGAAAAATCGGGACCGGTCTTGGTGGAGACTCCTTCCGGCCCAATGTGGCAAGGGACGCTCCTTTCTTTTCCCCACATCCCTCCTCTACTCCGGGACCGAACCGGAACATATGGACCTTAACAAACCCCGACGGAATCCACTCACGTAATCGCCAGCACTATCTCCAGATACCAAGAGTCATGGTCATTGCAGAAACACCAGCCAGAGATAGATCGCGCTGAGTGTCACCGACCCGATCATGACGGAAAATCCGAACTGCAAGAACTGCCTGGGGTCGGGCAATGGGTCGCGCAAAGGGGTCGAATCTTGAATCATGCATCATTAATTCTCCGCAACTCGCCATACAACGGATCCTCGAATCATGCGAATTCCAAGGCCAGGCCTATTTCTGATCTGGTCTGTCACACTCATAAGACCTACTCCACGCATCATCGTATCCACCGTGGTTTCAGGATTGTATTGCGTTGGCGAGCATAGCCTTTATTGTGCGCCCTTCTCGTTCCCGGAATGAGACCGTAACACGGAGCTGTTCTAGGTATTGATCCAGCGTTTTCCCACCCAGATCGATCTTGCGTGCGGCAAAGAACTTGTGCACATCTTGTTCAAGCTCAGGGGTCACTAGGCCGATGATTCCGCCGCACATGCGGCGGAGGCCTTGCTTCGGGAATAGCCGGTCCATCTCATCCCAGTGTGTCTTCACAAACTCCCAGGCCAGTTCGCGGCCATGCACATTCATCATCGTGGCCGCGACAATGAAGGGAGCATCTTGCGTGCGGATCTCACCGTTGATCGTCTTGGTTAACGTTCGAGACAGTAATTCCGGCGAATGGAACATGGCCAACGAGAAGAGGTAGCGCCGTTCTTCTTGAGGGGTCGCTGCTGTTCGATAGCGTTCTACAAACTCCTCATAGCGGGCCTCGTCCCCGATATGTGCGAGTATGCCCACGAGAGCTGGCACGAGATTCGGATCAACGGCCGAGGGGTCGTTTCGATATTGCCGATACCGTTCCACAGCTTGCTGTTGAGTCGCCTGGTCGTTGCCTTTCCGCCCAAGAGCACCGAGGAGGTCTCCCCGCAATTGCCGGATAAGGTTGGATTCTCCCGGCTGTGGATCCCAGCCCAGATTCTTCACGGACGGGCTCACGCGATCGCATACCAAAGCTTCCAAAGAAGCCCGGTCGTGAGGCACGATAATCCTGTTCAGGAAGGAAAATGAGTCGAGTAAGACCGCCCAGACATTCTTGTCACGTTCACTCTTAAAATAGGCGGTGAGTGTGAGATAGTCGCCAAGCGGCATCAGTCCGGCCACCGTCGTCGCCCAGGCATCGCTGGCAAGGTTGAACCGCTCAATTGGCGCTAGACGATCGCGGTCTTGATCGAGCAGTTGCTGGAGCAGAGCCCCGTCATGGTGGACGCGGTAAAACCCATGTCCTTCCGCATTGACTAATAAGGCTGTCACGCCGGTCGGCAGCGGCACGGTCGCTTCCGGTTCCGTCAGCAGAACCTGCCGTTTTTCGGTGCGATCACCGATCGTCAGACGAATCTGGATGGGGATATGCCACAGTTCCTCGGATGGGTGTGGTTGTGTGAGATAAGTGAATCGTTGCTGTGACAGCTTGAGTTCCCGGCCACTCACCTCCGCCGTGACCAAGGGGAAGCCCGGCTGAAAGATCCACCCGTTCATCAGCTCAGGGACCGGTTGGTGCGCGACCGCGCCGATGGCCGTCCACAAGTCCTTGGTATCGGCATTGCCATAGGCATGGGTGCGGAGGTACTGCCGCACACCGTCGCGGAAGACAGTCGGCCCGATGTATTGCTCCAGCATCCGAAGGACCGAGGCCCCTTTCTCATAGGTCAACACGTCGAACATGGCTTCCGCATCTTTCGGCGCCCGTACCGGGTATTCGATCGCCCTGGTGCTTGTCAACCCATCGACCGAGAACGCCGCCGCGCGGGCCACGCTGAACGTCTCCCACCGTTTCCATTCAGGTTTCCACGCGTCGACCGCGAGCATTTCCATGAATGTCGCAAAGGCCTCGTTCAGCCACAATCCGTTCCACCAGGACATGGTCACCAAGTCGCCAAACCACATGTGGGCATTCTCATGGGAGACCACATCGGCCACCCGCCCAAGCTCGGCATGGGTGCCTGCGCGTGGATCGACAAGGAGCGCCGTCTCGCGGAACGTGATGGCACCGAAGTTCTCCATCGCGCCGGAGGCAAAGTCGGGAATCGCCACCAGATCCAGCTTGTCGCCGGGGTAGAGGATACCGTAGTAGTCTTCAAAGAACTTCAAAGACGCGACGGCAATCTCCTGGCCGAAGGCTGTGAGGTTTTGCTTTTCCGGCACGGTCCAAATTCGCAGAGGTGTCTTGCCGATGCAGACTGGCTTGGTTGATTGGAGTTGACCGACCACGAACGCCACAAGATACGTCGACATCTTGATGGTCTCGGCAAACCGTACCACCTTCTTATTCTGTTCCAGCGACTCTGCAACAACCGAGGTGTTGGAGATCGCCGTGAGCTGTGGATCGACGATGAGCGTCGTTAAGAAGACGGCTTTGAAATCCGGCTCATCCCAACAGGGAAAAGCTCGTCGGGCGTCCGTGGCTTCAAACTGGGTGGCTGCCAAGGTCCGCACGGTGCCCGACGTGTCTTTATAGGTACTGCGATAGAACCCTCTCAGCTGATTATTGAGTGTTCCATGAAAAGAGAGGTTGAGCCGCCATTCGCCCGGCGCAAGGGATTGATGGCACACGATTCGTGCGCGTTGAAGCGAGGGTTCCAATTCAACTGTTGCGTCGATCTTCCGTCCATTCTGCCCTTCGATTCCATTGGATGCGACAAAGAGATCGGTCGCATTCACGAGAATGGTCCTCGTCTCCTGCTTGACCGTTAGGGTAATGGCGACCCGCCCAGTGAATGTTGCTGCTGGAAGGTCCGGCTCAAGCCTCAAGTCATAGTGGGATGGAATCACATGTCGAGGGAGTCGGTAAGGATCGCTGCTCCTGAGAAGCTCATCGTCATTCATCTCAACTCCATTGGGTCCGATCGTGGTGGCTGCAGTCCCGGACGCTTCTGATCATGAGCTCACTGGGTGAGCGAGTGGAAGGCACAGAACGAAACGTGCCTGTTTCGCCAAACGCAGTAACATCTCTCGCCGGTTGATCGACTCATTTTTTCTGTGAGGCATGGAGGGTCTGGACCCCCTCAGGTGTGCCGACGATCAAGATGTTCGTTCGACCGACGAACAGGCCGGTTTCCACAACGCCGGGGATCAGATTCAAGGCCGTTTCGAGTCCACCGGGCTGAGTGATCCGGTCGATATGGACATCTACGATCAGGTTCCCTGTCTCGGTTCTAAATGGCGTTCCGTTTCGCTCTCTGAGGACCACACGACTCTTGGTCAGCGCCTCGATCTCGCGGGCAGTGCTACCCCAGCCGAATGGGATGATTTCGATCGGCAGAGGGAAGGATCCCCCAAGGATAGGAACTTGCTTGGTATGGTCCACCATCACGATGAATTGTTTCGCCGAGGCTGCGACAATCTTTTCTTTCAGGAGTGCCCCGCCGCCGCCTTTAATGAGATTGAACTCTGGATCCACCTGGTCGGCTCCGTCGATTGCGATATCGATCTCCCATCGAGTTTCCGAATCGAGGAGGGGAATACCGGCTTCCCTGGCGAGTGTGGCCGTTTCTTGGGAGGTCGGCACGCCTCGCAGCTTCATTCCGGCGCGGACTTGTTCGCCGAGCGCGATCACCATGTGTTTGGCAGTCGATCCGGTCCCAAGACCGACGACCATCCCATCCCGGACAAATTCTACCGCCTTTAACGCGGCGGCTTTCTTGAAGCCATCGAGATTGTGGGAGGTCATGGTGCGGGAGCGTGCGAGAGGGCCTCGGCAACGGAGGCGGCGCCCAGGAGGGCGGTTTGTGGGTTCATGATGACTTTCACGGGCATCTGGCTCATCAATTTCTTGTAACGACCTTTATTCATAAAGGCTTTCATGAAGATGCCATCTTTGAGTTTGGTGATGAGTTTCGGGGCGATACCACCGCCCACGTACACGCCATCAAGCGAGAGGGCCTTCAAGGCGAGATTCCCTGCTTCCGCGCCATAAATCGATGCAAAGAGATCCAGCGCTTGTTTGGCGATCTCGGCTTGTCCTTGCAATCCGGCTTGGGCAATTTCAGCGGCGGGGTTGCCGATCTTGATCTTTTCCGCAAGCCATGTCGGTTCGTTTTTCTTCGTGTCGCGCAGGAATTCATAGATTGCGTGGAGACCGGGGCCGGACAGGATCCGCTCGTAGCTCACATGAAGATACTGGCTTCGGAGATAGCGAAGCAGTTCGATTTCTTGGTCGTTGTTGGGAGCAAAATCTGTATGGCCTCCTTCGGACGGCATAGGACGGTATGATTTCCCGTCCCAGAACAGGATGCTTTCCCCTAATCCGGTACCGGCAGCGATGAGCGCGAGGGCTTGCCGTTTTTTCGGCGGACTCCCGGCATTGAGCACTTCCAGCTCGTCTGGTCGCAGCCACAAAATTCCATATGCGGTGGCTTCCAAGTCGTTGAGCAATTGGACCCGTGGAATCTCGAACTTTTTGGCAATCGCCCGCCCGTCGACGATCCAGGGGAGGTTTGTTGTTTGACAGCGATTGTCGATGACCGGTCCGGCGATGCCGAAGCAGGCTGCTGCCAGTTTCACCCGTTCAGAAGGTCGCGCGTCGGCTTGGTCCCCCTTGCCACCCTCCGTGGTCTCTCGTGACTCCACAGGCCGAGGCGGTTGCGGCGGTGTCAGGAATTCCACAAGGATGTCTTCGAGGGATGTGTAATCCCCGCTGTGAAAACTCTCCAGACGCAACGGCTCCACTCGCTCGCTGGCCCACTCATAGAGGGCGAGGTTCGTTTTTGTCCCGCCGATGTCACCGGCCAAAATCATGTGTGGTCTCAACTCGATGGTTTTCTTGTGAGGTGTTGCGCGGCGGCCTGGTCCAGGATCCACACAAGTCGTCCTGACTCAGGGGAAACTCTCGCAGCGGGCAGAGAACGATCTGACTCGGACTCGATCACTCTGCGGACCATTTCTGCTTTTCCGGCCCCCGTGACGATGAACAGTACCACAGCCGCCCGGTTCAAGACATCTAGGGTGAGTGTGAGGCGATGCGTGATACCGGTCGGAGCTTGGCCGACCGTCACGAGCTTGGACTGTTCTTGCAGGGCTGCGGTACCGGGAAACAACGATGCGGTATGGCCATCGTCTCCGAGACCGAGCAGGACCAGATCGATACGAGGTACCGCCGGTGCCGGACACGCCGTCACGTCCCGGAGAGTTTTCTCATACTCTTCAGCGGCCGCCGTTGGATCAGAGTATTCACCCTTCATTCGATGGATACGATCGTGTGGCACGTTCAACGGCTGAAACAATTCACGTTGTGCCATCCCAAAATTACTGTCGGGATCTTCCGGCGCGACGCAACGTTCGTCTCCAAACAGAAATACGAGACGGGACCAATTGAACCGGGTATTCCATTCGGGGGATCTGATGGTCTGGTACAGCGTCCTCGGCGTCGATCCTCCAGAAAGGGCAATCACGCATCGGCCGGAGGACTCAATAGCCTGTTCACTGATCGTCAGGATGAAAGCGGCCGCCTTCTGCGCCCATTCCTCACCCTGACACGCAACGTCGATTTCCAGGATGACGGCCATGTCAGCGACGAGCGACGCGACGAGGTCGCTTCTTGAGGACTCGTCGTCCTGGCTTTGTGGATGGTTGAAAACCGGCGGCAATGCGGCTCACCGTTGCAGCTGGATCTGGGCCGAGTGGAATACGGATCGCATGACGATCGTGCGCATGGAGCGATTCAAGATCGCCGGCAGCTTGCGCCTGAGCCAGGGTTCCAAAAGAAAAGGGTTTGCCTGGGATGGCGAGGTCTGGCTTCATGCGATCCACGAGTTCCACAAAGATGCCCGTGCTAGGCCCGCCTTTATGAAGCTGTCCCGTTGAGTGGAGATACCGTGGCCCGTACCCAAAGGTGGTGGCCACACGGTGTGTGGCCATAAGGGCCTTACGCAGCCGGCCCATCGCCGTTTCGAGCGGACGTGATGGAGTCGTATAGGCCAGTATGGAGACATAGGTGCCGGGCTGAAGATGGCTCGTGAGAGCGTGCTCAACTTTTTTCGGATCCGTGCCAGCTTGCTCAGGCAGCCGTCCTGTGGATTGATATGCGTCTAGGACACGATTGGTGTTGTCCTTACTCTCTTGGACGTTGGGTTGATCGAAGGGATGAATTCCCAGCAAGTGGCCGGCGACGGCAGTCGCAAATTCCCATCGGAAAAACTCGCCTGCCAAGTCATACCGATCCTTGAGATCCAGTTGAAGGACCGGATGATGGGCCTTGATGAGCGCTTGAACTGCTTGATCGAGAGGTCCGTTCTTATCCCCTTTGAGCTTCAGGTAGACAAAGAAGCGGTCGTTTCCGTACGCCTTTGGTTTCATGACCGGTTCTTGTGCGATGGGGATCAGGCCGGTCCCTTCTTTACCTGTACTTTCGGCAAGGAGCTGTTCCACCCAAAGACCGAACGTCGAGAGGGACGGTGAGGCGATGATCGTCACTTTATCCCGCCCGGTTTTTGCGAGACTCCCCATGGCGGCCCCGAGATACGCGCCGGGGTTGGCAGTTACCTCATCCTCCTTCCGGCATCGCTCAGCCATCTCGGTCGCTCGGTTCAAGAGTCGGTTGATGTCCAGCCCCAGCAAGACAGCCGGCACGAGCCCAAACAGAGAGAGGACGGAATACCGTCCACCGATGTCGTCAGGATTGGTAAAGATCTGGCCGAATCCATACTCCTTCGCCATCTGCTCAAGGCCGGTGCCTGGATCGGTGATCGCAACAAATTGTTTCCCGCCATGATTGCCCTTGGCTTTTGAAACCAGGAGCCAAAAATGGCTGAACAGCGACATGACTTCGATCGTGCCTCCGGATTTGCTGGCAACGAGAAAGAGGGTCTTTGAAGGAGAAATGGACTTGGTTACCTGTCGAACCCAACCGGGAACGGTCGAGTCCAGGACCCACAGGCGAGGAGCCGCTTTCTGCGACCCAAACACCGTCCGGAGTACCTCCGGCCCCAGACTGCTGCCTCCCATCCCGAGCAGTACAACGTCCTTCACCTTCATTTCCTTCGCCATTGATACACAACGTTGGAGCTGATCGATCTGTAGCCGCATCTGATCCTGCACCGTCAACCATCCAAGCCGGTTGCTGATCTCAGTCGGATCGTCCTTCCAGAG
>JAHBWT010000071.1 GCA_019636815.1 Nitrospira sp.
CGCTGTGCCTGCTCCGGCAGTCACCGATCCGGATATCACGGCATTCGGATCGGCCTTCGTCGCGGACACGCCCACACTCTCGACATCGCTGCCGACGTTCGCCGTGTAGGTCAAGGTGCCCGGAGCAAACGCTGGAACTAGGGGCCCCGGCGTCGCGCTCAACGCCGACAGATTATTGTTTACTCGGTTGACAGCGATGCGATACGTCTTTGAAATTCCGATCGATGCGGTCACGGTGATCGATATCTCAGCACTTGACCCTGGTCCCCCGAGCGGAATAGTCGCTTGGCCGGTTGCTGTGCCTGCCTCGGCAATGACCGATCCGGACATCACGGCATTTGGATCGGCTTTGGTGGCGAAGACCGTCACACTGGTGATGTCGTTGTCGACGTCGACCGTATAGTTCAAAGTGTCTTGAGCAAACGTGGGAGCCAGGGACCCCGGTGTCACGCTCAACGCCGACAGATTGTTGTTGACCTTCCGCACAATGACGACGTAAGTGTTTTGAGTTCCGCTCGTCGCCGTCAACACGATAATAATATTGGTCGTAGCCTGGGGGAGAGCGATGTTGCGTTCCTGCCCAGAGCTTGTTGTCACCCCATTGATCGTCATCGTTGTTCCACTGTCTTGCGGGGTGGCTCTTACAGTGATGCTGGTATTCTCCGTCGACACATCGACCGTATAGCTCGTGATATCACTGGAAAAAGCTGGAGCAAGCACTCCAGGGATAACGGTCAAGCTGGCGAGTTGACCCTCTGGGGTAACCGAAGCGGTGTCCATGCAGCCATAGGTTCCCAAGGCCAGCGCCACGAAAAGCATGGTAGCTAGATATTGCCCGGTTACGGCAAACGCGCGCTTCAGTTTGATGCCGGTCGACACACGTGACTTGCTCTTGTCCATGGAGCGTAGATCCGTCCGTTACGATGAACCCAAACGGTAGGCGTGGAGACTACAAGAGGGTTCACAGGTACCTACCACGACTTTTGTAAGGCTGAACGCCAGCCTTTTACCGTATAGCCGATCTTAACCGGTCGGGTCAACTGATCGGATCCGGAGATTAGGAGGATGATGAATCGTCTATTGGAGTCCTTGCCTGCGGTGTATTTCGGCTGAGATTTTTCTCGTCACACCGGGAACAGGCCCTTCCCACATCTTCTTGGTCAGAGAACTCGACATGGAGTCGATGCGTGTGCCGCCACGAAGCAGCAGGTTATTGCAGTGGCGTGGACAAGATGGGTTCGAGAGGCCTTGGTGGGTGGATTGTGGAAAGATCAGGGCGATCGGCGCCGTCCTAGCGGAACGGCCGGCTTATGAGGAGGCGGTACGTTTTGGCGCTTCCATTTGGGGCGGTGACGGTGATGGCGATCGACGAGCTTGTCCCTATTCCCAGTGAGACCGTCACTTGGCCCGTTGGCGTTCCAGCTGCGGCGATGACTGATCCGAACGCGGCCATGACGGCGTTTGGATCGGACTTGGTCGCGGTGACGGTCACGTTCCTCACGCTGCTAGGAATGGTGACCGTATAGGTCAACCTGCCCGGAGCAAAGGCGGGGAATAAAACTCCCGATGATACGGTCAACGCAGACAAATTATTGTCGGCTGAGGGCGCCGCTCGATTCACGGTGAGGCGGTACGTCTTCGAGCTTCCATTCGCCGCCGTGACGATGACCGATACGTCCTTGCTGGTTCCTGGCCCGTCGAGTTGAACGGTCGCTTCCCCCTGATTGGGGACATCGCCGGAGATCACGGCGTCCGGGTCGGATTTGGTAGCGGAAACGGTCACGCTGGTCACGTCCGTCGCCACATCCACGGTGTAGTTCAGGGTTCCGGCGGTAAAGTCTGGGTCTAAGATACCTGGTGTCGCCGTCAATGCCGATAGATGGTTGTCGGCGGAGGGCGCCGCTCGGTTTACGGTAACGATGTACCTCTTAGAGTTTCCATTCGGCGCGATCGCGAGAATCTCTACTTCCGTGGTCGATCCCGGGGCCCCGAGATCGATGGTGCGGACCTGACCGGAAGGGGTTCCCTGTTGATTCACCTCCAGAGTCCCGCTTGTGTCTTGAAGGATTGCGGTCACCCTGACGCCGGTGGCGCCGCTGCCGACATTGAGCGTATACCGCGTGGTGTTTTCGCTGAATGCAGGGTCCAGGGATCCCGGCGACACGGCGAGGCTTTGGAGATTGTTATTCCCCCCGAGGGCCGCCTTGATCACGGTTACGGTGTAGGCCTTCTGAGTGCCATCCTGCGCGGTCACAATAATGATGATCGAGGTCGTCGAATTCGGTGTGCCCAATTGAATGGTTCGAGTCTGTCCGGGGGAAGTGGCCTGTCCGTTCACCGTCATGCTCGCATCGCTATCTTGCAGCCTTGGGGTTACTCCGACGCTCGCCACGCTGCTGGCAACCTCTACCGTATAGTCGGTCGTACTGGCCCTGAAGGCGGGAGACAAAGTCCCTTGTGAAATGGTTAAGCCCTGCAAGTTGTTATTGTTGGATACCCCGCGACTCACGGCAACAAAGTAGGTTTTCGGGTTCCCATTCTGGCCCGTTACGGTAACTGTGATAGTCGTGTTTTGGCCGGGACCATTGAGTGTTATGGCGCGCGCCTGTCCGGAAGTGGCGGCTTGCCCGTTCACCGTCATCGTCGCATTGGAGTCTTGAACGGTGCAGGTTACGGTGACACTTCCGACGTTGCTAGCGACAGTGCTCGTATAGGCCAGCGTATTAGGATCAAAATCGGGTGCCAGGGTTCCCGGTGATACGGCTAAGCTCTGTAACGAATTGTTCCCGGCTAAGCCGGCTCTGACCAGCCTGACGGTGTAGGCTCTAGAACTGGTGTTTGATTCCGAAACGGAGATATCGACCACTGTGGTTGATCCTGGAGGATCTAATGTAATGACTCGGCTTGTCGTCGCCTGACCATTAATCGTCACGCTGTCACCGGATACTGCTGGTTGAGCGCTTACGGTCACGGTGGTGGTGGAGCTGGTAAGATCAACGCTGTACTGGGTGGTTCCGCCACTGAAGGCTGGTTGGAGTGTGCCGGGATCGACTGACAGGCTGGCGAGTTCCACCACTGGGTTTACGGTTGCGGAGTCGCCACAGCCGTGGGCGCTCAGTCCAGTGGCAATGAGAAGACTGATGGCTAGATATGGTCTCACGACGGTGGAGAAGCGCTCCATGAAAGCTGCCGATTTTTCTGCTTGTTTCAAGTGACGGGCCCGTTCGTGTTAGATGAATATAGATGGGTAGTCAGTGGGTCAAGAGAGGGCTCCAGACCGAATTGTCATGACAAATGACGCAGACTACGCAATCAAACGTATACGAACGTGATCGGTCGGGTCAACAGAGCGGCCGAGGAATCGTGAGGATTACGAATGGTAGAGGGGCTAGGAGACAGCTAACGCGATCTCTAGCTGGACTATCGGGTCAGGGTGGTGCGCTATCCCGCCGTCCTTCGGAATGTGTACGGGTGATGAACGTTGCTATTGCTGCTGAAATAGTCGCGCCGTTGGTAGGCTCACCCTCCTCACCCTCCAGGTCCCCCTGGAGCTACGTTGTCGATGCGCACCGTCAAAGACGGACTTGGGCCAGATTCGCCCCCAGCATTAGTCATCGTGTAGGTAATCGCGTGGACCCCGTCACTCAATGCCGTTGTCGGTGTGAGGGTGTTGGTTGCCTGTTCGAAGGTCGAATCGACTCTGGCCCCATCGACATAGAGGTTCGGAGTCTGTCCCGCCGCCGGCGGAGCTATCCTGAACCTTGGTGTGTTGACGTTGGTAATGTTGTCCGACCTACTCGTGCCAGGGAAACACCCATCAGGATCAGGATTATTAGAATCAGGAGGTTCAAGAAGAGGACAGGAGTCATCCTCCGTTAGCAGGTCCGGTGCGCTCGCCGGCGCCGGTGGAGCCGCAGGCGCGGCGCGATTCACAGTGATGGTGTATGTTTTGGGGCTGCCATTCGGGGCGGTCACGGTGATCGACACCGATGTGCTTGTTCCTGCTCCGTTGAGCGGAATGGTCGCTTCTCCTGTGGCAACACCCGTCCCACCCGACACGTCACCCGACATTACGGCATTCGGATCGGCCTTGGTTGCAGAAACATTAATACTAGAGATGTCGGTCGCCACGCCTACCGTATAGTTCAGCGTGCCAGAGGCAAAACCGGGCGCCAAACTGCCCGGTGTTACGCTCAATGCCGATAGGTTGTTGTTACTTGCGAGCGCCGCACGGTTCACGGTGATGCGGTACAGCTTGGAGCTTCCGTTCGGCGCCGTCACGGTGATCGATACATTCTTGCTGGTTCCTGGCCCGTCGAGTTGAATAGTCGCTTGACCCGTTGCCGTTCCTGCTCCAGCCGTCACGTCACCCGACAGCACGGCATTTGGATCGGCCTTGGTTGCCGAGACATTCACGCTGGTGACAGTGCTCGACACGTCCACCGTGTAGTTCAGGGTGTTTTGTGCAAAGGCCGGAGCCAAGGAGCCTGGCGACACCGTCAACACCGACAGGTTGTTGTTGCTCGCGAGCGCCGCGCGGTCGATGGTGATGGTGTAGGTCTTGGAGCTGCCGTTCGGAGCCGTCACCACGATAGGGATCGAGGTGTTCAAACCCGCTGCTCGCAACGTAATCGTTCGGGCCTGTCCGGAGTTGGTGACTTGCCCATTCACGGTCATGGTCGCGGTGGTATCTTGCAGCGTCGGCGTGATCGTCACGCTCGCCACGCTGCTTCCCACATCCACCGAGTAGTTCGTGGTTCCCGACGTAAAGGCAGGAACCAACGGACCTGGCGACACGGTGAGGCGTTGGAGGTTGTTATTGCCTCCGAGGGCCGCCCTGATCACGGTTAAGGTGTAGACCTTCTGAGTGCCATTCTGTGCGGTCACAATAATGATGATCGGGGTCGTCGAATTGGGTGTGCCCAATTGAATGGTTCGAGTCTGTCCGGAGGAAGTGGTTTGCCCATTCACCGTCATGCTCGCATCACTATCTTGCAGTCTTGGGGTTACTCCGACGCTCGCCACGCTGCTGGCAACCTCTACCGTATAGTCGGTAGTACTGGCCCTGAAGGCGGGAGACAACGTCCCTTGTGAAATGGTTAAGCCCTGCAAGTTGTTATTGTTGGATACCCCGCGACTCACGGTAACCAGGTAGGTTTTCGTGTTCCCATTCTGGGCCGTTACGACAATCGTGATGGTCGTGCTTTGGCCAGGGCCGTTGAGGGGCACTGCGTGGGCTTGTCCAGAAGTCGCAGTTTGCCCATTTATCGCGATAGTCGCATCTGAGTCCTGTCTCGTGGGGGTAACCGAGACACTTCCGACATTATTAGCCACATCGACTGAGTAGGTAAGTAGGTTGGCGTTGAATGTGGGGGCTAATGTTCCCGGCGACACAGTCAAGCTTTGGAGGCTGTTATTGCCAGATAACCCACCACGATTCACGAAAATCGTATAGGTTTTCGGGATGTTGTTCTGCGCAGTCACAACTATATCAATACGGGTGTTCGAACCCGGTTCTCCCAGTGTGACAGTACTAGGTTGCCCGGAGATTGCGGCTTGCCCGTTCACAGTCATGGTCGCTGCTGCATCTGAAGGTGTCGGGGTCACGGCGACGCTTCCGACGTTGCTGGCAACATCGACAGAATAGCTCAGCGTTTCTGAATTGAATCCAGGGGGAGGCAGCGCCCCTGGTGACATGGTCAGGCTCTGTAGCGAGTTGTTCCCAGCTAAACCCGCCCTAATCAGTCTGACTGTATAGGTTCTGGAGTTGGTGGTTGATTCTGATACCACGATATTGACGACGGTGGTTGATCCTGGCGGATCTAGTGTAATTGGTCGGCTCGTTGTCGTCTGGCCATCAATGGTCACGGTATCGCCGGACA
Source organism: Nitrospira sp. (assembly GCA_019636815.1). GTDB lineage: Bacteria > Nitrospirota > Nitrospiria > Nitrospirales > Nitrospiraceae > Nitrospira_D. The sequence continues at coordinate 5,883 of JAHBWT010000071.1, forward strand.
CCGCTGGCCGAGCGGATATGGTTACTCTCTCGATATTGCTAGACAGATCGACCCTATATTGAGTGGTTCCGCCATTGAAGGCCGGTTGAAGTGTTGCGGATCCGTTCGTGAGCGCGACCTCCAGACCCGCGAGTTCAACCACTGGGTTCACTGTGGCAGAGTCTCCGCAGCCAGAGGCAATGAAGCCAAGGGCAAGGAGGAGGGAAGCAGGTAGAAATCGTCCAGCGAGCAGAAATAGGTGTCTCATGTTCAACCTAATCACTTTCTCGAATCTCGGAAGTTGAAGTTATTGAGGTGGCCCCTGCTGTCAGGTGGGATGAGGAATCCCAATGGCGCGTGCGGACTGAGAATCCATCTATCCATACTACCTATGGGGTGAGTAGGGGGAGGATTGTATAGCCGATCCTACGGATCTGGTCAAGAGTCCAAATGGCCCTGTGCTGGGGAGCCTAGCGATGCATTGCGAGCTGTGCGATGGGGGAATTCTAAAACAGAGTATTGCTTCGTGGTCTCAGCCGGTTGCCAGCCTGATGCCGAGTGGCTGGATGGGCAGAACAAGAGACGAACAATTCATGTTCACCTAGGCTTTTGCGATCTGTTGGCCTCTTCAATCCAACGGTGAGTTCTATCATGCCTAGAGTAATGCTCGGGTAATGATAATGGAGTATGTTTTTGAATCTCCATTCGGGGCCGTGACTGTGATCGTCACCGGCGTGGGTAGTAGTGGTATGGGGAGATCAATGGTTGCTTGGCCCGTTGCTTGTCCTGATCCGGCGGTCACCGAACCAGACATCACGGCAGCCGGATCAGATTTGGTCGCGGAGACGGTTACACTGCCGACACTGGACGGAACGTCAACAAAATAGGCTGTAGTGCCTGGGGCGAAATCAGGGACTAAGGGCCCTGGTTCCACCGTCAGTGCCGATAGGTTGTTGTCACTTGCTGGTGCTGCTCGATTCACCGTGATGGTGTAGGTCTTGAATTCTCCATTTGGGGCGGTCACGGTAATTGATACAGGGGTATCGGACCCCGGACCACCAAGCGGAATGGTTGCTTGACCGGTTGCTTGCCCCGCTCCAGGATCTAGGACCGAACCAGACAGGACGGCATTCGGATCGGCCTTAGTTGCAGTGACCGTTACTTCGGTCACGTCGGTGGCCACATGCACTGTGTAGGGCAAAGTTCCCGGAGCAAAGACAGGATCCAAGGTGCCTGGCGAAACCGTCAATGCCGACAGATTATTATCGCTCGATGCTGCCCGGTTGACTGTGATGCTGTAGGTCTTGGGCGTTCCTCCATTCGGGGCGGTCACGTTGATCGTTATGTTTGTTGGTGTCCCGGGCCCGTTGAGTGAAATGGTCGCGTTACCTGTTGAGTTTCCTGCCCCAGCGGTTACATCTCCGGTCATCACGGCATTCGGAACAGCCTTTGTGGCGGAAACGGCCACGCTGGCGACATCGCTCGCCACGTTTACCGTATAGTCCGTGGTATTTGGAGCGAAGGATGGGATCAAGGAGCCAGGGGATACCGTCAACGCCGATAGATTGTTATCGCCCAAAGCCACTTTATCCACAAGGATGACATAGTTCTTCCGGCTCCCGTCTTCGGCAGTCACTTCAATGGTGACAAAGGTGTGCGAATTCGGTCCAGGCAACGTGATAGTTTGGGCTACGCCTGACGCGATGTCGGTGAGTGGTCCAACGTTCACACGCATTCTCATGGTCGCAGTAGTATCGGCCACCGTCGGCGTTACCACGACGCTGGCCACGTTGCTTGCGACGTTGACCGAGTATCCATCTGTACCGGCATTGAAAGCCGGATTTAGAGTTCCGGGTGTAATGGTCAAGCTCTGTAGGAAGTTATTGCCCGAGATCCCCCGATTCACGGTAACCAGGTAAGGTTTCTGATTTCCATTTTGAGCCGTCACGATAATTGTGATGGGTGTGCTTTGGCCGGGCGGATTGAGCGCAATTGTGCTTGATGAGCCAGAAACAGCGTTCTGTCCGTTGATTGTCATTGTCGCAGTCGGATCCTGTAGCGTGGGGATTACCTCGACGTTGGAGACGGTGTTGCCGACATTAACCGAATATATGAGTTCGTTCGCGTTAAATGCGGGGGCCAGGGATCCGGGCGATACGGTCAAGTTCTGTAACGAATTGTTCCCTCCCGGGCCGGATCGAGTGATGAGAACCGTGTAGGTTCTCGAATTGCTGTCCGATTCCGACACAACGATGCTCACAGAAGTCGTCGACCCTTCAAGACCGAGTGGAATCGTGCGGCTTGTCGTCGCCAGACCGTTGATGGTCACGCGGTCCCCTGAGACCGCAGGTTGAGCAGTGATGGTCACTGTCGAGATGTCGCTGGTCAGGTCGACGCTGTACTGGGTGGTTGAGCTTTTAAATGTCGGTTGAAGTGTTCCAGGGGTGATGGTCAGGCTGGCGAGCTCTACCACTGGGTTGACCGACGCGGTGTCCGCGCAGCCATAGGTCCCCAAGCTGATGGCAGCAAGAAGGACGGTTGCGAGATGAGCTTGGGCTATGGTCGTATGGATGTGTTTCATGTGGTGCCGCCTGTTTTTGATTCCTGCTTGGTTGAAGGAATGGGGATCAAACTCCTCATGGACTCACGTGTCAGAGCTGGATCCTACGAGAGGGGTTGAATTCGGTCTAGCCCTACATAGGTAATGGTTTACCGGAATTGATGGCGCGACCGGCAGGAGGGTGAGGGCAGGTTCTCAGAACGTGAAAGGTGGAAAGTCCAATCCCACAAGAATCTCGATCAACGTGATGAAACGGTCAGCGTCTGGCTTCTGGACCGTCCTTTGATCTGGCGAGGAGCTCCGTTTTAGAGGGAATTTGAGCGAGAAGATCAGGACGCACTTGAAACACCCCGTGGAGCCGCTGGCCGGTGGCATAGAGAAGATCGCCTGCCCGGTTGCCGAGCGTCAGTTTTCCAACCGTCTTGCCGTCTTTCCCCGTAGCTACAAATTCAGCACTTGGGGCCAATAGCCCATAGGGGGCCAGCGGTGCGGATTGCTTCATGACACGTTCTTCGGCAGGAAGGTTCGCCACCCGGCTGACGAACAGATCGGCGGCTTCCTGGCTGACCTTCATCATGGGCTGGTCTTCAAGTACCCACTCGCCGCTTTGATTGATCAACACGTACTGCTGATCCCGCGTCTTCACCGACAACATGGCTATGTCCGTATAATCGAGCCCAAGGAGTCGCTTATCCTGAAGGTTGAAGAGATCCCTCGTCAGGTCCTTGATCAGAACGGGGTTAATGCGATAGAGCGGCCCATCCGGTGTGGTTTGCGCAATCGCCTCCCCGCTTTGAGGGTCCGGTTGATAGAGTCGGACTGACTGGTCCCCGCCGGCGGTATACAACGTGATCTTCACTTTGTGCGTCGTGAGGGTCGTGCCGATGGTGTCTCGTTCAGGTCCCGGGTCGATAATGCCCAGTGCCTTCAGATCCTCCAATCGAAACATCAATGACCGGACTTCATTCTGATCGGCTTCTGTTTCGACAGGATAGATGATCTTCCATGAAGGCCTGGGCTTATCCTTCGCCATGTTGTCGATCACGATTTCAGTTGTCGGATACGTCAGGCGGACTCGTTCGACATCGTTTTGCGCGAATCGCAACAGCTCCTTCCGTCGAAAGGTCATCAACGATTTATTGATGAAGTCTTTCGGTGCGAGGGTCGTCAGCAACACGCGCTGGTCCGACGCACGAAGGACGTACAACGTATTGGAGAGGGGACCGCTGTCGCCGATAGCGATGGTTTCCTGCTGCGCCCCCGCTGTGATGGTCAGGGTGGTCACGGGTTGATCGAGCCCGAATGGCGCCAAGGCGGTGGCTTGCGCGTCGAGAGTCCGGGTGACGGTCCCTGTCACCAGCGCTCGAATGAGCGCCTGCACTTCGCGGTTATCGGCGTCTGTGTGAAGCGGGGCTACGATCGACCATTTCCCCGGGGCGTTCAGCTTGAACGCGATCGGTCCCTGAGCGGTCGTGATCGAGAGTCCGGTAATAGTTGTTTCCGGAAAAGGAAGGAGTTGCTTCTGTTCGGTTTCCTGTTTCTCTTCTCGCTGTTTGGCAGGAAACTCCACGAGGTAGAGATAGCCGCCTAGCCCAGCGAGAATCGCCAACATCAGGAATGTGGGCAGGTAACGCATATCAGGATGGTGAAAATCGCCGCCAGCTGCGTTCTCGCATCGTTCAGACCCTCAACGTACTCCAGAGAGTACGCCTCGGCCCCTCACTCGCTGCGGCCTTGCTGGACAGCCATTTTGACCATCCTGCAAAAGATATGTAATGAGGGTCTATCATAATCGTCTGCGCTTTCTCCATACGAGAATGCCGGTGAGCAACGTCAAGAGGGGAAGGAAGACGACCTGAATGTAAATCAGCGTCCGTTCTTGGGTGGGGTTGGGCGTGAATGGCCGCAACGCCGGCTCTTTCGGTGCGATGGAGATCAAATCTCGCTCCTCGGCCAGCCAGCCTACCGTATGGAGAAAGAAGTCGCTGTTGCCGGGAAAATTGAAGAAGGCATTGGATACGAAAGTAGAGTTGCCGATGACTGCGATGGCCGGACGAGGTTCGCCTTCTGCCGGGGCCTTCTTGGGCGACAACGCAGCGGCCATGGGGAGCGGCCCTTTCACATCTTCCTTTTCGCTTAAGCTCACGACGCGGCCCTGCATGTTCGTTTCAGCCCAACTGTTGGGCGAGGTTCGGGCGAGTGGCACGAAGTCCCAGTCTTTCCCGACCTCCTCATCGAAGGTCACATGCCGTGAGAGGGGCAGCAGCACGGCGGACGTGAGGTCCTGTGTGATCTCATGCTCAGTAAACGTTCTGACCAGCAACGCAGTGAGATCTCCTTGCGCCAGCCGGTCTTGTAAGTCCACGAGCACGCCTGGACCTAGCCCAAGACCCCAGTGGGCGAGTAATGGTTCCAAGCCGGTCTGGGTATCGGGATCGGCCAACACCAACAGGTGGCCACCCTTGTCCACGTACGCCCGAATACGGTCCTGTTCGTCCTTCATGACGGAACGGCGTGGTCCGGCCAGGACCAACACCGACGTGTTGTCCGGCACGGCTGACTCCTTGAGGAGCGAGACGGTGCCGACGTCGTACCCTTGGCGAATGAGGGCTTCTTTGGCGATCGACAAGCCGTTGCGTTCCTTATCCTCGACGCTTAATTCGCTGTGACCTTCGACAAACACGATACGCTTTTTGGAGTCCTTGGAGATACGAATCAAGGCTCCGGTCAACTCGATTTCAGACGGTGACGTGACGCGGATGGTCTGCCCATCGCTCTCGAAAATAGCCGTATCGGTCCGGAAGATCCCATAGTTCTGGGCCATCTTAGGTTCTTTCTCAGGATCGATGAACTCCACGCTGAGCTTGGAAGAGGCTTGTCGATAACTCTCCAACCGTTCTTTGAATGCTTGGTAGCCGGGATCTTTTTCCCGAGTGAACACGGTGATCTTGACGTCACGCGGCAACGTTCTGAGGACACGATAGGTTTGCGGCGCGAGTGTGAAATTCTGATTTTCCGAGAGATCCCACCGCACAGAGTGGCGGGACGCGAGAAAGTTCACGATGACCAGGATGCCCGAAAAGAGCAGGACCATCAGGACGCTGTTCAGCCCCATCTTTGTGGAACGCCGGCCGGAGAACGCCTTCACGGTCTCGAAATGCAAGACGAAGAACAACACTAATGAGATGAGCGCCGTCCCCTCCGCAATCGTGACGGCCCACAGCCAGTCGGGTCGAAGGCTGTAGGCGATCATGCCGCCGATTCCGAGTAGGACTCCGATCAGACCGAGGGGAATGGATCGTAGGTTCATTTCCAGCGAGTCGATTCCACGACGCGATGTGTGAGAAACAGCATGAGCGCGAGTCCGCTGCCGAAGTACATGAGATCGCTCGTGTCGATCAACCCGCGAACGAGGCGATCGTAGTGCTCCATGTATGAGAGATACGAGATGACACGGCCCGCGGTGGTATCTCCGAGCAGACTCCCCAAACCGGCGATCAACCAGATCGTCAAGAGCATGCCGAAGCTGACAAAAGCGGCGACGATTTGGTTTTCCGTCAGCGCCGACGCAAAGACCCCCACGGAGAGAAACAACGCCCCGAGCAGCGCCATCCCCAGGTAACCGGTCCAGATTGGATTCCAGTCAAAATCGCTGAACAGCATCAACACGGTTGGGACTAACACCGTCAATCCCAGTAGACCGAGATAGATCAGCAAAACGCTCACGAATTTGCCGATGATGATGTCGTTAATCCTGATGGGGGACGTCAGCAGGAACTCAAACGTCCGCAATTTCCGTTCTTCCGCGAACAGCCGCATGGTCAGGATCGGCAAAATGATCAGCAGAACGATCCGCACGCTGGCAAAGAGGTTTCGGAAGACCAGGTCGTTCAGGTTGATTTGGGCCGCCCCTCCCTGCATTTGCATCAGCTGGATGGCTTGTGCCCCGGCAAATCCGACATAGAGATAGGAGAGTAGTCCGAAGATGAGCAGAAAGACCGCTCCGACGACGTACACGATGGGAGAGACGAAGTACCCGCGGAGTTCTTTCGCGATGACGGCCTGCACCGGGGTCATGGGTACACCTATGCGTCCATCCGTTCGACGGAGGCGCTGACCATGGCCTCTGCCGGTTCTGCGAGGTGATCCTCGTGGCGCGTGAGCTGGAGGAAGACGTCTTCCAACGTCATAGACACGGTCCGGAGTTCAAGCAACCCCCAGTTGGATGCGACCACCAGACGCGCGATCTCATCCCGCAAATCACGGCCCAGCTCGCATTCCAGGAGGAAGCTTCCTCCCGCCTGTCCCGGCAGTACATTGAGAATGCCGGGGATCGTCCGGAGTTTCATCTCGCAGTCAGCGGGAGCGGTCTTGAGGGTGATGGAAACCTTCTCTGATTGGCGTAATCGGGCCGACAATTGTTCGGGCGTGTCCTCCGCGACGATACGACCCTTGTTGATAATGACGACCCGTTGGCAGACTGCGGTGGCCTCCGGGAGGATGTGCGTGCTGAGAATTACGGAATGGGAGCCGGCCAGGCTCTTGATGAGCTCCCGGATCTCGATGATCTGCTTTGGGTCGAGCCCGACCGTCGGTTCGTCGAGGATCAGGACCGGAGGATCATGGAGCAGCGCTTGCGCCAGCCCCACGCGCTGGCGGTATCCGCGCGAAAGGTTCCCGATCAACCGATGGCGTACCGAGCCCAGCTCAAGCTTGCCGATGGCTTGGTCGAGCGCCGCCGTGAGGTTCTGTCCCGTCATGCCACGGAGTCGCCCGACGAAGGTCAGGTACTCGGTGACGGTGAATTCCTGGTAGACCGGCGGAGTTTCCGGCAGATAGCCGATCTGCCGTTTCACGTCCAATGGCTGATCGGTGCAATCAAACCCCGCGACGCGTGCATAGCCTTCAGTCGCCGGCATGAAGCACGTCAGGATTCGCATCGTGGTCGTTTTGCCCGCGCCATTGGGACCAAGAAATGCCAATACCTCTCCCTTGGCCACCGAGAAGGTGACTCGATCGATCGCCGTATGATGGCCGTACCGCTTTGTAATGTTGTGGACGTCGATCACGAAAGTGATATCGGTGCGAACAACCGTGGAGACTGAAGTGGTCTCGCTCTCGAAACGACAACGTTGCGTTTATGAGTCGGGATCTTACTCACAACCTCCAAGGCAGTCAATATGGCCATATGGATTCGGAATGGCGGATGACGGCATCGATGTGCGAATTCACATGTGGGAGCTCGTCGCTAAGGAGACAGATCGATCGTCGGCTTCAGGTGTTGAATTTCAATGCGCGCTCATTTATATAGGGGCCACGAACAGACCCGTCATCATTTCGGGAACAGGCTCGCTCTCTTCATCGATCAACAGGGAATTCCATACGGAGGTGGGGGGGAACTGGTACTTCTGTCGGTGTTGTCGAAATCGCATACCTTTCATACCCTGATCTTCACTCGTCCTCGAAGTGAACGATGTCGGCAGAGGGAGGCGGCTTATAGCATGAACACCTACTCTCATCACAATCGGCTTTCCTTCTCAAGTCCTCTGGCATTCATCTTCTGCCTCTCGTTGGGGGCCTGCTCATGGGTTCCCAAAGGGGATGTGCAGCTCGACGTCGGCATCAAGGATCGAGGGGTTGCTTCTTGGTATGGAGCGCAGTTCCACGGTAGGAAGGCGGCGAACGGTGAACTGTTCGATATGGAAGCCTTGACCGCGGCACATCGAACCATGCCTCTCGGGAGCGTGGTCCGGGTGATCAATCTGAACAATGGCAAACATCTCTATGTGCGGATTACCGACCGAGGTCCCTATGAGAAAGGGCGAATCCTCGATCTTTCCCGCCGAGCGGCTATGCAATTGGGCATGGAGCGCGAGGGGTTGACCTATGTGCAAGTCGAGATCGTCGGCGAGCGCCGTCCGGAGCTCATGTGGTTTTTAGAGACCTTTACCGGACGAACCACCTCAGCACTTGCCGATGCTAGGCCAGTGTTTGACCGGACTTCATCCGGGATGGCTGCTTACGCTCGAAATCTTCAGGGTGACCTCTGGGTAGCCAGGCGTAATCGCTGGGCTCTGGCGATGCTCGCTGTTGATCATTCAGTGGAAGCTTCGGTCGCTGCATTAGTGCTTGCCTAACTTCACCGGCGGTGATTCCATCCAGGTTGACAGTGCCCAAAGGTCTCTACTAGACTGCCTCTTCTCATTAATCAGCTGATAGAGTGTTCGTTTATCGAAGGGGAGGCACAGATCGATGTCCAAGAAGCGGGCAGCGGAGCCGGAAGAAGCGAAACTCAAGAAGAAGATTGCCGCCAAGCTCACCGACCACAAGAATCCGCAAGGAGACACCACGCTAAGATCTCTGAAGAAGCGATTGAAACGAGAGCAGCGGAAGAGGCGGGCTCTTGCACAACGGAGGAAACGAGCGGCTGGAAGTAAGGCAGAAGCGGCCACTGCATCAAGCTAACGGGCACGTTCAGATAGTTGCACTTGGTAGTTTTTCTTTATGGAGCAAGACCCCACATCTTCATCGCCGGGTATGAACCCCCTCGGCCATCACACCGGCGAGCGTCCCATCGGTGACGTCGTGGATGATTCGGCGCAGCCCGAGCACCTTCCTCCTGCTGATTCAGGTACCGTTGAACAAGAGGCCGTTGCGCTTGAGGAAGAGCAGATCAAGGATGAGATCGATATCCAGATCGATCTTCTCAATGATCCTGATTGGGTCGTCCGTCGAGAGGCCGTCATCACGCTTGGCGAAATGGGCGACCAACGGTGTGTGGAGCCATTAGCCCGCGCGTTGCGCGACGGGGATTGGCAGGTGCGGGAAGTTGCGATCGAAGCGATGGGTCAGGTGGGGTCTCCCGCCGTTGAAACGCTGCTTAAACTGCTGCGCGACTGGGAAGTGCGCAAATACGCCATTTTGGCGCTTGGGAAAATCCGCGATGAGCGCGTGCTCGATCCCCTGATGCTCCAACTTCGGAACGATGAGTTTAAGGATGATGCCATTCATGCCTTGGTTGAACTCGGTGAGCCGGCCGTCGAGAAGTTGATCGGGGGGCTTCGAGACAAGGATGAAAATGTTCGGAAGAGCGCCGTGCTGGCCTTGGGGCGGATCAAGAGCAGCGATGCCATCACGCCGCTCATCGACATGCTCGGTGATCAGGACTGGTTCACTCGGTTGACGGCGGCTGCCGCCTTGGAGTCGATCGGCGACGAACGGGGACGTGAGGCCATCAAACCATTGCTCAAGGACCCTGACATGGTGGTCAAGATGCGTGTCGAGCGCATTCTTGCGAAGTGGAAGAAGCCGTCTCTTTCGCAACCGAGCAACGCCTAAATTACTTGCTCAGGAGTTGATCCATCTTCAGCTGAAGCTCATCCAACTTCTTCACGGTGACCGCTTTCCCCGTTGCAAGCTCCGGTTTCACTTCTCGGAGCGATCCAGCCAGATCCCGTAGGGCATTCGTCATGGTGTCGGCTTTGGTTCCCTTGATGATGGCTTCTACCGCATCGATGGCTTCGGAGAGCTCCTTGGCGGCCTCGCCGAAATTTCGTTCAGCCATCTGAGCTTTCGCCTGTACCAATCTGGACTTAGCCTCTACGAGCCCTTGACGCCGGCGGAGATCTCGCTCGATCCCGAGCGTAGTGTCCAACACGTTTCTGGATACATCCTTTAAGGACTGTTGCAGCTCGGCGACGGTTCGCTGCAGCGTACCGACAGGTCGTTGACCCACATAATAGCCTGCCCCGAAGGCGCCGATGAGCAGCAAGAGCACACTGAGAAATTTCATCATAACGGGTCCCTCGTTAACGGCGACGTTTTCCTGAGGTCAATTGAGTGATCTGTTGCAGGAGGCTGTGTGCCGACGCGATCCGCACCGCCTCATCGGAATCTTGGAGCGCCTGAATCAGTACCGGCACGGCCTCGGCATGGCTCTTTCGTAATGCCTTGGCGGCCATCAGTCGAGGGAGCGGTTGCCGGTCTTGGATGAGAGTTTGCAGGAGCGTCAGCGCTCGTTCGTCCGAGGAGGCGCTCAGTGCCTGCGCCGCTGCGCCGCGAATGGAAGGGTCCGGGTGTCGAGCCAGGTCGGTCGCTATAGACATCGCCGAGGTATCTCCGAGGCGGAGCAATCCCTCGGTCGCGCTGGCACGGACGTGAGGATTCGGGTCTCTGGTGAGCGCCAGCAGGAGGGGCCGATTCTCCTTGATGCCGAGTCTTCCCAAACTTACGGCGGCGACGCCTCGCACCATCCCCATTTCATCCCCGATGGCATGTGTCAACGGAGCCACGCCGTTTGGGGAACCGAATTCTCCGAGCGCTCCAGCAGCGAATGCTCGCACCGATGGATCGGGATCATACACGGCTTGGGACAGGACTGCCAGGCTTCCCGGGTGCTTGAGGCGCCCCAGCGCACCCAGCGCCGCCATTCTTGATTCAGCATCCGGTAAGGTCGCGGCGCTCTTGATGTCGTTCAGCTTCTCGGAAAACCCCAGTTTGACCAACGCTGCGTAGGCGAAGACGGCTTCTGGCCCGTCTTCGGTGCGCGTGACATCGAGGAGCCGTTGTCGAACATCGCTCGCATGCGCGTCACCCAACGCCGTCATGGCGGCAATGCGGACGGTTGGCATCTCATCTCTTAATGCGCGGCGCAACGCGCCTGATTTCCCAGCGAGTCCGGCTTTCCCGATCGCTTCTGCGGCTCGCGCTCGCACGACAACCGAGGCATCCAGCAACCCGTCCTCCAACAAAGCGGCGGTTTCCGGGAGGCCCAATTCCGCAAGAGCCGAGTAGGCGGCGATACGAACGTGTTCGTGGCGGTCTCGGACATGGCTGGTGATCAGGCCGAGTGCCAAGGGGCGGAGGAGGGAGTAATCATGTGATTTCCCGGTCTGGTTCAGTTTGGTGTAGATCGCCAGCGCGTCGTCTGGTCGTCCGAGCCGGACATAACTCAGCAAGGCGAGTCGGAGGAATGCGTGTGACGGTGTCGCGTCGGATGGCAGCTCGCTGAACAGATTCGCCACAGCCGGGTAATCACCGGCTTTGAAGAGCGCGGCGGCCTTGGACTCAACCGTTGAAGGAGGTGTCGGAGTTGCGGCATAGAGAGTCGTTGTAATGAGGCTCAGCATGAGCATGCCCCATACCAGCAGGCCGGGCATTCCGTTCCGCCGCGAATGCTCCAGGGGGCACCGGTTCCTTGCGTCGAACCGAGTTACCATGTTGTCGGCATGCGCACCGTCGCGGGACGGTACATCAGACTGACATAATCTTTGAGCATGCGCGTGGTACAGAATTGAGGCGCGACGGTGCGTATGCATTCTTTGACCATTTGGAGCCACCCGCGGGGGATACCGTCCCGATCACGCTGATAGAACAGCGGGACGACCTCTTGTTCCAACACGCGATAGAGCTGATCCACGTCGTGATGATCTTGAGCTCGCGCGTCGACCGGCTCGCTTAACGGTTGGATTCCCCACCCATTGGCTCCATTGTATCCCTCGACCCACCACCCATCGAGGATACTGAGATTCAGGACACCGTTTAGAGCGGCTTTCATGCCGCTGGTGCCGCTGGCCTCCATGGGAAAACGAGGGGTATTCAACCAAATATCGACCCCTTGGACGAGATACTTCGCCATATGCATCTCGTAGTCTTCAAGGAAAGCGATGTGGCCTCCTAGTTTGTGGTCGTGGCAGAAGTTCAACACTTCGTGGATGAAATAACGCCCCGGTTCATCGGCGGGATGGGCCTTGCCTGCAAAGATCAGTTGAACCGGTCGCCATCGGTCTTGAAGAATGGTCTTCAACCGTTCCAAGTCTCGAAAGAGCAGAGTGGCCCGTTTGTATGTTGCGAAGCGTCGGGCGAATCCGATCGTCAAGGCTTCGGGGTTCAGGAGGGTCCCATGCGTGATCACTTGCGATGGCTGGAGATGCCCCTGCATCCATCCGTTTCTCGCTCGTTCACGAATGAAGCCCATCAGTTTCCGTTTCATTGTCTGTCGAACGGCCCACAGCTCATGGTCGGGGACATCCATGACGCGCTGCCACATGGCCGGATCATCACAGGTCTGGGTCCAGGTTGGGCTGAGGGACTTGCCGTACAGGTAGTGCAGTTCCGGCGAGATCCACGTCGGCACATGAATGCCGTTGGTCACGCTACGGATGGGGATCTGGTCGGTCGGTAATCCCGGCCAAAAGTGCTGCCACATCTCTCGGGTCACACGGCCATGTTCTCGGCTGACGCCGTTGACATGGGCCGACAGACGCATCACGAGTGCGGTCATGTTGAAGCCGTGGTTTTGGGATTCGGGAGTTTCGCCGAGGCGGAGGAACTCTTCGCGCGAGAGGCCCAGGTGCTTCCAATACTCCGAAAAGTAGCGATCCATCAAATGGTGTGGGAAGACGTCATGTCCGGCCGGTACGGGTGTGTGAGTCGTGAAGACGGTGCTCTGGCGGACAAGCTCGCAAGCCTCTGCGTGGGACGAACCATTCTGAACGAACTCCCGCACCCGTTCTAATGTGAGGAAGGCCGAGTGGCCTTCATTGGCATGCCAGACCGACGGCGAGATGCCGAGCGAGCGCAGCATGCGCACGCCACCGATACCCAGCAGGATTTCCTGGCAGATCCGCATTTCTTGATCTCCGCCGTAGAGGCGGGCGGAGAGGGCACGGTCTTCCGGGCTGTTTTCCGGCACATCCGTATCAATAAGATATAGCGTGATGCGGCCCACCAGCACCTTCCAGACCGCCGCAGTCACGCGACGACCGCCCATCTCGACGGCAAAGCGACAAGGCTCTCCCGATGGAGTCAGGGCCAGATGAATGGGAGACTCGTCACGATTGAACGGAGCGTAGGCCGCTTCTTGCCAGCCCTCGGGTGTGATGCGTTGGCGGAAATATCCCTGCGGGTACATGAACCCGATTCCGACCAGCGGGAGACCCAGATCGCTCGCCTCTTTGCAATGGTCTCCGGCCAAGATGCCGAGCCCGCCGCTGTAAATGGGGACGGAAGCATGTAACCCGAACTCGGCCGAGAAGTAGGCGATGGTCGTCTTTGTCAAATCGGCATGGTATGTCCCGGCCCAACTCTTCTTGTTGGCCAGATATTCGTCGAACAATCGAAACACAGCCGAATATTGGCGGAGAAACGAGGGATCTTTGGCCAGGTGCGTCAACCGGTCAGGCTTCACATCGGCCAGCAGTTTGACCGGGTTGTGGTGTGTGAGAAACCAAAGGGTCGGATCGATGGTTTCAAACAGTTGGCGAGCTTCCAGCGTCCAACTCCACCAGAGATTCTGCGCCAGTTCGGGTAGGCGACTAAGATTCTGTGGGAGAGAATTGTTCATGCCATTCGGAGAATCCACAAGCGCTCCTTTAGTCAAGACAACGAACCGGGTAACGACAATGACGGGCGATCACTGGTGGGATCAGGCGTGCCCGGCCTTATGCCACGAGGCCCAATCTTTGGAGAATGCCACGGCGGCATACCGTTCGCCAAGGATTTTTGCGAC